>RFTU01000007.1 GCA_009923315.1 Betaproteobacteria bacterium
CACCGCGCATGCCGCTCCATCGGCTCCAAGCGCCCACAACCCGACCGCGACGACCCCCAAGGGTCTGCCCCATGCATCACCCTCGGTGCGCAAATTCGCCCGCGAGCTCGGCGTGCCCCTGGTTGAAGTCAAGGGCAGTGGGGCCAAGGGTCGCATCACCCAAGCCGATGTGCAGGCCTTCACCCGGTCGGTGATGGCCGGTGCGCTGCAAACGGCCGCACAGGCTGCCAAGGTGCCGGCCGGTGGCGGTGGTGAGGCGCTGGGCCTCATCCCCTGGCCCAAGGTCGACTTTGCGAAGTTTGGGCCCATCGAGCGCAAGGAACTGGGCCGCATCAAGAAGATCAGCGGCGCCAACCTCTTGCGCAACGCGGTGATGATCCCTGCCGTCACCAACCATGACGACGCCGACATCACCGATCTCGAAGCCTTCCGGGTGGCCATCAACCAGGAAAACGACAAGAGCGCGAAGTCGGCCAGCGGTGCAGGTGCCGTGAAGGTCACGATGCTTGCCTTCCTGATCAAGGCCTGCGTGGCCGCGCTCAAGAAGTTCCCCGAGTTCAACAGCTCGCTGGATGGCGAGGAGTTGGTCGTCAAGCAGTACTGGCACATCGGCTTCGCGGCCGACACGCCCAACGGCCTGGTGGTGCCCGTGGTCAAGAATGCCGACCAAAAGGGTGTTCTGCAGATCAGTCAGGAGATGGGCGAACTGGCCAAGAAGGCGCGCGAGGGCAAGCTCGGGCCTGCCGACATGAGCGGCGCCACCTTCACCATTTCCAGCCTGGGCGGCATTGGTGGGCGCTATTTCACGCCCATCATCAACGCACCGGAGGTGGCCATCCTGGGCGTCTGCAAGAGCCAGATGGAGCCGGTATGGAACGGCAAGGAATTCGTGCCCCGTCTGATGCTGCCGCTGTCCCTGACCTGGGACCACCGGGTGATCGATGGCGCCGCAGCTGCGCGTTTCAACGCGTACCTGGGGCAGGTGCTGAGCGACTTCCGTCGCATTCTGTTGTGAGGTGACGCAGATGGCGCTCCTGGATGTGAAGGTCCCCGATATCGGCGACTTCAAGGAAGTGGCCGTGATCGAGGTGCTGGTCAAGCCCGGCGACACGATCAAGGTGGAGCAGAGCCTGATCACGGTGGAGTCCGACAAGGCCTCCATGGAGATTCCCTCCAGCCACGCTGGCGTGGTCAAGGAATTGAAGGTCAAGCTCGGCGACAAGGTGGCCGAGGGCACCGTGGTGCTGTCGCTGGAGGTGGCGGGCGCCCCCGCGTCTGCGCCTGCCGCTTCAGCGCCGGCCGCGGCCCCCGCAACGGTGCCAGTCGGTGCGTCGGCAGCGGCTGCCGCCTTCGAGTTGCCCGGTCGCCCCAGCGCGGTCGCCGATGGGGTCCCCTTGGCCACCGTGGTGGCCGACGACGGCTCCCCCTTCGATCTGGATTGCGATGTGCTGGTCCTGGGCGCCGGGCCCGGTGGCTACAGCGCCGCGTTCCGCGCGGCCGACCTCGGTCTGAAGGTGGTGCTGGTGGAGCGATATGCCGCTCTGGGCGGCGTGTGCCTGAATGTCGGGTGCATTCCCTCCAAGGCCCTGCTGCATGTGGCCGCGGTCATGGACGAGGTCGCTCACATGGCTGACCTGGGGGTGGAATTCGGTGCGCCCAAGCTGAACATCGAGAAGCTGCGTGGCCACAAGGAAAAGGTGATCGGCAAGCTCACCGGTGGCCTGGCCGCCATGGCCAAGATGCGCAAGGTGACCGTGGTGCGTGGATATGGCGCGTTCACCGGCAGCCACCGCGTCACGGTCGAAGAGACCACCGGCACGGGGCAGGAGAAGACGGGCGGCAAGCAGGTCATCGCCTTCAAGCGCTGCATCATCGCGGCGGGCTCCCAAGCGGTGCGGCTTCCCTTCCTGCCCGAAGACCCGCGCATCGTGGACAGCACCGGGGCTCTCGCACTCAAGGAAGTGCCTCGAAAGATGCTCATCATCGGTGGCGGCATCATCGGTTTGGAAATGGGGACGGTCTACAGCACCCTTGGCGCGCGCCTGGATGTGGTGGAGATGCTCGATGGTCTGATGCAGGGCGCAGATCGAGACTTGGTCAAGGTGTGGCAGAAGATGAACGCTCACCGCTTCGACCACATCATGCTCAAGACCAAGACGGTGGGCGCACAGGTCACCCCCGAGGGCATCAAGGTGCAGTTTGAGGGACTCGATGGTGCCAAGAGCGAAGGCACTTATGACTTGGTCCTGCAGGCGGTAGGCCGCACGCCCAATGGCAAGAAGATTGCGGCCGACCGCGCCGGCGTGAAGGTCAGCGACCGCGGCTTTATCGATGTCGACATCCAGATGCGCACGAACATGGCGCATGTCTTCGCCATCGGCGACATCGTGGGCCAGCCGATGTTGGCGCACAAGGCGGTGCACGAGGCGCATGTGGCGGCGGAGGTGATCGCCGGCGAGTTGCAGGGCCGGCAGGACTTGGCCAAAGCCGCGTTCAATGCGCGCGTGATCCCCAGCGTGGCCTACACCGACCCTGAGGTGGCTTGGGTGGGCCTCACGGAGGATCAAGCCAAGGCCCAGGGCATCCAGGTCAAGAAGGGCCTGTTCCCGTGGACGGCCTCAGGCCGCGCCATTGCCAATGGGCGCGACGAAGGCTTCACGAAGCTGCTGTTCGATGATTCGCCTGAGGCCCAAGGCCACGGCAGGATTCTGGGCGGCGGCATCGTGGGCACTCATGCCGGAGACATGATCGGCGAGATCGCGCTGGCCATCGAAATGGGAGCCGATGCGGTGGACATCGGCAAGACCATCCACCCGCATCCCACACTGGGCGAAAGCATCGGCATGGCCGCGGAGGTGGCGCACGGCTCGTGCACCGACTTGCCGCCTGCCAAGCGCTGAAGCGGTTCAAGCGATGTCGCTGCAGTGCAATTCGAACTGTCCGCTGCGTCGACAGGCAAAGAAGTGCCGCAGCGTCACCTTGACGGTACGAAACGCCAGTTCGTCCCAGGGCACTTCGTGCTCGGCGAACAGGCGAGCCTCAATGGTCTCGGGGCCTGGGTTGAAGGTGTCGCTCTTGAGCGTGGCCAGGTAGAACAGATGCACCTGGCCCACCTGAACCACATTCAACAGCGAGAACAAGGGGCCGAGCTCTATCAGGGCGCCGGCCTCTTCATCGGTCTCTCGGCGCGCGCCGTCGGCCGTCGATTCGCCCAGTTCAAGAAAGCCCGCCGGCAGCGTCCAGTAACCGTGGCGGGGCTCGATGTTGCGCCGGCACAGCAGGACCTTGTCTTGCCAGACCGGCACCGTTCCGACCACGTTCAACGGGTTTTCGTACTGGATATGGCCGCAGGCGCTGCAGATGGCCCGCTCTCGGTTGTCTTCCGGCGGCACGCGGTAGGCCACCGCCGTGCCACACGCTCGGCAGTGCTGGATGCGGGCTCGTTGACTCAGCAACATGGGGCTCAGTGTAGTGCTGTCGTGCCGCACGGGCCCCTTGAATGACCATTCGCAGGAGCCTCATGGAACTCTTCAATTACTACCGATCCTCCGCTTCCTATCGCGTGCGCATCGCGCTGGCGCTCAAGGGGCTGGACTACACCTACACGGCGGTGCACCTGGCACGCGGCGAGCAGCTCAAGGAATCCTACGCCAGTGTTTCGGCCACACGCCTGGTGCCCACCCTGCGCGAAGACGACGGAACCCTGCTGACCCAGTCCTTGGCCATCATCGAGTACCTCGACGAGACCCATCCGCAGCCGGCGCTGCTGCCCGCTGATGCGCGCGGGCGTGCCCGAGCGCGCGCCCTGGCCTACGACATCGCGTGTGAAATCCACCCGATCAACAACCTGCGGGTGCTGCGCTACTTGAGCGCAGACCTGAAGGTCAGCGAAGACGATAAGAACCGCTGGTACCGCCACTGGGTGGAAACGGGGCTGGCAGCCGTGGAGCGTCAACTCGCAGACCATCCGGCCACCGGGCGGTATTGCCATGGCGATGCGCCCACCATCGCCGACATCACCCTGGTGCCGCAGATCTTCAATGCCCGGCGCTTTGACTGTCGGTTGGACCATGTGCCCACGGTGATGCGCATCTTCGAGCAGTGCATGACGCAGGATGCCTTCAACCAGACACAACCCGCGGCGTGCCCGGACGCCGAGTAGGGCACCCGCTCCATGTCCGCTGTTGAGCTGATGACACCTGACTGGCCCGTGCCGGGCCATGTGGGAGCGGGCATGTCGACGCGCAAGGGGGGCGTGAGCCTGGGGCCCTACGCCAGCCTGAACCTGCGCCCGGTGGGCTTGGATGCTGCGCCGACCAAAGCACCCAAGGCCAGGCACAGCGCACAGGACCCAGGGGAACTGGGAGCCGCCGGGCCGGATGACGCCGAGGCGGTGGCGGAAAACATCCGGCGTTTTGAATCGGCCATCGGCGTGCGGCCCGTGTTCTTGAGGCAAGTGCACGGCACGGGTGTGGTCAACCTGGACGGGATGGACGGCGGGCGCGACGGCGGGTCCGATGGACTGCCCACGGCAGACGCGGCCGTGACCACGCGCCGCGATGTCGCTTGCACCGTGCTGGTGGCCGATTGCCTGCCCGTCTTGTTCGCCGACCGGCAGGGGCGGGCCGTCGGGGCTGCGCATGCGGGCTGGCGTGGGTTGGCCGCTGGCGTGTTGGAAGCCACGCTCCAATCCTTGTGCCAGGCTGCGTCCTGCGAGCCGCCCGAGGTACTGGCCTGGCTCGGCCCGTGTATTGGGCCTGACGCCTTCGAAGTGGGCGAGGATGTGTTGCAGGCATTCGGAGCAGCGGCCCCCACGCCCCAGGCCGTGGCCCATCCTCGGGCAGCCTTCACCTACTCGCCACGCCCGGATGGCACACCGCGGTGGCGGGCCGACCTGGCCGGCCTGGCCCAGGACCGGCTGCGCTCGGCCGGCGTGCGCCAGATCAGCGGCAGCGGTCTGTGTACGGTGCGTGACCCCTCAAGGTTCTTTTCGTTCCGTCGCGACGGGCTCACCGGCCGGATGGCGGCCAGCGTCTGGCGGCGTTCCTGAGGAGGATAAGGCGATGCGGGCTCGTCGGCGCATGGGGGTTCCCAACAGGTACATCACGATACCCAAGGGCAGCAGCCCGTACAGGATGAAGGTGAACAGTGCGCCCAGCCACGTGCCCTGGGGCGACAAGGCCTCTACGATGGACATCATCAGCACCACGTACATCCAGGCGATGGCCACCAGGTACATGCGACAGGCTCCGGTTATCGTGGGGCGACCACCGGGGCGCCCCATCCGATATTGTGCGGACCAGGATGCCAGCCCTGTCATGACCAGGAAAGATTGCCGGGCTAGAGTGTGGGCATTCTCCCCGGATAGCAGCAGGAGCCCGTGATGGCCAAGAAACAGTCCACCCCCAGTTCCTCAAGCGGCGACGCTCAGGCCTTCGGCCATGCCGTGGGTGACGCGTTCAAAGCCATGGCCGCCCTGAATCTGCCTCTGCAGGACTTGGCTCGGCTGCAGCAGAACTATCTGCAGGAAGTGAGCAGCCTGTGGAACCAGGCCTTGGGCGCCTCATCCGAGGCAGCGCCGATCAAGGACCGCCGCTTCGCCTCGCAGGCCTGGGCGCAGAACCCGATGGCGGCCTTCACCGCACGTGCTTATCTGCTCAATGCCCGCACGCTCATGGAGATGGCCGAAGCCGTCGAAGGCGACGCCAAGACCAAGGCCCGCGTGCGCTTTGCGGTCCAGCAATGGATCGATGCGGCCAGTCCGGCCAACTTCCTGGCCCTGAACCCCGAGGCCCAGCAAAAGGCCCTGGATACCCAGGGGCAAAGCATCGCCAGAGGCCTGGAACAGTTGCTGGCCGACATCCGCCAGGGCCACATGAGCCAGACGGATGAAGCTGTGTTTGAGGTGGGTCGCAATGTGGCCACCACCGAGGGCTCGGTGGTTTTCGAGAACGACTTGATGCAGCTCATCGAGTACAAGCCGCTGACCGCGCAGGTGCATGAGAAGCCCATGCTCTTCGTGCCGCCTTGCATCAACAAGTACTACATTCTCGACCTCCAGCCCGACAACTCCGTGATCCGCTACACGGTGGAGCAGGGCCATCGCCTGTTCGTGGTCAGCTGGCGCAACCCAGACGAGAGCCTGGCCCACAAGTCCTGGGACGACTACATCGCCGAGGGCCCCCTCAAGGCGATCGAAGTCGTGCAGGCCATCACGGGCCAGGACCAGTTCAATATGCTGGGCTTCTGCGTGGGCGGCACCATCCTCACCACTGCCCTGGCGGTGCTGGCCGCGCGCGGTCAGCAGCCTGCTTCCAGCGTGACCCTGCTCACCACCTTGCTCGACTTCAGCAACACCGGCATCCTGGACATCTTTGTCGATGAGCCGATGGTGCAGATGCGGGAGATGACCATCGGCGCCGATGCGCCCAGCGGCCCCAGTCTGCTCAAGGGTGGCGAACTGGCCGCCACCTTCAGCTTCCTGCGACCGAACGACTTGGTCTGGAACTATGTGGTGGGCAACTACCTCAAGGGCGAGACGCCGCCGCCCTTTGACCTGTTGTACTGGAACTCCGACAGCACCAACCTGCCCGGTCCGATGTACTGCTGGTATCTGCGCCACCTGTACCTGCAAAACGAACTGCGCATCCCCGGCCGGCTGAGCACCTGTGGAGAGGCCGTCGACGTCGGTGCCATCAAGGCCCCGTTCTATCTGTACGCGTCACGCGAAGACCACATCGTTCCCTGGGACGCCGCCTACCGCAGCACCCAGATGATCAAGGGCAAGAAGCGCTTTGTGATGGGAGCCTCCGGGCACATCGCCGGCGTCATCAACCCCCCAGCCAAGGGCAAGCGTCACTTTTGGACCAACGATCGCCTGGTCGACCAGGCGGATGACTGGTTGTCCGCCGCCACTGAGCATCCGGGCTCTTGGTGGACGGACTGGAGCAAGTGGCTGGCCACGCATGGCGGCAAGAAGGTCGCGGCGCCCAAGGCGCCAGGCAATCGGCAATACAGGGCCATCGAACCCGCCCCAGGCCGCTACGTGAAACAGAAGACTTGACCGCCGTCAGGTCCCATCGGGCTGAACCTGCAACGATTTGTATCCCGCTTGAACCCTGCCGCAGCCTTCGTGTGAACCCAGCGCGGCATCCCAACAGAAACCTCAGGAGACTTTCATGAGCCATGACATCGTCATCGTCGCCGCCACCCGCACCGCCGTGGGCAAGTTCGGCGGCACCCTGGCCAAAACCCCGGCCACCGAGTTGGGCAGCGTCGTCATCGCCGAGTTGCTGCGGCGCACGGGCGTGGCCGCCGATCAGGTGGGTGAGGTGATCATGGGCCAGGTGCTGGCAGCCGGTGTGGGCCAGAACGCGGCCCGTCAAGCGATGATGAAGGCGGGTCTGGCCAAGGAAACGCCGGCTCTGACCATCAACGCGGTGTGCGGCTCGGGACTCAAGGCCGTGATGCTGGCTGCACAGGCTGTGGCTTGGGGCGACAGCGACATCGTCATCGCCGGTGGCCAGGAGAACATGAGCGCCAGCCCCCATGTACTCTTGGGCAGTCGAGACGGCCAGCGCATGGGTGACTGGAAGATGGTCGACTCCATGATCGTCGATGGCTTATGGGACGTCTACAACCAGTACCACATGGGCATCACCGCTGAGAACGTGGCCAAGGCCCATGGGATCACGCGTGACATGCAGGACGCCCTGGCCCTGGCTTCCCAGCAAAAGGCCGCCGCCGCACAGGATGCCGGCAAGTTCGTGGATGAAATCGTCGGCGTGAGCATCCCTCAGCGCAAGGGCGACCCCATCGTCTTCAACAGCGATGAGTTCATCAACAAGAAGACCCATGCAGAGGCACTGGCGGGTTTGCGTCCGGCTTTTGACAAGGCGGGCACCGTGACCGCCGGTAACGCCTCGGGCATCAACGATGGCGCGGCGGCCGTGATGGTGATGAACGCCAAGAAGGCGGCTGCCCTGGGCCTCAAGCCCCTGGCCCGCATTGCCGCGTTCGGCACCAGTGGCTTGGACCCGGCCACCATGGGCATGGGACCGGTGCCGGCCTCGCAAAAGGCACTGGCGCGCGCCGGATGGAAGGCGCAGGATGTGGACCTGTTCGAATTGAACGAAGCCTTCGCCGCTCAAGCGTGTGCGGTCAACAAGGCTCTGGACATTGATCCGGCCCGTGTGAATGTCAACGGCGGCGCCATTGCCATCGGTCACCCCATCGGGGCTTCGGGCTGCCGCATCCTCGTGACCTTGCTGCACGAAATGCAGCGTCGCAACGCCAAGAAGGGCTTGGCTGCGCTGTGCATCGGCGGCGGCATGGGCGTTTCGCTGGCCGTGGAGCGCTGATCAACCCCCATTGACGCGGTGGTGCCGACCCGTACGATGGGGCGTCGATCGCTGCGAAAACCGTCTATTCAAACCGAGGGATACCCTCATTTTTCAGAGGTAGGAGACACTCATGAGTCACAGAGTTGCGTATGTCACCGGCGGCATGGGCGGCATCGGAACCGCCATCTGCCAACGTCTGCACAAGGACGGCTTCAAGGTCATCGCGGGCTGCGGCCCCACCCGTGACTACGACAAGTGGCTGGCCGAGCAGCGGACTTTGGGGTACAGCTTCTTCGCCTCCGTGGGCAACGTGTCGGATTGGGAGTCGACCACGCAGGCCTTCGCCAAGGCCAAGGCTGAGCATGGCCCCATTGACGTGCTGGTCAACAACGCCGGTATCACGCGCGACCGCATGTTTCTGAAGATGACCCGTGAGGATTGGGACGCGGTGATCGACACCAACCTGAACTCCATGTTCAATGTGACCAAGCAGGTGGTGCCCGATATGGTGGAGCGCGGTTGGGGCCGCATCATCCAGATTTCATCGGTCAACGGTGAGAAGGGTCAGGCGGGTCAGACGAATTACTCGGCCGCCAAGGCGGGCATGCACGGCTTCACCATGGCACTTGCCCAGGAAATGGCGAACAAGGGCGTCACGGTCAACACCGTGAGCCCGGGCTACATCGGCACCGACATGGTCCGCGCCATCAAGCCCGAGGTGCTCGAAAAGATCGTGGCCACCATCCCCGTCAAGCGCTTGGGCACACCCGAGGAAATCGGCTCCATCGTGGGGTGGCTTGCCGGTGAAGATTCCGGTTTCACCACGGGAGCGGACTTCTCCTGCAACGGCGGTCTGCACATGGGGTGATCCCCAGGCCGGCCACATCCCGGGGCGGCGGCTTGCCGCATCAAGCCGCTTGAGCCTGACAGCCCTGTGCCGAAACGCACAGGGCTTTTTCTTGGGCGATGAGCGCGAGGGCGGCCTCCTGCAAGGCCGATGCCCCCCCATCGCTCAGCGCGATGGGCAGCGGGTGGGACATGCCCGTGTAGTTGCGGTCCATCGATCGACCGTATAGCGGGTCGTAGTGTTCGACCACCAGGGCCTCGAAAACCTCGGCCCAGCGTCCCTCTCGTGCCAAGTTCTGCCCATGCGCCACCCACTCACGGCCGCGCAGTTCCACCAGATGGTCCAACAGCGCGCAGAAGCCGGGCACATCCTTCGCAAAGTGGGCGTAGTCTTCCAGCAGCAGGGCCACACGGGCCTTCAGGGGCATCTCCACCAACGCCACGCGGCCGTGACTGCGCATGCGAAGGATCAGCGCTTCAGGCACCTGCACCGCGCCGATTTTTCGGCTCTCACTCTCCACGAACACGGGTCGCCGCGCATCAAAGCGTCGCAGCGCCTGCCAGATGCGGGTTTCGAACTGCTTTTGCGAGGGTTGGGGCTGACCGGGAAGGGCGCCCAGCACCGATCCGCGATGGCAGGCCAAGGCTTCGAGGTCCAAGACCTGCGCCCCCTGCGCCTGCAAGGCTTGCAGCAGGCGGCTCTTCCCGCTGCCGGTGCGCCCGCCAATCACCATGAAGGTCAGTTGCGATGGCCGCGTTTGCAGTTCGTCTCGAACCGCTGCACGGAAGGCCTTGTACCCGCCTTGCAGCAGGGTCACCCGAAAGCCGACTTGGTCGAGGAACCAGGCCAGCGTCCCGCTGCGCTGACCACCACGCCAGCAGTACACCAAGGGCTGCCAATCGCGGGGCTTGTCTGCCGCTTGCTGCTCCAGCAGGGCGGCAATGCGCCGTGCCACGAAGGGTGCGCCGCGCTTGCGCGCATCGAATGCCGACTCCTGCTTGAATTGGGTACCGACGACGCGTCGCTCGTGGTCATCCAGCACGGGCCAACTCTGTGCGCCAGGCAGGT
This sequence comes from Betaproteobacteria bacterium, assembly GCA_009923315.1. Taxonomy (GTDB): domain Bacteria; phylum Pseudomonadota; class Gammaproteobacteria; order Burkholderiales; family Burkholderiaceae_C; genus RFTU01. The sequence goes on from RFTU01000007.1 coordinate 10,258, forward strand.
GGTCGAGTGCGAACTCAGCCGGGGATCGGGCATCCACAATGGCGTCAAAACGGTCCCATTGATCCAGGGCTTCACGAACCGCAAGGATGCGAACCGTCATGGCCTCAGGCCGTTGCCGGACGCGTCGCACCGGCGGCATCCAGCAATTCGCTTTCAATCTGCAACTGCGTACGGGCGTGTCGAAGGGCATCGCCCGTCACGACAAAGGTGTCCTCCACACGCTCGCCCAGCGTCATCACCTTGGCCAGTTCCAGGTTGATGCGGTGCTGCGCCAGCACGCGCGCGATCGAGTACAGCAGACCGGCACGGTCGCTGGTGCTGACCGACAAGAGGTAGCGCTGTCCGCGCTCATCCGGTCGCAGTGAGACGCGCGGGGTGATGGGAAAGCTGCGCACGCGACGCGACAGTCGCCCCCGCGCGGGATGAGGCAGGGGCTCTGGTGAACACACGGCCGCCGCCAACTGGTGCTCCACCAGGGCGATGAGGTCGCGGTGGGCCGATGCCACATCCGCGCTCGATCCAGCATGTGCTTGCACCACCTCGAAGGTGTCCAAGGCATAACCGCTGCGCGTGGTGTGGACCTTGGCGTCCAGGATGTTGAAGCCCGCGTTGTCGAAATAGCCGCAGATTCGTGCGAACAGGTCGGCGCGGTCGGGGCTGTAAACCAGGACCTGAAGGCCCTCGCCCACGGAGGAGGCACGAGCGTTGACCACGGGTTGCTGTGTCTGCAGGTGGCGCCACAGCACACGGGCATGCCAGGCCAGATCGGCGGCCTCGTGGCGCGCAAAGTAGCTCACTTCCAGCGTATCCCACAAGGGCTTTTCGGTGCCCGGCAGTTGGGAGGCCAGGGCCAGGAGGCTGCGGGCTTCACCTTTGCGTGATTCGATTTCGGCCTGTACGCCAGGGGGGGCTCCGCCCAGGGCACGACGCGTGGCGCGGAACAGGTCTTCCAAGAGCTTGCCCTTCCAGCCGTTCCACACCTTGGGGCTGGTGCCCCGAATGTCTGCAACCGTGAGCAGGTAGAGGGCCGTGAGGGTGCGCACATCCCGAACCGTCTTGGCAAAGGCATGGATCACTTCGGGGTCGGACAGGTCTTCCTTTTGCGCAATGCGGCTCATGGTCAGGTGCTCACGCACCAGGAAGTCGATCAGCCGGGTGTCCTCGGCAGCGATGCCGTGGTCTCGGCAGAAGCGCCGCACTTCGACGGAGCCCAGCTGGGAATGATCTCCTCCACGGCCCTTGGCCACATCGTGAAAGAGCGCGGCGATCACCAGGATCCAGGGCTTTTCAAAGTCCGCGGCGAGGTTGGAGCAGAAGCTGTACTCGTGCGCATGCTCCGGGACGAAGAAGCGCCGTACGTTGCGCACCACCATCAAGATGTGTTGGTCGACCGTGTAGACATGGAACAGGTCGTGCTGCATCTGACCCACGATGCGCCGAAAGACCCAGAGGGTACGCCCCAGCACGCTGGTCTGGTTCATCAGGCGCAAGACATGGGTCTGCCCACCACCGGCGTGCTGCAGGATGTCCAGGAACTGTCGACGGTGTTCAGGCTGACGACGAAAGCTTCCGTCCATGAGGGTTCGCGCGTTGTACAGCGCGCGCCGCGTGCGGGCCGACAGGCCCTTGATGCCCAGGGTTCGCTGGTAGATGCTGAAGGTCTCCAGGATCGCTGAGGGGCGCTCACGGTAGAGGTCGTCGCGGGCCACTTCCAGCAAGCCACCCCGGTCCAGGAAGTCCGGCGTGAGCGGACGCATGGGCACATCGCGGGAACCGGCGATCCGTTCCTGAACCTCTTGCATCACGATTTCATTGAGCTGCACCACTGCCTTGGCCGCCCAGTAATAGCGCTTCATCAGCGCTTCGGACACGCGTTGACCGCGCTGTGGCTTGAGCCCCATGCGTTCTGCCAGTTGGGTCTGCAGGTCGAACACGAGCCGGTCTTCGCGCCGGTTGGCCACCACGTGCAGCCAAGCACGGATGGTGGTCAGGGTCGCCTGGTTGCGCTCGATCTGTTGGGCCTCAAACCGGGTGATCACGCCGTTGGCGGCCAGTTCCGCCCAGCTTCGGCCGTAGCCGGCGGCCCTTGCGATCCACATCAACACCTGCAGATCACGCAAGCCGCCGGGGCTTTCCTTGCAGTTGGGCTCCAGGGAGTAGGGGGTGTCCTCGTACTTCTGGTGACGCTGGTACATCTCCAGCGTCTTGGCCCGCAGAAAGACCGCAGGGTCCATCACTTCAGCGGTCGCTTGAACAAAGTGGTGCATCAGCTTGGGGGGGCCCCATACCCGGCGCGACTCCATCATGGCGGTCTGGATGGTCACGTCACGCTGGGCCTCTTGAGCGCATTGGGCGGGCGTGCGCACCGATGAGCCGATCTCCAGGCCGCAGTCCCAGCACGCCGTGATGAACTCCCCGACGCGCTCCTGCAGGGCCTGTTGGTGCTCCAGCCGCTGCGGCACCAACAACAACACATCGACATCCGAGTGCGGGAACAGCGCGCCGCGCCCATAGCCCCCCACGGCGACCACGGCCACCTCGGCCGGCAACCGGGTCAACTGAGCGAGCTGAGTCAGCGTGTGGTCGGTCAAACGGGCCAGGCCTCTCAACAGGAGTCGAGTTGCCGCCGCACTGGGCCGTTTCGAAGCGAAGGCATCCGTCAGGGCCTGCTTCTGGGTGCGATGATGTTGGCGCAGATCCGCCAGGCTTAAGGCAGCGGCCGATGGTGGCCCAGCCCCGTCGTGCTTCACATCACCCGAGACTGCGGTGGGGGCGGTGGCACGCGGCGTGTCCACGCGGCAGGGCCTCAGTTCCCAGGACTGATGAAGGCCGGCGGTGGCGGCGTGCCGGCCGACAGGGTCAGCACTTCGAAGCCGGTGTCGGTCACCAGCACCGTGTGTTCCCACTGAGCCGACAGCGAACGGTCTTTGGTCACGATGGTCCAACCGTCGCCCAGTTCGCGTATCTCCCGCCGACCGGCGTTGATCATCGGCTCGATGGTGAAGGTCATGCCGGGCACCAACTCCTCCAGAGTACCCGGGCGGCCATAGTGCAGGACCTGTGGCTCCTCGTGAAACTTTTGGCCAATCCCATGGCCGCAGAATTCACGCACGACCGAAAATCCCTGAGCCTCGGCAAAGGACTGGATGGCGTGCCCGATGTCGCCCAACCGTGCGCCGGGCTTGACCTTGGCTATCCCGCGCCACATGGCATCGTAGGTGATGGTGCACAGGCGCTTGGCTGCAATCGACCCCTCACCGACCACAAACATGCGGCTGGTGTCACCATGCCAGCCGTCCTTGATGACGGTGACGTCGATGTTGACGATATCGCCGTTCTTCAGCGGCCGCTCGTTGGGGATGCCGTGGCAGATCTGATGGTTGACCGAGGTGCAGATGGACTTGGGGTAGGGAACGTAGCCCGGGGGGGTGTAATTCAGCGGCGCCGGGATGGCCTGTTGCACCTGCGTGATGTGCTGATGGGCGAGTTGGTCCAGCCGCTCGGTGCTCACGCCGGGCACCACATGCGCGGCCAGCATGTCCAGCACCTCGGAGGCCAGCCGGCCAGCGGTGCGCATGCCTTCGATGTCGGAAGGGGACTTGATCGTGATCGACATCCCCTGATTATCCCATCCGGCCCGGGTACGCGCGGTGGGCTCACCTAAAATCACGGCTGGGGTCGGGCGTTGCTGGCAAGGTGATGGCAGCCTGGATCGCGATCATCCAACGGGCCGCCTGGCCCCGCGGGGGTCGCAGCCTCGTACGCGCCTGGCGCGGCACCCGTTCACCGCTGACCACTAGGCCCGCATGAGCTCCTCTTCCCCGCTTGTTTTTCCCGTCTACGGCGGCGCCGCACACTCCGAATTCCGCTTGCAGGCCCTCGTGCGTCAGGTGCAGGTGGCGGTCCCGAGGGTGGAGGCCATCAGCAGTCGGCATGTCTACTGGGTGTGTGCTCCAGACGCCTTGGACCAAGCCCAACAGCAAGCGGTGGCGGCCTTGCTGGACGGCAGCCTGCAGGACGCCTGGCTCCCCACGGCGCCGGCGCTGGCCCATCGCGTGGTGGTGATGCCTCGCTTGGGAACCGTGTCGCCCTGGGCCAGCAAGGCCACAGACATTGCCCACAACTGCGGGTTGTCGGTGCGGCGCATCGAGCGCGTGACCGAGTACACCGTGCTGCTGCCCCAGGGCGTGATCCAGCGCCTGTCCGGCTCCGGCCAGCCCTTGACCGATGACGAGCGTGGGGCCGTGGCCTTGTGCTTGCACGACCGCATGACGGAAAGCGTGTCGGACCATTTGGACGCGGCGCGTCAACTGTTCGACGTTCGGCAGGCTGAGCCCGTGGCCACGGTCGACGTGAAGGGCGGCGGCCGCGCAGCCCTGCAGCAGGCCAATGCCCAGTGGGGCCTGGCCTTGTCCGAAGACGAGATCGACTACCTCGCGCAGGCCTTCACCCAACTCGGCCGCAACCCCACCGATGTGGAGTTGATGATGTTTGCCCAGGCCAACAGCGAACATTGCCGCCACAAGATTTTCAATGCCGAGTTCACCATCGATGGCCAGAAGCAGGCGCATTCGATGTTCGGGATGATCCGTCACACCGAAAAGACCAGCCCCCAGCACACGATCGTCGCCTACCACGACAACGCGGCCGTGATGGAGGGCCATGAGATCGAGCGTTGGCAGCCCGACCCCCGCGCCGCCGGTGCCAAGCCGTATGGCGCCCACCGCGAAATCGCTCATGTGCTGATGAAGGTGGAAACGCACAACCACCCCACGGCCATCTCGCCCTTCCCGGGTGCGGCCACCGGTGCAGGCGGTGAGATCCGCGACGAGGGTGCCACCGGCCGGGGTGCGCGGCCCAAGGCGGGTCTGACCGGTTTTTCAGTCTCCAACCTGCAGCTGCCAGGCCTTCGCGAGCCCTGGGAGCACGATGGCGTTGGCAAGCCCGAGCACATCGCCAGTCCGCTGCAGATCATGACGGATGGGCCGCTGGGGGGAGCGGCCTTCAACAACGAATTCGGCCGACCGAACCTGGGTGGCTATTTCCGTGTGTACGAGCAAACGGTCGACGGGGTGCGCCGCGGCTACCACAAGCCCATCATGATCGCTGGCGGCCTGGGCAGCATCCGGGCGGACCAGACGCAAAAGGTCGTCTTCCCAGCGGGAACGCTGCTGGTGCAGTTGGGCGGCCCGGGCATGCGCATCGGCATGGGAGGCGGCGCCGCATCCTCCATGGCCGCAGGCACCAACACCGCTGAGCTGGACTTCGATTCCGTTCAGCGCGGCAACCCCGAGATCCAGCGCCGGGCGCAGGAGGTGATCAACCACTGCTGGCGATTCTGGCCATCCACGATGTGGGTGCAGGTGGCATCAGCAACGCGTTTCCGGAGTTGGTGGACGGCGCCGGCCGCGGGGCGCGTTTCGATCTGCGCCAGGTGCCGCTGGAAGAGTCGGGCCTGGCGCCCAAGGAGATCTGGTGCAACGAGAGCCAGGAGCGCTATGTGCTGGCTTTGGACCCTGCCCAACACGAGACCTTCAAGGCCTTGTGCGATCGAGAGCGTTGCCCCTATGCGGTGGTGGGCGTGGCCACACAGGATGCCCAGCTGGTTCTTGAAGACGGACCTGGCGGCGCCCTTCCCATCGACATGCCGATGGAGGTGTTGCTGGGCAAGCCGCCGAAGGTACACCGCGACGCGCAACGCCTTCAGCGGCAGGGCGAACCCCTGAACCTGACCGGTGTGCAGCTGCAGGATGTGGCCTTGAGCGTCTTGCGCCACCCGACCGTGGCCAGCAAGCGCTTCCTGATCACGATCGGTGACCGCACCGTCGGGGGCCTTTCGCACCGCGATCAGATGGTGGGCCCTTGGCAGGTGCCGGTGGCCGATTGCGCCGTCACCCTGGCCGATTACGCCGGGTTCGCCGGTGAAGCCATGAGCATGGGAGAGCGTACGCCGCTGGCTGCCGTCGATGCGCCGGCCTCGGGCCGCATGGCCGTGGCCGAGGCCCTGACCAACCTGCTGGCCGCACCGGTGGAGCTGTCCCGCATCAAGCTCAGCTGCAACTGGATGGCCGCCTGCGGCGAGCCCGGTGAAGACGCGGCGCTCTACGACACCGTCAAGGCGGTGGGGCTGGACCTGTGTCCGGCCCTGGGGATCGGCGTTCCCGTGGGCAAGGATTCCCTGTCGATGCGCACCCGTTGGAGCGACGCGCAAGGCACGCAACAGGTGCTGGCCCCTGTCAGCCTCATCGTCTCGGCCTTTGCCAGCGTGGCCGATGTGAGGGGAACGCTCACGCCGCAACTGCGCACCGACGCGGGCGACACCACGCTCGTCCTGGTCGATCTGGGCCAGGGTCGCCATCGCATGGGTGGCTCCATCCTGGCCCAGGTGCAGGGTGCCTTCGGGACCGATGTTCCCGACCTGGACGATGCCCTTCAACTCAAGGCGCTTTTCAACGCCGTCAACGACTTGCGCCGCGATGGCCTGCTGTTGGCCTATCACGACCGCAGCGACGGTGGCCTGTGGGCTGCCGTGTGTGAGATGGCCTTTGCCGGCCATACCGGTGTGAGCCTCAATGTGGACATTCTCGTCACCGAAGGCGATGGCATCGGCGACAGCCGGGCCGAGTACGGTGACTCCAAGAACTGGGCGCATCAGGTCTCTGAGCGTCGCAACGAACTCACCCTCAAGGCGCTGTTCAACGAGGAACTGGGGGTGGTGCTGCAGGTGCGCACGGCGCAGCGCGATGAGGTGATGCAGCGGCTTCGTGCGCATGGCCTGTCCCGCCACAGCCATTTCATCGGCAAGCCCAATGACCGCGGTGTGGTGGAGGTGTGGCGCGACACGAAGACCGTGTTCAGCGCACCGCTGCAAACCCTGCAGCAGGCCTGGGACGAGGTGAGCTGGCGGATCGCCCGCCAGCGCGACAACCCGGCCTGTGCAGACGCCGAGCACGAGTTGGCCGGTGACCCTGCAGACACGGGTCTTCAGGTGTGGCTGAGCTTTGACCCGCTCGAGGATGTGGCCGCCCCCTTCCTGAATCTGACCAGGCCCAAGCTGGCGATCTTGCGCGAGCAGGGCGTCAACAGCCATGTGGAGATGGCCTATGCGATGGCGCAGGCGGGCTTTGAGGTGCACGATGTGCACATGACCGACCTGCAGATGGGCCGAGCAGGGTTGGGCGACTATGTGGGCTTCGTCGCCTGCGGCGGCTTCAGCTACGGCGACACCCTGGGCGCCGGTGAGGGCTGGGCACGCTCGATTCGATTCAACCCGGCCATGAAGGCGGCCTTCGAGGCCTTCTTTGCGCGCCGCGATACCTTCGCCTTGGGCGTGTGCAACGGCTGTCAGATGATGGCGGCACTGGCACCGATGATCCCTGGCGCGCAGCACTGGCCTCGATTCACCCGCAACAAAAGCGAACAGTTCGAGGCCCGCCTGTCCCAGGTGGAGGTGCTCGACAGCCCCAGCCTGTTCTTTCGGGATATGGCCGGCAGCCGCTTGCCCATCGCCGTGGCCCATGGTGAAGGCTTCGCAGACTTCCGCAGCAGCGGCGATGCGCAGCGGGTGCACAGGGCCCTGCGCTTCGTCGATGCGAAGGGTCAACCCACCGAGCGCTATCCCCAAAACCCCAACGGCAGTGCAGACGGGCTGACAGCGGTCACCACAGAAGACGGTCGATTCACGGTGCTGATGCCACACCCTGAGCGGGTGTTTCGCAACGTGCAGATGAGTTGGAGCGGTGGGGACATCAGCGCTCCGAGCCCTTGGCGGCGGATGTTCGGTAATGCGCGGCGGTGGGTCGCTTGATCACACCAGAGCCATGGCGCTGTTTCATCCGCGTGTAGGCTCATGGCCGACCGCCCCTGTGCGCGGGGCGTGGGTACCCGTGGGCCAGGGGGTTGCTGGACGCGCCATGGGGTTGTCGGGTCTGGGTTAAGGTTTGCACATGCTCTTCCTGCTTTCACCTGCCAAGACCCTGGATTACGAATCCCCGCTGCCTGCTGGCCTGGCCCGTAGGGCCACCGAGCCGGTTTTCACCGATCGAGCAGCGGAGTTGATGGGTGTTCTGCGCCCGATGTCGACGGATCAGATCGCCCAGCTCATGGACCTGTCGGCCAACCTTGCCAGCCTGAACGCCGCGCGCCATGCCGCCTGGGCGCCCAAGGCAACGGCGGCCAACAGTCGCCCGGCTGTGATGGCCTTCAATGGGGATGTCTACGATGGCCTCCAGGCGCCCAGCCTGTCCCTCGATGATCTGGCCTGGGCGCAGGAGCACGTGGTGATCCTCTCGGGCTTGTACGGTGCGCTGCGACCACTGGACAAGCTGCAACCCTATCGGCTGGAGATGGGCACGAAGCTGCGCAACCCGCGCGGCAAGGACCTCTATGCCTACTGGGGCGATGGGGTGGCGGACTACCTCAATGCCCGCCTCGCAGGGCACCGTCGAGCCGCCAGCGACGCGCCCATCATCGTGAACCTGGCCTCTCAGGAGTACTTCAAGGTGGCCGACCGTCAGTCCCTCAAGGCACGAGTCGTGGAGTGTGTGTTCGAGGACTGGAAGGGTGGTGGCTACAAGGTGATCAGCTTCTTCGCCAAACGCGCGCGCGGGCTGATGGCCCGTCATGCGATCCAGCAGCGTGCCGGCAACCTGGACAAACTGAAGGCGTTCAAGCAGGACGGTTACGCCTTCGAGAGCCGGGTCTCTGAGCCTGATCGCCTGGTGTTTCGTCGACGACTGGACTGACCATGGCCCAACTCATCACCGACACGCTTCGCCGCTGGATCGTGGAGCAGGCCCAAGCCGGTTGCACGCCTGAGTCGGTGCTGCAGGCCATGAAGGACAGCGGTTGGGATGAAGCCACGGCCATGGCAGCGATGGAAGAGTCCTTGCGCGCTGTCGTGCAGGCCCCGCGCCCAGTGCCCTTCGTGCGGGTGCAGGACGGATCGACGGCCGATGGGGGTGACCGTCGAGTCAGCGTTCTGGCGCTGATGCATCGACCCACGGTGGTGGTCTTGGGTGGGCTTCTTTCCCATGAAGAGTGCGACGAGTTGGTGGCCAGCGCCGGGCCGCGCATGGGCCGGTCTGAGACGGTGCGGCCCGATGATGGTCAGGCCGAGATCCATGAGGCCCGTACGAGCAGCGGCATGTTCTTCGAGCGTGGCGAGTCGGATCTGATCCGCCGCATTGAACAGCGCATGGCCACACTGCTGCATTGGCCGGTGGAGCACGGCGAAGGCCTGCAGGTGCTCCACTACCGGCCCGGCGCCGAGTACAAGGCGCACCACGACTATTTCGATCCGGCTGCACCGGGAACAGCTGCCGTACTCCGTCGGGGTGGTCAGCGCGTGGGCACCTTGGTCGTCTACCTCAACACGCCTGATGTCGGGGGTGCCACCACCTTCCCGGACGTCGGCTTGGAAGTCGCGCCCATCAAGGGCAACGCCGTGTTCTTCAGCTACGACCGACCCCATCCGGTCACCCTGACACTGCACGCCGGCGCACCGGTGACGGGGGGCGAGAAATGGGTGGCCACGAAGTGGTTGCGCGAGGGCGTGTTCACATGAGCCTGCCGCTTTCGGGCGTCACGGTCCTCGATCTCACGCAATTGCTGCCCGGACCGCTGGCCACACGGCATCTCATGGAGTGGGGCGCGCGCGTGGTCAAGATCGAGCCGCCCGGGGACGGTGACGGTGCACGCCTCATGTACCTCAGTGAAGATGACCGCAGGCAACGCCGCCCCAGCGGCTTCTTTCGTGACCTCAACGAAGGCAAGCAGTTCCTGCGCTTGGACCTGCGCAGCGAAGAGGGCAAGGCTCAACTGCGAGACCGCGTGCGCACCGCCGATGTGTTGATCGAAGGATTTCGACCCGGCGTGATGCAGCGCCTGGGCCTGGGATGGGACTCGTTGCGAGCGGTGAACCCGCGTCTGGTGATGGCCGCCATCACCGGCTATGGTCAGCAGGGTCCGTACGCGATGAAGGCCGGGCACGACATCAACTACATCGCCTTGTCCGGTGTGCTCGACCAGATTGGTCTGCCCGAGGGGCGTGAACCGGCCGTCCCGAATTTTCAGATCGCCGACCTGTTGGGTGGCACGCTGGCCGCCGTCTCCGGTCTGTTGGCTGCACTCGTCGGAGCCCAACGCACCGGGCAGGGTCGATTTGTGGATGTCTCGATGACCCGCGAGGTGTGGCGACATGCCGTGATCGCCCGCGCCGAGGCGCAGAGCCTGGCCATGGTGCCCGCGCGGGGCACCAGCCTGCTCAACGGAGGTTCGGCCTGCTACGGCGTGTACCGGTGCGCCGATGGACGCCACCTCGCGGTGGGTGCGCTGGAGCCCAAGTTCTGGCAGGCCTGGTGTGAGGGCATCGGCCATCCTGAATGGACCGCTCGCCATTGGAGCCAGGGCGAGCAGCCCGGCTCACCGCAGGCCCTGCAAACCCGTCGCTTGATGGCTGAATGCGTGGCCCAGCGTCCGCTGGACCACTGGGTGGCTATCGCGGACCGGGCCGACTGTTGCGTGAGCCCGGTGCTGCGCCTGAACGAGGTCCCCGACCACCCCTGGATGCAGGGCGGCGGTTAGGTCCAGCACCGCCACCACCGCGGCGCGTACCGCCCACACCGATGGTCATGCGGCCCAGGACAATGGGCTCGGCCTTTTCTTCGGCAGGCGGCTCAAAGCCCGGCACGCTGGCACGCGGAATGTCTCGCTTGATGAGGCGTTCGATGTCGCGAAGGAAAAGCTCCTCGTCTCGGCACACCAGGCTCAGCGCCTCGCCCTGTGCCCCTGCGCGGCCCGTACGGCCGATGCGGTGGACATAGTCCTCGGGAACATTGGGCAGTTCGAAGTTCACGACGTGCGGCAATTGGTCGATGTCGATCCCCCGCGCGGCAATGTCGGTGGCCACCAGCACGGGCAGCGTGCCGGCTTTGAACTCGCTGAGCGCCTTGGTGCGCGCACCCTGGCTCTTGTTGCCGTGGATCGCCATGGCTGGAATACCTTCCTTCGTGAGGTACTCGGCCAGGCGGTTGGCGCCGTGCTTCATGCGCGTGAAGACCAGCACCTGGTGCCAGTCGCCCTCGCGGATCAACTGGGCCAGGAGTTCCTTCTTGCGCTCGCGCCCGGTCATGATCACGCGTTGAGCAATCGTCTCGGCCGTGGCGTTGCGCCGCGCCACTTCGATCAGTGAGGGCTGGTTGAGCAGACGGTCGGCCAAGGCCTTGATGTCGTCGCTGAACGTGGCGGAAAACAGCAGGCTCTGCTTCTTGGCTGGCACGATGGCCAGCACCTTCTTGATGTCGTGGATGAAGCCCATGTCCAACATCCGGTCGGCTTCGTCCAGCACGAAGACCTGCACATGGGAGAGGTCCAGCGTGCCCTGCTGGTGGTGGTCGAGCAGGCGCCCGGGTGTGGCCACCAGGATGTCCACCCCCTTGCGCAGGCGGTCGATCTGAGGTTGCATGCCCACGCCGCCGAACATCACCATGGAGGTCAGGGGCAGGTACTTGCCGTAGGTGCGCACGCTTTCCTCCACTTGCGCCGCCAGTTCGCGGGTCGGCGTGAGGATCAGCGCGCGGATGGCCACGCGGCCACGGGCATCCCGCGCGGGCTTGTCTGCGGCCAGTCGATGCAGCAGGGGCAGGGTGAAGCCAGCGGTCTTGCCGGTGCCGGTCTGGGCGCCGGCCATGAGGTCGCCCCCCTTGAGCACGGCCGGGATGGCTTGCGCCTGGATGGGGGTAGGGTTCTCGTAACCCTCTTCGCGCACGGCGCGCAGGATGGGCTCGGCCAAGCCGAGTTCAGTGAAGTTCATGGGTGTTGTGGGCCCCTGTGAGGGCCTTGATTCCCGCCAACCGCCGCTCCGGGAGGAGGGCACCAGTCGTGGCTGGGAACAGAGTGATGTGGGGCCGCGTTGGGCCGCCCTTGCGAGGACTGGAGCGCCGCGCAGACATGGCCAGTATAGCCGATGCCCCACCCTGGCGAGGGTGGGGGCTCGCGCTGGATGGTTCAGACCCTGCGTGCCAAACGAACCATCGTCGCTCCCGGTGTGGCATGAGCCAGAGAGGGCATGACCAGCACACAACCGTCATAGGGCGTGACCACGGCTTGTGCGCCGTCGTGTCCGATGACCGTCCCGCCGTGTTCGATCACCTGGCCGGTGCGGTAATCCTGGTGGAATTGGGGGGCTTGACCCGGTTGCACCGTGATCGCATGCGTGACCAGCAGCTGCTGGGGCGCCGAGGGCGCATCGGGCGACCGCCACCGTGCAGGCAGATCGGTGTGGTCCAGGCAGCCACTGGCATGCAGAAAGCGGTGCAGCATGTCCAGCGCCACGGTTCGTGACGACAGGTCCCCGTGCCAACCGCACTCGACCAAGAGTGCGACCGCCTGCTCATCCCGCGCATGGCCGAAACGGCCATGGTCCCGCATCCGTGTGCCGGCGGCATGGCCGGCATCGGCCACCAGGATGCCCGGGGCACCCCAGGAGGCTGCGTGCGCAGCATGGTGCGCCATGAGGCCGGTCAGCCCCAGGGGTGGGCCCTGGGCGTGCATGGAATGCAGGTCCAAAAGCCAATCGGCGCGTTCGACGACGGGTTGCAGTTCCAGCACGCGTTGCTGTTCGCGGTTCAGTTCGGTGGCGTGGCGCCGCCAGGGCATGGCGCCCCACAGCCGATTGAAGTCCTGGTCCACGAAGCGCGACCGGTCGGTGTCCAGGGGATCGAATCGGTCGAAGGCGGCCAGGTTGCAAAAGGCCAGCGTCAGGGCCCCTCGGCGAGGCCGGATGCCGGCCTCCAGCGCTTCGAGGAGTGCCCATGCCCCACACAACTCGTTGCCGTGCACCAAGGCCGTGACGAGCACATCCCGACCGGGCTCGGACGCCTCAAACCGCCAAACGCCTTCGATGCCGGTGTTGCCGGCACGCCAGTGATTCAGTGCAGGCGCCTGCAGTTCAAAGCGCGGTGAGTGGGTGTGGGGCGCGTTCATGCTGTGGTCGGCCTCATTCTTCGATCTTGGCGAACTCCACGATGCGCCGGTACTTCTCGATCTCCGTTGCATGGAACGAAGAAAAGTTCACGCCGGCCGGTGCCATCGTCGCACCGGATTCTTCCAACCGCTTGCGCACATCGGAGACCTGCAGCGCATCGCCCAGCGCCTTTTGAAGCCGCTGCACCACCGGGGCGGGCAGGCCAGCCGGGCCAAACAGGCCGAACCAACTGCTGATGTCCACGGCCTTGAGGGCGGGGTGCTCGGCCAGGGCGGGAATCTCGGGTGTCAGCCCAGCGCGGCGCGCCTGCGTGGTGCCGATCGGGATCATCTTGCCGCTGCGGATATGCGGCAGGGCGCTGGACAACACGAACACGCCGAAGTCCAGCTGCCCACTGAGCAGGTCGGTGGTCAACGGCGCGACGCCGCGATAGGGAATGTGGACCATGAACAGGCCCGCCGATTCCTTGGTCATCTCACCGGCCAGATGCAAAGCCGTTCCAACGCCGGAAGACCCATAGCTGTAGCGGCCAGGGTTGCGCTTGACCTTCTGGATGAACTCGGCCGTGCTGCGAGGCGCGTCCTTGTTGCCCGCCGAGGCCACCAGCACCATCGGCTGCGAGGCAATCAGCCCGATGCCGCTGAGGTCGCGCAGTGGGTTCAGGCGCAACTTGCGGTTGACCAGCGGGGCTATGGCCGTCTCGTTGTTCGCGCCCAGCAGCAGGGTGTAGCCATCGGGTGAGGCTTGTACCACCTTCTGCGCACCCAGCACGCCGCCGGCGCCGCCGATGTTCTCGATCACCACCTGCACGCCCAGTTGCTTGGCCAATTCAGCGCCCACCACTCGTGCGGTGAGATCCGTGCTGCCGCCGGGCGGGTAGCCCACGACCAGGTTGATCGGTCGGTTGGGGTACTCCACCGTCTGAGCGCTGGCCACACCCGGCAGCACGAGCCCACCGGCCAGGGCGGCCATCAGGCGCCGCCGCCGGGCGTGGACGGGCAGGGAAGACGAGGAAGCGGGAAGGTTTTCCGGCAGGTCACGAACAGTTTCAAGGGGTTGGGATGTGGCCATGGGCGTGTGGATGAAGTGGCTCGGGGATAATCGCGGATTGTGCCGCTGAGCACCCCCTGTCCACGATTGTCCCCAAGCCATGGCCCAGTACGTCTTCACGATGAACCGCGTCACCAAAACGGTGCCGCCCAAGCGACAGATCCTCAAGGAAGTGTCCCTGTCCTTCTTCCCCGGCGCCAAGATCGGCGTGCTGGGCTTGAACGGCGCGGGCAAGTCCACCCTGCTCAAGATCATGGCCGGCATCGACAGGGAGATCGAAGGCGAGGCCGTGCCCATGCCCGGCATCAAGATCGGCTACCTGCCGCAGGAACCCTTGGTCAACCCCGACCAGACCGTACGCGAGGCGGTGGAGGAGGGCATCGGTGGCGTGTTGGCTGCCAAGAAGCGGCTGGATGAGGTGTACGCCGCCTATGCCGAGCCCGATGCCGACTTCGACCAACTGGCCTCCGAGCAGGCCGAACTCGAAGCCATCATCGCGGCAGCCGGCAGCGAGAACACGGATTTGCAACTGGAACTGGCTGCCGATGCGCTGCGTCTGCCGCCCTGGGAGGCCGCCATCGGCAACCTGTCTGGCGGTGAGAAGCGTCGCGTGGCCCTGTGCCGCTTGTTGCTGTCCAAGCCCGACATGCTGCTGCTGGACGAACCCACCAACCACCTGGACGCCGAAAGCGTGGAGTGGCTCGAGCAATTCCTGCAGCGTTTCCCCGGGACCGTGGTGGCCATCACCCACGACCGCTATTTCCTGGACAACGCGGCTGAGTGGATCCTCGAACTCGACCGAGGCCACGGCATCCCCTGGAAGGGCAACTACTCTGATTGGCTCGATCAGAAGGAACAGCGTCTGGAGCAGGAGCAAAAGAGCGAAGACGCGCGCCGCAAGGCGATGAAGCAGGAACTGGAGTGGGTGCGCAAGAACGCCAAGGGTCGCCAGGCCAAGAGCAAGGCGCGTCTGGCCCGGTTCGAGGAGCTCAGCGACTACGAATACCAAAAGCGCAACGAAACCAACGAGATCTTCATCCCGGTGGCCGAGCGCCTGGGCAATGAGGTCATCGAGTTCAAGAACGTCTCCAAGAGCTTTGGCGACCGCCTGCTCATCGACAACCTCAGCTTCAAGGTGCCCGCCGGCGCCATCGTGGGCATCATCGGTCCCAACGGTGCGGGCAAGTCCACGCTGTTTCGCATGATCCAAGGCGTGGAGCAACCCGACAGCGGCGAGATCGTCATCGGCAAGACGGCGCAACTGGCCTTCGTGGACCAGTCACGTCAGAGTTTGGACAATGGCAAGACCGTGTGGGAAGACATCTCCGGCGGGCTGGACAACTTGACCATTGGCAAGTTCGTGATGCCCTCGCGTGCGTACCTGGGCCGCTTCAACTTCAAGGGCAACGACCAGCAGAAGATGGTGGGGCAGCTCTCCGGAGGTGAACGCGGCCGTCTGCACCTGGCCAAGACCCTGGCCCGCGGCGGTAACGTGCTGATGTTGGATGAACCCTCCAACGACCTGGACGTGGAAACCTTGCGCGCGCTGGAAGAGGCCCTGCTGGAGTTCGCCGGCAGCGCCATGATCATCAGCCACGACCGCTGGTTCCTCGACCGCATCTGCACCCACATCCTGGCCTGCGAGGGCGACTCGCAGTGGACCTTCTTCGACGGCAACTACCAGGAATACGAGGCCGACAAGAAGAAGCGTCTGGGCGAGGAAGGCGCGCGTCCCAAGCGTGTGCGCTTCAAGCCGATCAAGTAGTCGGCGTCACGGGGACAAGAGCTTGCCGCTGCGAAAGGCCTTCGCGCCGGCGACCTTGCCAATGCGCTCGCCCCGCAAGGCCCAGCGGGTCTTGCTGTGCGCGAAGAAGACCCCATCGACCTTCGTGCACACGGGCGTGGATTCGGCAGTGAGCGGGTCGATCACCTCGGCCACGGTCTGGCCGGCCCGCACCTCGTCGCCCAATGCACAGGCGAACACCACGATCCCTCCGCAAGGAGAGGTCAGCGGATCCACTCCTTCCAGGGGCAGCACGTCGCATCGACTGGCTGCTGCAGCTTTCGCGCTGCTGCCGGGCTCCAGGTGCCCGCGCTGCTCAAGAAAGGCCAGCAAGCCCTGTGCATCGCCTTCGGCCAGGTCGTGGGTGACATCGGCCTCACCGCGCAACTCCACCGTGGTGGAAAAGCAGCCCAGCTCGATGGGGTGCTGGGCGGCGAAGGCCTCCTGCAGTTCCCACCAATGGCGAGACACCGATTCATCAAAGGGGTCATCGCCCGATTCCTTGGCCAACAGCACCACGCGCGCGCCCAGGCACTGGCCCAGCGCCGCGCCGGTTTCAGCCCAGGGCGTGGGGGCATACAGGTGCATCAAGGCCTGGCTGTCGCAGTGCAGATCCAAGACCGTGTCGGCATCGACCGCCAGCCATTGAAGTGAGCGCTTGAGGGCCTCCGCTGGGCTGGTCGGTGTCCAGGCCATCAACAGGTCGGCACAGGCTTGGCGGATGATCGCGGTGTTGGCTGCCGCATCTGATCCGAGTCGGCCAGTCAGTGTCCTGAGCAACTCGGGCGTCAAGTGTCGATAGCCGCGGTTGTAGTTCACGCCGGTATTCAAGTCGAAGCGGCCGATGGCAGCGCCCAGCAGCCCTTGGGCCGCACCCAGCACATTGGCCGCCGGCACCAGGACGATCTCGCCCCGAATACGGCCCTGGCGTTCCAGACGCGTCAATTCGCGGCGCAGGTGCACCCCCACCAGCAGACCCGGGACTTCATCGGCGTGCAACGCGCACTGAATGACGGCCTTGGGTCCCGATCCGGCGGTGCCGAAGTGCAGGCTCAACCAATGGGCCTGCGTCCCGGGCGCTGCGCTGGGCAGATCGTGCCGCTGCTCGATCATCAGGCCGGCTCCGCCCAGTCCTGCAGGAAGGGCTGCGGCACCCGCACCGGCCGTATGTCCAGACGCACGCGCTCGATGGTGTAGGGGTCGCCCCCCGTACCTGAAGGCGCCCACGCGCGCGTGAATTCGTCTCGCGTCAGGACGAACTCGAAGCCGAGGTTGCGCCGCGCATCGCCCGGTCGCGGCAAGGGCGTGTAGGCCAGACCCCGCACCTGCTGCTTGGGTCCGTCGACCAGTTGAATCATGGCGTCGACGATCGCGTAGTCACCCAGGATGTCCATGAAGTAGCGATCGAATTCAAAGGTCGGGTCGAAGTTGGGCGCCCGAAACGCGACGGGCGCGGTCAGTTTGGCCTCTGAGGGCTGCAGCCGCCCGGTTTCCAGGTTGAACCGGTCGCCCGGCTCGAGCAGTGAAATGCGGGCTCCCTGGAGGCTCAGGGCCCCGTTTTCCAGGCGCTGCTGTGCGGCATGGAGTTCCACCAACAGGGCACCTCGGCCCGACAGAACCTCGATCTCGCCGTCGTGGACCAAAGCAGCCGAGTCCTCATCCACGCCCAGGCCCAGCTTGTCTCCGGTGCCCAGCATCAGGGGGATCATGCGGCCCACGCGTCCACGCTTGAGAAAGTGCTGATCGATGCACAAGCCGGCCGGCACGAATCCCAGGCCTTGCTCATACTCGACCCCGCGGCGCAGGATGCCTTTGAGCACCGAGGTCACGAAGGGGGCATCGCGGAACATGGTCTGGCTCATGATGGCCGCACCCGCCGAGGTGCCGGCGATCAGCCCCCCACGCGCATGCAGCGCCTGCACGGCCTGCAGCAGTGGGCTGTCCTGCCCACCCGGGCGCAGCGTGTCCACGATGCGGGCTTGCGCGCCACCGGTGAAGAACACCGCTTGTGAAGCCAGCACCATCTGCACCCACTGGGGGTCGCGTACCGCAGCGGCGAGGTCCTGGTCCTTCAAGGCCGGCGCCACCGCCACCCAGTCGGTGCGGGCACCGGCGCGTTGCAAAGCCTGCTGCGCCAGATTGGCCGCCCGCTCGGGTCGGCCTGCGGCCATGCTCATCACAGCAAAGCGCGAACCAGGCCCCCCCGCCAATTCCACCAGGCGCTTCCACACCACCGGGTTGTCAAAGCGCACGCTGCCGCCCAGTGGGACCACAGGCCCCAGTCGCGTGGTGGCCTTATCGGTGGCGGCACTGCGGGGGGCCCTGGGGCTGGGCACGCCGGCACCGAGCGTTGCACGTGCGGGCTCTGCCGTTGCGGATGCGCTGGGGCTGGCGACGGCGCCGGCCAGCCCTACCAAGGCCGCCATGGACTGCCGGCGGCTGAGGGCGTCACTCATTCGGCGCGCTCCGTGCAGGGCGGCATGGCCCCCCATTTGCCGGCTCCTCGACCCGCGGTGCCTTGTGTTGAGCCGCCTGCAGCCATTGGCGCAAGGAAGCCGCCAAATCGTGGCGGCTGAAGGCGCAGCTCTCTTCGCTGAACAGTGCGCTGGACTCCAAAGGCTGCAGCAGGGACTCCAGCACCGGATGAAAGCGCGGTGGCAGCCCCGGCCAATCAGCGGCCGCACAGCGGAACGCGCTACACAAGGCGCCGCCACTCAGGCGGTCGTGTTCATAGTCGACCAAGGACTGTTCCAGTGGGGTTGAACGAGCGGCCATGTCGCTGGGGTGCCGGTTCAAAGCGGCTTGGTCCTTTCCATCAGCCAAGCTCGGGCATCCCCTTGAACCAGTGGCGACAGGCGATGTCGCACCATGGCGTGGTAGTCATTGAGCCACTGCACCTCGTCATCTCGCATCAACGCCCGATCGATGCAGCGTGTGTCGATCGGGCACAGGGTGAGGGTCTCGAACTCCAGGAATTCACCGAACTGATTCGCTTCGGCAGTGGTGGCGACCGCATTGAGAACCAGGTTCTCGATGCGCACCCCCCACA
Organism: Betaproteobacteria bacterium; assembly: GCA_009923315.1. Lineage (GTDB taxonomy): Bacteria > Pseudomonadota > Gammaproteobacteria > Burkholderiales > Burkholderiaceae_C > RFTU01. Next base: position 29,125 of record RFTU01000007.1, read on the forward strand.
GTCCGGGCCGGTAAACGCCGGGCTCAATGGAGGTGACCATGCCCGGCTCCATCGCCATGTGGGGCTCCGGAATGGCTTTGCTGATGCTCTGAGGGCCCTCGTGTACGTTCAGGAAATAGCCCACGCCGTGACCGGTCCCATGGCCAAACTCAATGCCCTGCTCCCACAGCGGTGCGCGTGCCAGCGCGTCCAGCATGGGGCTGAGCGTGCCGCGCGGAAACCGCGCCCGCGACAACGCCATCGTTCCCTTGAGCACCAGGGTGTAGTCTCGCTTCATGGCCGCGCTCACTTGGCCCACCGGCCACACGCGCGTGATGTCGGTGGTGCCGCCCAGGTACTGCCCGCCGGAGTCGATCAGCAGCAGGCTGTGGCCTTCGATCACCGCATGGGATTGAGCCGTGGCTCGGTAGTGGGGCATCGCACCGTTGGCGGCAAAGCCGGCGATGACGGGGAAGGACAGCCCGATGAAGCCCGGCTGCTTGGCCCGCTCGGCACTCAGCCTTTCATCCACCGTCACTTCCGTGATGCGCTCGCGGCCCAGCGCCTGCTCGAACCACGCGTAGAAGGCACACATGGCTGCACCGTCTCGTGCCATCGCCTCGCGGATGAATTCCGCCTCTTCGGGCGTCTTGCGGCTCTTGAGCAGCGTACTGGGGTTGATGGCCTCAATCACCTTCACCGCACTCGGAACCGCCTGGCGCAGACCCAGCGTGACGCGACGGGGGTCAATGAGCAGGGTCGCATCCGCGGGCAGGGCAGCCAAAGCCGCTGGGGCCTGCGCGTAGGGTGCCAGCGCGATGCCTTGAGCCTTCAATTCCGCGGCCAGTCCGTCGGGCACTTTGCCCTCGCCCACGAACAGGGTCACGCTGGTGGGCTCCACCAGCACATGGGCCAGAAACACGGGGTTGTAGTCCACATCCGAGCCGCGCAGGTTGGTGATCCACGCAATGTCGTCAACGGTGCTCACGAAGTGGTGCGTGGCACCGGTGCGCGCCATGGCTTGGCGCACCTGATCCATCTTTGCGCTGCGTGCCAGGGGCGCATGCGGGGCCTCATGGGCATAGACCGGTGCATGGGGCAGGGCAGGGCGTTCGGGCCATGCGCCCTGCAGCAGGTCGGCATCGGTCCGCAATTGGATGCCGGCCGCGTCGAGAGCCGTTTTCAACATCTGGGCTGCGGCCAGGCCCAAGACCTGCGCGTCTACCGAGACGGTGCCTCCGGGCCGAACCTGTTCGGTCAGCCAGTTGACATGGTGGGTCGCCGTTCCCGTGGGAATCTTGACCAAGGCCACCCCCGTGCCCGCCAACTCGGCTTCGGCCTGCACCCAGTAGCGGCTGTCGGCGAACACCGCGGCCTTGTCCAGCATCACCACCAGGGTGCCCATGGAGCCCGTGAAGCCGCTGAAGTGCTGCCGCCCCTGCCAGCGCTCGGGCAGGTACTCCGAGAGGTGGGGGTCGGCCGACGGCACGAGCAACGCGTCCACGCCTTCTCGGAGCATGATCTCGCGCAGGGCTTGCAACCGGCTTCGGATGGGGTTGGTTCGGGTGTCCATGCGCCGATTCTAGGAGCCCGGCGCTCCACCTGGTGCGCGATTGGGCGTACCGAAAGCGAGCACAAGCGCGGTGGTGCGGGCCTTGGAATGGGGCTGGTTCAAGCTGACAGCGGCGGCAAACCATGCCGCGCGCGCGCTTTGTCGCAGGCATAGTCGCCCGCGCTGAACTCTCGGCAGGGGTTGGGGCGCCATTCGTAGATGGCGCAGGTCACCTGTTGGCCTACGGTGCCCGTCAACGCGGCACACCGCACCGGCACATGGTCGGTACCCCTCATCCGGCAGGTGCTGCCGTTGAGCTCGACCGTCAGCCCATCGGGCACGGTTCCGCCCATTGATGACAGTTCGTAGACGGAGAGGTCGACACGAAACGATGCGCAGCATGCGCCGCATGTGGTGCAAGCGCTTTGTTGGGAAGGGTGGCTCATGATCGCTCCAGCGCACAGTGCCCGCCTGGAGGCACCCGGCGCCCTGCGCCCCGCGCACGGCTTGTCAGCCGATTCGCCCGAGCAACAGGTACTCCATCAGCGCCTTTTGCACATGCATGCGGTTCTCCGCCTCGTCCCACACCACGCTCTGGGGGCCATCGATCACCTCGGCGGAGACCTCTTCCCCACGATGGGCCGGCAGGCAATGCATGAACAGGGCATCGGGTTTGGCTGCTGCCATCATCTCGGCATCCACGCACCAATCGGCGAAGGCCGCGCGACGCGCCTCGTTCTCCGACTCGAAGCCCATGCTGGTCCACACATCGGTGGTGACCAAGTCGGCGTCACGGCAGGCGTCCATCGGGTTGTCGAACACCTTGAAGCTCGATGCGTCCCGAAGACCCGCCACCTCCAGGTTCACCTCATAGCCGCTGGGGGTGCTGATGTGCACCGTGAAACCGAGGATTTCAGCGGCTTGCAGCCAGGTATGGGCCATGTTGTTGCCGTCACCCACCCAGGCCACCACTTTGCCCGCAATCGACCCGCGGTGTTCGATGTAGGTGTACAGATCGGCCAGGATTTGGCAGGGGTGGTACTCGTTGGTGAGGCCATTGATCACCGGCACCCTCGAGTGCGCCGCAAAGGCCTCGAGCTTGCTTTGCTCGTAGGTGCGGATCATGACGATGTCCACCATACGGCTGATCACGCGGGCACTGTCCTCGACAGGCTCGGCTCGGCCCAGTTGGCTGTCGCCGGTGGTCAGGTGCACCACCGAGCCGCCCATTTGGTACATCCCGGCTTCGAAGCTGACGCGCGTGCGGGTACTGGCCTTTTCGAAGATCATCGCCAGGGTGCGGTCCACCAAGGGCGTGTACTTCTCGTAGTTCTTGAAACGCTTCTTGATGATGGCCGCGCGCTCGAACAGGTAGGCGTACTCCTCGGCCCGGAAGTCCTTGAACTGCAGGTAGTGGCGGATCAGGGGCAGGCCAGGTTTCATGCGGCGGCCTTCACATCCGTTTCCTGCAGGAATTGGTGCACCAAGGGGGCGAGGCGGGCCACCACCTCGCGAGCTTGCGCGTGGGTCATGACCAGCGGCGGTACCAGGCGTATGACGCTGTCGGCCGTGACGCTGATGAGCAGCCCGGCTTCACAGGCCTGGCCAAGCAGGGCGCCGCAAGGACGGTCCAGCTCAATGCCCACCATGAGGCCTTGGCCGCGAATGTCCTTTACGCCCGGCAGCGTGCCCAGCTCGCGCTGCAGGTCGGCCTTCAGCTGCGCGCCCACCGACTCGGCGTGCGCCAGCACGTTGTCCTCCGTCATGATGCGCAAGGTCTCCACTCCAGCGCGCATGGCCAGTGGGTTGCCACCAAAGGTCGTGCCGTGGTTGCCCGGCTTGAGGACGCCGGCCGCGCGCGGGCCACAGACGACGGCTCCGATGGGCACGCCTGAACCCAGTCCCTTGGCCAGGGGCATCACGTCCGGAACGATGCCAGCCCACTGATGCGCGAACCACTTGCCGGTGCGACCGATGCCGCACTGCACCTCGTCGAGCATCAGCAGCTTGTCGTGCCGGTCACACAGTTCGCGCAGTCCCTGTAGGAACTCGATTCGAGCCGGATTCACGCCGCCCTCTCCCTGGATGGTCTCCAGGAAGACCGCCGTGAGGCGGGGGTGCTCGACCAGCGCCTTTTCCACGGCGGGCAAGTCATTGAGCGGTACCCGCACAAACCCTCCCACGAGGGGCCCGAAGCCGGCGTGGATCTTGGGGTTGGCCGTGGCCGATAGCGTGGCCAGCGAGCGGCCATGGAAGGCGCGTTCGAACACCATGATCTCGGGCTCGGTGTTGCCACGGTCATGTCCGAATTTGCGGGCGATCTTCAAGGCCGCCTCATTGGCCTCCAGGCCGGAATTGCAGAAGAAGGCATTGCTCATGCCCGAGAGTTCGCACAGTCGTGCGGCCAACTCTTCCTGCAGCGGGATGTGCACGTAGTTGGAGGTGTGGATGAGCTTGGCCACTTGGTCTTGCAGCGCGGCCACCAGGCGCGGGTGGGCGTGGCCCAAGGTGTTCACCGCAATGCCGCCCAGGGCATCCAGGTACTCGCGCCCTTGCGTGTCCCAGACCCGGCAGCCCTGGCCATGCGTCAGTGCAATCGGCAGGCGGCCGTAAGTCTCCATCACATGGGGCTGGTCGGTGGGGGCATGGGTGGTCATGAAAACTCCCGAGAAGGTGTCGTCGATTCTATGGTTGGCGAGCAGGGCAACGATGACCCAGGCGCCGTGAGTGCTGCGCTGCAGCAAGCCAGGGCACAATGTGTGGATGGCGCGTCAGTACTACATCATTGGACTCACCGCGGAGGGCCGTGCCTTCAGGCCCAGTGACTGGTCCGAACGCCTGGCTGGCGTGATGTCGTCGTTTCGCCCGGGTGGATCGGTGGGCGGTGCGGCAGCCCACTTTGGCTACTCGCCATATTGCCAACCCCGCACCGTGGACGGTGCCACGGCGGTTCTCGTGGATGAGGCCCTGCGCGACATCGAGCCCATGGCCTGGGACTTCGTGATGAACTTCGCCCGCGACAACGGCCTGCAGATTCGGGAAGCCTGACCCCGGGGTTGACGCGAGGCGGCTGCCCCCAGGGTGGTGCGGGGAGCGCGGAGTCCGAAACCGGCGGGGGTGGAGCATGAACGGGGTTCCCGAAATGACAAAGGCCCGCAAAGCGGGCCTTTGTGGTTCAAGCCGAAGGGCTTGGATCAGGCAGCGGCCATCGCCTTGACCTTGGCGGACAGTCGGCTCTTGTGGCGCGCAGCCTTGTTCTTGTGGAACATGCCTTTGTCGGCCACAGAATCGATCACGCTCTGCGCCAGCTGGAACAGATCGGCAGCCTTGGCCTTGTCACCCGCCACCACGGCTTTTTGCACGTTCTTGATCACCGTGCGGAACTTCGAGCGCAGCGCGGAATTGGCCGCATTGAGCTTGACGTCCTGACGGACGCGCTTGCGGCCGGAGGCGATGCGAACGGTCTTCTTGGCTTTGGAGGAGGTGGCCATGTGTCTTAAAAATCGTGATTGTCGAAAAGTGGCGAACCAAGCAGATTCGGAAAACCCAGGAGTATAGCAAAAATATGGCCTCAGGTGGCGGTTTCTATAATCCAGCTCGCTGATGAACCTGCTCAAGGCCGCCTCCACCGTTTCGCTGCTGACGCTGGCGTCGCGGGTGACCGGGCTGGCCCGGGAGTGGGTCGTGGCCTCGCAGTTCGGCGCCAGCGCCTGGACCGACGCGTTCAACGTCGCCTTCCGGATTCCCAACCTGCTGCGCCGCCTCTTCGCCGAAGGCGCCTTTTCCCAGGCTTTTGTGCCCCTGTTGGGTGAGGTCAAGGCCCGTGAGGGCGACGCGGCCACCCGCGCCTTGTTCGATGCGGTGTCCACCGTGATGGTCGTGGCCTTGTTGTTGACGGTCGCGGTGGGGGTTGTGGGGGCACCGATCCTGGTTTGGCTGATGGCCTCAGGACTGGCGGAGCTTGATGAAGCGGTGCTCATGACGCGCCTCATGTTCCCCTATATCGGCTTCATGGCCCTGGTGGCCCTGGCGGCAGGCGTGCTCAACACCTACCAGCACTTCGCCACCCCCGCGGCGACGCCGGTCCTGCTGAACCTGTGTGTCATTGGTGCGGGGCTGTGGGCCGGTCCGCTCATGGCGCGAATCGGGCTGCACCCCGTGTACGCCTTGTGCCTCGGGGTGATGGCCGGCGGCCTGCTCCAACTGGCGCTGCAATGGCCCGCGCTCAGCCGCTTGGGCATGACCCCTCGCTTGTCCATCAGCCCTTCGGGCTTGAAGGCCGCGTGGCGCCATCCAGGGGTGGCGCGCGTGCTTCAGCAGATGGCGCCGGCCGTGCTGGGGGTGTCCGTGGCGCAACTGTCGCTGCTGATCAATACCTTGATCGCGTCCTACCAGGGGCCTGGGGCCATCAGCTGGCTGAGCTACGCCGACCGCCTCATGGAGTTCCCCACGGCCTTGCTGGGTGTGGCGCTGAGCGTGGTGCTGCTGCCACAACTGTCGGCGGCGCAGGCGCAAGGGCAGGCCCAGCGCTACGCCGGCTTGTTGGATTGGGGTCTGCGCCTGGTGGTGGTGCTGGCCTTGCCCAGCGCGCTGGCCCTCCTCTTGTTTGCCCAGCCTTTGGTGGCGGTTCTGTTCCACTACGGTGCGTTCACGGCGACCGATGTGTCACGGACACAGGACGCCCTGATGGGCTACGGCGTCGGCTTGGTGGGATTGATCGCCGTCAAGATATTGGCCCCGGGCTTCTACGCCCGACAGGACATTCGGACCCCCGTTCGCATCGCGGTGTTCGTCCTCGTGCTCACCCAGTTGATGAACGCCGTTTTGGTGCCCTGGATCGGGGTGGCCGGGCTGGCGCTGTCCATCGGCTTGGCAGCCCTGATCAACGCCACCTGGCTCCTGGTGGGGCTGTACCGTTGTGGCGCCTGGCAGCCCGCCGACGGTTGGGGCCTGTACCTGCTCAAGGTGGGCGTGGCCTGCGGTGTCTTGGCCTCGGTCCTGGTGCTCGGCGGGCGGTCTGTCGATTGGCTGGCGATGCAGGCCCAGCCGTGGTCGCGGATCGGTGTGCTGGCGATGGTGGTGGGCACGGCGGCGGGGCTGTATCTGGGGGCGCTGGCGGCCATGGGCGTGCGCTGGTCGTCGTTCAGACGGGCCGGCTGATCGCAGGCTCCGAACGGGAACGCGACCGGGTGTGGCGTACCCGGCAAGAGCAGGAGCGGCCCCGGGGTGTGGAACCCGGGTTGGGGCGGGGTGGTGGCACGGTCCGTCTTACACTCGGCACCGCATGTCCGCCACCTCACTTTCAGCACAGCGCGCCCGGCTTGAGTACTTCCGTACGCTCGTGGCCGACGACGCGCATTTCCTCCTGCTGGAGGCCGCCGCTGCGGTGGCCCAAGATGATGATCCGGCGGTCGACGCGATGGCGGTGGTGGCCCAGGTCGACGAACTGGGTGCCCGGCTGTCGCGTAGGCTGCCGTCGGACGCCGCCGCGCAGCAGCGCCTGCGACTGCTCAACCACTATTTCTTCAAGGAATTGAGCTTCGGCGTCAATGTCAATGACTTCTATGCCCCCGGTAACAGCCATCTGCACCAGGTCTTGCAGACGCGTCGTGGTATTCCCATCACCTTGGCGCTGATCTACCTCGAGATGGCCCGCTGCGTGGGACTGAAGGTGCAGGGCGTCTCGTTTCCGGGGCACTTCTTGTGCAAGTGCAGCTTGCCCCAGGGTGAAGTCATCATCGACCCCATGACGGGCCGGTCCTTGTCCCGTGATGAACTCGACGAGCGCCTGCTGCCGTACCGCCAACAGCGGGGTCTGGTGGACGACTTCGAGGTGCCCCTGGGCTTGTTCCTGCAAGCCGCTTCCCCCCGAGACATCCTGGCCCGCTTGTTGCGCAATCTGAAGGAAATCCATCGCGCGGGCGAGGATTGGCTGCGGATGAAACAGGTGATGGACCGGCTGGTGATGGTGTTGCCCCACGATTGGTCGGAGCGGCGAGATCGGGCGCTGGTGAATGCCGAGCTCGAGCAATGGGCGCAGGCGGCTGAAGAATTGAAGTCCTATCTGCAGGAGTGCCCTCAGGCCGAGGACGCGCCGGCCCTGAGGGAGCGTTTGCAGGAACTGCAGCGCATGGCCCGACTGCATTGAGAAAGGGCCCATCATGAACCCAAACCTGTTGTCGCGAAGCTGGCGTTGGGGCCTCCTGGCCCTGGTGCTTGGGGCCGTGATCTGGCTCTTGGCGCCGGTATTGGCGCCGTTCGTGGTGGCGGCCGTGTTGGCCTACATCCTTCACGCACCGGTGAGTGCCCTGCAGGCCCGGGGCGTGCCGCGCTTGCTGGCGGTTTTGGCAGTCGAGGCCTTGGCTCTGCTGGCCCTGTCGGGCCTGTTGCTGCTGTTGGTGCCTGTCTTGCTCCATGAATTGCCCTTGTTGCGCGAACAGGTGCCGCGCCTGGCCGTTCGCTTCAATGAGACCCTGGTGCCCTTGCTGGCTCGCCTGGGCGTGGAATTCAGCCTGGATGTGGCGGCCATCAAGGCCATGATGCTCAAGGTGTTCGGTGGCAACGCCGACGAGTTGATCCTGGCCGCGTTGAGCTCTTTGCGCATTGGCGGCAGCGTGGCCTTGGCCGTGGTCGGCTACCTGGTGTTGGTGCCCGTGGCCCTGTACTACCTCCTGGTGGATGCGCACCGCTTGAGCGCCTGGGCCGCGTCCCTCGTACCGCCGCGCCTGGGACCCTCCGTGTTCGGTTTCGCGCGAGAGTGCGACGACCTGTTGAGTCACTATTTGCGCGGTCAGGTGCTCGTGATGTTGGCCTTGGCCGCCTACTACACGCTGGCCCTGATGGTCTTGGGCTTTGACTTGGCCGTACCGGTGGGGCTGTTCACCGGCCTGGCCATCTTCGTTCCCTACCTGGGCTTTGGGGTGGGCCTGGCGATGGCTTTGTTGGCCGGGGTGCTGCAGTTCGGGCCGGTCTCCGGCGCGGCGATGGTGGCGGCGGTGTACGGTGCGGGCCAGTTGCTGGAAAGCTTTGTGCTGACGCCGCGTTGGGTGGGCGAGCGCATCGGGTTGAGCCCGCTGGCCGTGATCTTTGCGTTGTTGGCCTTCGGGCAGCTGTTGGGCTTTGTGGGCGTGCTGATTGCGCTGCCCGCCAGTGCGGTGCTGCTGGTGCTCTTGCGCCGCGCGCAGTCGCTCTATTTCGACAGCAAGCTCTACCGGGGTTGAGGCTTGCGGCAACTGGCGCTGGACATCGGGCTGGCCGCAGTCCCGGATTTCGACACCTTCATCGCGCTGGGCAATGAGACCGCGGTGCAGGCCCTGACCCACTTGCGGCCAGGCAGCGCACCGGTGTACCTGTGGGGGCCCAGCGGCTGTGGCAAGTCCCACTTGCTGGGCGCGGTTCATTCCAGGGCCTTGCACCACCACGAGTCGGTGATCTGGCTGGATGCGTCCACCGCGGCCCTGCCCACCCGCGTCGAGGGCACCCAGTGGTTGCTGATGGACCAGGCTGAGGCCTGGTCGCCAGCACAGCAGCACTGGGCCTTCAGTGCCTTCGTGCAGGCCAGCGCGGCGGGCGCCTCGGTGGTGGCAGCCGGGCGCCTGCCGCCCACTGACCTCCCGATCCGCGATGACATTCGCTCCCGCCTGGGGTGGGGTTTGGTGCTCTCGCTCTGGCCTCTGGGAGAATCCACGCTCCGGCAGGCTCTGCGGGAAGAGGCCCAGCGCCGTGGTTTGCGACTGGGCGATGAGGTGCTGGACTATGCCCTGCGGCGCCTGGCGCGCGACCTCAAGAGCTTGACGGGTTTGTTGGACCGATTCGACCGCTATGCCCTGCAGCATCAGCGTCCGCTGACGGTGCCCTTGTTGCGGCAGATGCTGGACGAAGAACCATGAACCTGACCCTGTTCGATCTCGACGGCACCTTGATCGAGACCGATAGTGACCACGCCTTCGGCGACTTTCTGGTGCAACACCAATGGGTGGATCCCATTGAATTCAAGCGCCGCAACGATGCCTTCTATGCCGAGTACCAGGCCGGGCACCTTGATCTGCCGGCCTACGTCGCTTTTGCGACGTCGGGTTGGCGAGACCGCCCCTTGGCCGAAAGTCTGGCGCTTCGCGAGCGGTTCATGGCCGAAGTGATGCGCCCGGCCCTCAGCCCGGCTTCCCGTGCTTTGGTTCGGCGGCATCAGCAAGCCGGTGATCTGGTGGCCATCGTCACGGCCACCAATGAATTCGTGACCGAACCCATCGCGCAGGCTTTCGACGTTTCGCACCTGATCGCGTTGCAGTTGGAGCGCGACGCGCAAGGCCGCGCAACGGGCGCCATTCGGGGCACCCCCACCTTCAAAGAAGGCAAGATCCGTCGTGTTCAGGACTGGCTGCTCGGCTTGGGACATGCGGCGGGTCGCGAGTCCTTCAAGCGGATCACGGTATACAGCGACTCCATCAACGACCTGCCCTTGCTCGAATGGGCCACTCACCCCGTGGCCACCAACCCCGCACCGTCGCTGGCCGACGTGGCCCAACAGCGAGGCTGGCCCATACTCCAGCTCTTCAAATGATCAAGCGTTTCATCAACAAGCTGCTGGGCAAGCCCGACCACCACACACCAGCGGGCATTCCCTTGGGGCGCCGAGTGGAGGTGTCGGCACAAGAGCATGGTATCGACCCTGCCTTGGTGGATGAGCGGGCGGTGAATGTCGTGACCACGCTGAAGAACGCCGGCTTCGAAGCGTATGTGGTGGGGGGGGCCGTGCGCGATCTTCTGGTGGGTCGACGGCCCAAAGACTTCGATGTGGCCACCAACGCCACGCCGGAACAGGTGAAGTCGCTCTTTCGCAGGGCCTTCATCATCGGCCGGCGCTTTCGCATCGTGCACGTGATCTTTGGCAGGGGGCGGGACCATGAGGTCATCGAGGTCTCCACGTTTCGGGCCTTCCTGGATGCCGCCGCAGCGCAACAGGTCGATGGCAATGAGCGCACCGCCAAGAGCGAGCTGGCGGGCAAGAGCCATGCCGTGAATGCCGCCGGCCGCGTGCTGCGCGACAACGTTTGGGGCCCCCAGATCGAAGACGCCGCTCGGCGGGACTTCACCATCAACGCGATGTACTACGACCCGGTGTCGCACATCGTGGTGGACTACCACCAGGGCCTGTCCGACGTGCGCAAACGGGTGCTGCGCATGATCGGAGACCCGGCCACCCGCTACCGCGAAGACCCGGTGCGCCTGCTGCGCGTGGTTCGTTTCACCGCCAAGCTGGGCTTTGACATTGACAAAGCCACTGCCAAGCCGATGAAGGCGGCTGCGGCCTTGCTGGCCAGTGTGCCAGCGTCTCGCTTGTTCGACGAAATGATCAAGCTGCTGCAGACGGGGCATGCCTTGGCCAGCATCGAGGCGGTGCGGCGATTCGACCTTCATGGGGTGTTTCCGATTCTGGACCTGGCCCTGGACCACCCCGCCGATTCGTCGGCTGCCCGTTTCGTGGAGCTGGCCTTGGCCGACACCGATCGCCGCGTCGGAGAAGACAAGCCCGTGGCGCCGAGCTTCCTGCTGGCCTGCCTCTTGTGGGACGAGGTGCGTCATCGATGGCAGACCTTGAAGAGCGAAGGCACGCCACCCGTGCCGGCTCTGCATTCGGCTATTGATGCCGTTTTCGACGAGCGCATAGGCGATATCTCCGGCCGTGGCAAGTTGGCAGCCGATATGCGCGAGATCTGGCTGATGCAGCCTCGATTCGAGCGGCGCAGTGGCAGCGGTCCCGGCGCCTTGGTTGAGCAAGCGCGATTTCGTGCGGCATTCGACTTCCTGCGTCTGCGGGCTGACGTGGGGGAGGTACCCGCGGAGCTCGCCGAGTGGTGGGAAGACTATTCCTTGGGTACCGATGAGGAGCGCGAGGCCCTGATGGCCGCCGTACGGCCGCAGCCTGGGCCTCGGCGCGTCCGCGCGGCGCCAGCGTCGCAGGACACCGAACGTCACCCGCAGACGGAAGGCATCGCCGCCAGCGGCGACGATGCGCCCCGCAAGCGCCGCCGCCGCCGTCGTCGATCGGGTGATGGACCGGGTGGCACCCCAGCGCCCGGTTCTGAAGGTGCTTGAGCGGGGCGGAGGCCTCACGCCTTGGTCGCGCCGTCCGAACTCATCGTGGTCGGCCTAGGCTCCAACCTGGGCGACACACACGCGCACCTGAGGGCCGCGCTCGAAGGCTTGAGACGGCTGGACAAGTCGTTGCGCCTGCGGCTGCGTTCGGTGTCGCCGCTGTACCGAACCGTGCCCTGGCAGGCCCAGGGGCCGGATTTCATCAACGCCGTGGTGGTGCTGGAGGGGACCGGCGATGAGCGGGCCCCGTCGGCACTGCTGCACGAGCTACAGGCCATTGAGGCCTCGCGCGACAGGGCGCGGCCCTACCGCTACGCACCGCGTTCGTTGGACTTGGACCTGATCCTGTTCGGTCTACGCGTGCGGGATACACCCGAATTGCAGTTGCCCCATCCGCGTGCCTTGGAGCGGGCTTTCGTGCTGCAACCGCTGCAGGATGTCCTGCCGAATTTGAACTGGCCGGGTCTGGGCTTGAAGTGGCGCGATCGGCTGCAAGCCCTGTCCGATCCGCCGCCTCAGCGCCTGCAGGATCCTGAATGGCCGGCCCTTGAGCTTCTGGAGTGAGGGCTCCGTGCCACGAGTTGCGTGACGCATGACGCTCGTGGGGCGCCTGGAGCCGCCAGCCCGTCCCGACAGAGACGCTGGGACCTCAAGTGCCCAACAAGGCTTCAAAGAAGCGTTGAGCCACAAAAGCCACCGTGGCCATGAAGGCGGTGGCACCGATCATCAGGGCCAGGATCACGCCCAACACGGGCCCCCAGGCCGTGGGTATGAGGCCCAGTTCAGGATGGTGCCGCTGCGCCCATCGTTCGTCCGGCGTGAGCCCGTGGACGATCGCGGCCAACATGGCTGCGCTGATGGACAAGCCCAGAAAGGGCAGCAAGTAGGTGGCCCCGACGTCATCCACGCCCAGGCTGCGCAGACGCTGAACCCCCATGAGGCCCAGGAACGCCGCGGCGGCATGCAACCACCCCCATGGGTCGCCCGGCCCACGCAGATAAAAGCGATGCAACCCAATGAAGCCACCGCACACCGCCACCCAGGTGGTCAGCGTCTTGGAGCGCAGCGGGCTGAGTGAGGAGGGCGTGCTTTCCGGGTGGGCTCGACCGCCCCCCGGCGCCAGCGGCGGCGTATCCTGTCCGCTCATCTCACACCGCCAGCGCCAGCCGGCTGGCTCGCACCGGGCCCGAGTGAGCGCTGCATCAAGACCACATCCAGCCAGCGACCGAACTTCCAGCCCGAATTCTTGAGAACACCGGTGTGCTGGAAGCCGCAGCTGCGGTGCACGCCGATCGATGCGGCATTCTGGGAGTCTCCGATCACGGCCAACAGCTGCCGGGCACCCAAGGCGGTGCAACGGGCCACCAGCTCGGCCAACAGAAGGCGGCCCAGCCCTTGCCCTTGTGCGTCAGGTGACAGGTAGATGGAATCTTCCAGAAAGAAGCGGTAGGCAGGACGAGGCCGAAAGGCATTCGCGTAGGCATAGCCCAACACCCGACCATCGGCTTCGGCCACCAACCACGGCAGTCCCTTGGACTGCACATCCGCATGCCGGCGTTGCATCTCTTCGAGCGTTGGGGTGTCCAGCTCGAAGGTGCCCGTGCCTTGCTCCACCGCCTGGGCATAGATGGCCCTGACGGTCGTCAAATCGTTCAATTGACAGGGTCGAATCAGGGCTGCCTGAACACGTTCGCTCATGGGTGACATCGAAAACGGAACAAAGTCGTATAATAGAAGGCTTTGGTGAACGGCCGGCAGTGGATCAACCGTGAAGCGGTTGCGCCTGTGGGCGTATCTACGGTCACCGCCGCGGCCCTGGGGTTTCCGGGGTCATTCCGCCGGGGTTCGATGCGTGTCTCTTTCGAATCCTTGCACCGTATCAGTGCTCAAGGAACGTTCATGGTCGTGATTCGAATGGCTCGTGGTGGTGCGAAGAAGCGCCCCTTCTACAACATCGTGGTGGCGGATTCGCGCAACCGTCGTGATGGTCGCTTCATCGAGCGTGTGGGCTTCTACAACCCCGTGGCCTCGGGTTCGGCCGAGGGCCTGCGCGTGTCGATGGACCGCGTCACCTACTGGGAAGGCGTCGGTGCCCAGCTGTCCCCGGCCGTTGCGCGCCTGGTGGACGTGGCCCGCAAGTCGGCCCAGGCCTGATGGCCAGGGCCAGGGCGCTCGCGCGCCCGGCCCCTTGCAGGCATGAGGGGTGGCCATCCTGACCCTTCGGTTCCCACAGGTCAGCATGCCCTGCGCACGGTTTGTGTTCGGGGCATTTCTCATTGGACGCCTCGCTGACAGGTTGTCGGTGCTCGATCGCTTCCCCCTTTGACCATGAGTGGTCCAGAGTCTTCGCTTCCTGACTGGCCTGACGATGCCGTTGAGGTGGCGGTGGTCACCGGTGCCTGGGGTATCAAGGGTGGCCTGCGCCTCAAGCCCTTCTCCAGCGATCCACAGTCGCTGTTTTCCACCAAGCGCTGGTATTGGCAGTTTCCAGAGGCCGTGGCGCCTGCTCAGCGAGAGTGTCTGTCTCGGCTGGAGCAGCCCCTGCGCGTGGCGTCTGTGCGCGAGCAGGGCGACGGCGTGGTGGCGCTCATCCAGGACCTGACCGATCGCGATGTGGCCCAGGCATGCCGAGGTCTGAGGCTGTTTGTCCGGCGCAGCAGTTTTCCCACGGCCGCAGAGGGTGAGTATTACTGGGTTGACCTCGTGGGGCTGGAGGTCTTCAATCGACAGGGCCAATGTCTGGGCCGGGTGGCTGGCCTGATGCAAACCGGGCCTCATTCGGTCCTGCGCATCGAATCGGAGGCCCGGGCCAGCGGAAAGTCCGTGGAGCGTTTGGTGCCCTTCGTCGATGCGTATGTCGATTCGGTTGACCTGCAAGCCAAGCGCATTGAGGTCGATTGGGATCTGGACGACTGAGAACGGCGTTCCATGCCGCGGTTTGACGTCATCACCCTGGTGCCCGAACTCTTCGGACCTCATCTCAGCCTGGGTGTCACGCGCCGGGCCTTTGAGTCCGGGGCGGTTCAGGTGAGGTTGTGGCCGCTGCGTGAGCATGCCCAGGGGCCGTACCGCCGTGTAGACGATCGACCCTTTGGGGGCGGGCCGGGCATGGTGATGTTGGCCGAGCCGCTGCACCAATGCATCCAGGCGATTCGGTCCGACCGTGGGGTCCACGACGGTGCGCCACTGATTCATTTCACGCCCACTGGCAGGCCCCTGACGCAGTCACTGGTGAGGGAGCTCGCGCAGGGCCCGGGTGCGCTGCTGTTATGTGGTCGCTACGAAGGGGTGGACCAGCGGCTTCTGGATCGCCACCGCGCCCTGGACATCAGCGTGGGCGATTTCGTGTTGTCCGGTGGCGACCTCCCGGCCCTTGTGCTGATGGATGCCGTGGCGCGTTTGCAGCCCGGCGTGCTGCACGACCCCAGTTCGCATGAGCAGGACAGCTTTGAGGGTGACGGCTTGCTGGAAGGTCCGCACTACAGCCGGCCGGAGGTGTGGCCGCAGGGGGAGTCAGCCCAGGCGGTGCCGGCGGTTCTGGTTTCGGGACACCATGGCGACATCCAACGCTGGAGGCGGGCGCAGGCGCTGGAGATCACCGCCCGGCGTCGGCCCGACCTCATCGAGGCCGCGCGAGCTGCTGGCCGGCTCAGCGCCGACGATGAAGAGGTGCTGGCGGCGTTGTATAATCGTGGGTTTTGATCCTCTGGCCGGGCAATCCCATTCCACTCACATCCCAGGCGCATGATCAACGGAGCTCACATGGACCTGATCCAAACCCTTGAGCGGGAAGAAATTTCCCGCCTGAACAAGACCCTCCCCGCATTCGCTCCTGGCGACACGGTGGTGGTGAACGTCAACGTGGTCGAAGGCACCCGCAAGCGCGTGCAGGCCTACGAGGGCGTGGTGATCGCCAAGCGCAACCGCGGCCTGAACAGCAGCTTCATCGTGCGCAAGATTTCCTCGGGAGAGGGCGTCGAGAGAACGTTTCAGCTGTACAGCCCCCTGATCGCCGGGATCGAAGTCAAGCGCCGCGGCGACGTTCGCCGCGCCAAGCTCTATTACCTGCGTCAGCGCAGCGGCAAATCCGCCCGCATCAAAGAGAAGTTGGCTTGAGCGAAGCGCTCTGACCGCGTCAGCGGTCGGGCGCCGCGCCCCCTGCTTCGCGCCCGCAGGGGGTGGACAATCGCGGCATGCGTCCGCCTCTGATCACCGATCCGCGCAGCGTACCCGTCATCGGAACCGACGAGCATCTGCCTGCGCTTTCGGAAGCCCACTGGGACCCGCTGGTGCTGGCTGCCCAGCTGGCGTCTGCCGAGGGCTGGCAGCCGCCCTTGGGTGGCGATGGCGGCGAGATGTCGGGACAAGCCGTTCTCCAGCGCGCAGCGGTCCTGGTGCCCTTGGTGCGGCGGCCGCAGGGGTGGACGGTTCTGTTGACGCAGCGCACCGCCCACCTTCGCTCTCACGCGGGTCAGATCAGTTTCCCAGGCGGCCGCCTGGAGGCCACGGACATCAACCCCGCCGCCGCCGCCTTGCGCGAGGCGAAGGAAGAAGTGGGCTTGTCTCCAGAGGCGGTGGAGGTGGTGGGCCAGCTGCCACCGTACCGCACGGTCACGGCCTTCGAAGTGACGCCCGTGGTGGCCTGGGTGCATCCGCCCCTGGCCCTGCAGCCTGACCCCCATGAGGTTCAGGACATCTTTGAGGTTCCACTGGCCTTCCTCATGAACCCGGCCCATCACCACCGGCATCGGGTGGTGGTGCAGGAGCGCGCGAGACAATTTCTGTCGATGCCCTGGCAGGGGCACGGCTTGTCGGGTGAGGAGCGGGAGTTCTTCATCTGGGGCGCCACGGCGGCCATGCTGCGCAACCTGTATCACCTGCTGGCCCGGCCGCTATCATCGCGTGCATGAGCTTTTTCGCGGTTCTCTTTGCGCTGCTGCTGGAGCAGCTGAAGTCGCTGCCGCGCGACACGCGGGTGCATGATGCGGCGGTCACCTGGTGCCGTTGGACAGCGCGCAACTTCGATGCGGGCAAGCCGCAGCATGCCCGCGTGGTGTGGTGGCTGTCCGTTGCCGCACCCGCTGTCCTGGTGTGGATCGCACACCTGCTGTTGGCCAAGTTCAGTCTCTTGCTGGCCCTGGCCCTGAATGTGGGTGTCCTGTACCTGACATTGGGTTTTCGCAGCTTCAGCCACTACATCACCGATATCCGGCAATGCCTGGAGCGCAATGACGAAGCCACGGCAAGACAGCTGCTGGCCGACTGGTTGCACCTGGATGCCTTGGAGCTGCCGCAAACCGAAGTGTTGCGACACGTGATCGAGCATGGCCTGCTGGCTGCACACCGGCATGTGTTCGGCGTGTTCTTCTTTTTCGTCCTGATGGCCGCCGTTGGATTCGGGGCGGCTGGCGCCGTCTTCTACCGAATGTCCGAGTTCATGAGCCGCTACTGGGCCTACCAGAGCAACAGCCTACAGGCGCCCACCAATGAGGAGTTGCGCCGTGTGTCCACGGAGTACTTCGGTGCGGTGGATTTCCTGCCGGCTCGGTTGACGGCTTTTGGCTTCGCCGTGGTGGGCAATTTCGAAGAGGCCATCAACGGTTGGCGGCGCGATGCGGCCTTGTGGCACCACGGCAACGAAGGTGTCATTTTGGCCGCTGCTGCCGGCGCGGTGGGTATCCAGTTGGGCGGACACGCGGCACCGGGCATCACACCCGACCGATCCAAGACCTTCTCCACGGGCGTGGCAGCCGACACGGTCGATTCCACGGGGTCCACGCCGGGCGCGCCGGTGCAGTTGGCCCATCTGCGCAACGTGGTGGCCTTGGTATGGCGGTCGGTTGTGCTGTGGATGCTGTTGCTGGCCCTGATGACGTTGGCCAATCTGGTCGGCTAGTCCTGGTCAGGGCGCGCTCGCGCGGCTACCAGCGCCGGGTTTGGAGTTCGTCGAGGATTTCGAGGTAGATCCGATGGCGTTGTGGGCTGATGAGGCCCGCGGTCACCGCTGCGGTGATGGCGCAGTCGGGTTCCTGGCGGTGCTGGCAGTTGCTGAAGCGGCAGCCACCCAAGTGGGGCTGAAAGTCTTGCATGTGGCGCGCCAAGTCGGCCGCGGGCACCTGCTGCAGTCCGAACTCCTGAAAGCCGGGCGAGTCGATGATCGCGCCGGTGCGCCCTTGATCCAGCCAGTGCCACAGCGTGTGGGTGGTGGTGTGTCGTCCGGCTTGCAGGGCCTGTGACAACTCGCCCACGCGCGACTGGGCCTGCGGTACCAGCAGGTTCACCAGGGAGCTCTTGCCGGTCCCGCTGGCGCCCAACAGCAAGGTGGTACGTCCCTGCAGAAGGGGAGACAGCCGCTTCAGGCTCTCCTCGCGTGCGTGTTGGATCGACAGCTCCACCAAGGGCATGCCCATGGTGGCGTAGGGCTTCAAACGCTCGCGCGCCAAGGGTGCGTCCGGAAGGTCGGTCTTGTTGAGCACGATGACCAACTCGATTTGCGCCGACTTGGCGGCCACCATCGCGCGGGTGAGTTGCGATTCGCTGAACAGGGGCTGGCTGGCGACCAGCATCAGCACCTGGTCGAGGTTGGCGGCGAAGGACTTGGTTCGCATCAGGTCCTGCCGGTGCATCAGATTGCGGCGCGGCTCAACCGACTCGATCACGGCCTGGGTTTCGCCACCGGTTTGGGTGGTGTTCCACAGGACTCGGTCCCCCACCACCGCTTCGCTGCGCTTGCCGCGCACGTGCGCCTGCAGGCGCACACCGTCGTGGGTCTCCAGTGTGAAATGACGGCCGAAGGCCGCCACGATCAGGCCTTGGGGCACTGCAGCGCATCGACCTGCGCTGCGCAGATCAGGTCCTTGAGGGTGAGGCCACCAGCCGAGTGGGTGCTCCAGTGGACGGTGCAGCGGTTGTAACCCACCTGCAGATCGGGGTGGTGGTCGCCACGGTGCGCAATCCAGGCCACCGCATTCACGAAGGCCATCGTGGCGTGATAGTCGGGAAACGAGAAGGTGCGCTGGAGAACGCCATCGTTGACCCGCCATCCGCCCAGCAAGGTGAGCAGACGCTCGATCTCATCGCCTTGCAAGCGGTGGTCGGCCGTCTCGCGCACCCCCATGGCGCCAAGATCTTGCGCCGTGTGCACGGCGACCGTTTCCGCCCCGTGGGCGATAGGGACAAGGGGCTCGGTGCTCATAGGGCAGGTTGTTCGTGAGGGGCCGTAGGGTGGTCCAGGGCGCGCAAACGCTCAAGGGCGGGAGGGTGGCTGTAGTGAAACCTCGCGTACCACGGATCTGGCGTCAGCGTCGAGGCGTTGTCGGTGTAGAGCTTGACCAGGGCGGATGCCAACTGATGGCGGTCGGCTTGAGAGGCGGCGTAGGCATCGGCCTGAAATTCCTGCCGACGAGACCACCATGCGCCCACTGGGCTCAGCAGGAACATGGCCACCGGCAGCGTCAAGGAAAACAGCGCCAGCGCCAACCCGTCGTTGGGGGCCATCAGGTTGGGCTGTACGCCCAGGCCCAGATAGAACCCGCTCCACTGCGAAGCCGCTCCCAGGAGCGCCAGGCCACCCAGGCTGAGAGCCATCATCAACACCAATCGTTGCGTCACGTGACGGTATCGGTAGTGTCCGAGTTCATGGGCCAGAACCGCCTCCACCTCACCAGGCGTCAAGGCCTTCAGCAAGGTATCGAAGAACACCACGCGCTTGGAGCGACCCAGACCGGTGAAGTAGGCATTGGCATGGGCCGAGCGCCGGCTGCCGTCCATCACCAGCAGGTCGCGCGCGGCAAATCCGCAGCGCGCCATCAGGCGCCGTACGCGCGTTTCCAGCACCTCATCCTGCAGGGGGGTGAAGCGGTTGAATAGCGGGGCGATCCAAGTGGGATAGGCCACCATCATCAGCAACTGGAACCCAGCCAACATGGCAAATGCCCAGAGCCACCAGTGGGCTCCGGCCTGTCCCATCAGCCACAGCATGGCCGCCAGCAGTGGCGTCATCAGCAACACGGTCAGTGCGGTGCCCTTCACGGCGTCCACGGCATAGTCACGCAGCGTCATCCGATTGAAGCCGAAGCGTTGTTCCACACCGAAGTGGCGCAGCAGGTCAAAGGGCACGTCGACCAGTCCGCTGATCACGGTCACCCCCAACATCAAGGCCACCTGATACGCCAGAGCCGATGATGCCGTCGGCAGGGGATCGTGGATCCAGCCACGCAGTGCCGCGTTCAAGGCCTCCAGACCACCCAGCAGGGTCCAGCCCAGCAACACGGCGGCCTCCACGGTGATCGCCCATACCTCCAATTGCGCCTTGGCACGGGTGTAGTCAGCCGCCCGTTGATGCGCGTCCAGACTGATCCGACCTTCAAACGCGGTGGGGACGGTACTGCGGAGCCTTTGCACGTGACGGACTTGACGCGACAGCAACCACAGGCGCACAAGCGCCTGCACCACCACCAACGAGACAAAGACCCAGGTCAGCACCTGAACCGGATCATCCACTGTTCGCGCCCACATGAGGTCAGTGTAGGCCTGCGACAATGTCCTCGCTCAAGCCGCGACATCTGCCCATGACCGAACACACATTGCCCATCCATGATCAGAACCTGATCTGGATCGACCTCGAAATGACGGGCTTGTCGCCCAGTACCGACCGAATCATCGAGATTGCCGTGGTGGTCACCGATGCCCAGCTGAGCTTGCGCTTGGAGGGCCCCGTGCTGGCGATCCACCAAAGTGATGCGGTGTTGGACGGCATGGACGCCTGGAACAAGGGGACACACGGCAGGAGTGGACTTGTTGACCGCGTCCGCGCCTCCAGCGTGGATGAAATGGCCGCCCAAGCTCAGGTCATGGCGTGGCTGTCCACCGTGGTGCCCAAGGGTAAGAGCCCCATGTGTGGCAACTCCATCTGCCAGGACCGACGCTTCTTGGCCCAGTACATGCCCGAGCTGGAGCGCTTTTTCCACTATCGCAATTTGGATGTGAGCACGATCAAGGAACTGGCGCGGCGCTGGAAACCGCAGATCCTGGATGGGTTCAAGAAGGCGCAAGCCCACACCGCACTGGCCGACATCCACGAGTCAATTGACGAACTGGTCTACTACCGGCAGCACTTCCTGCTGCCATGATGTCGGCTCCGGTGCGGTGAGACCTCAGGCCTGGACGGCCAGCAGCTCCACCTCAAACACCAGCGTGGCATTCGGCGGTATCACCCCGCCGGCCCCATAGGCCCCGTAGCCCAACTCGGGCGGAATCGTGAGCACCCGGGTGCCGCCGACCTGCATGCCCGCCACGCCTTCGTCCCAGCCCTGGATCACCATGCCGGCACCCAGGTTGAACTCGAACGGATCGCCGCGTGTCTTGCTGCTGTCGAACTGACGGCCGCGGCCCTGGCTGGCCTGAGGGTCGTGCAACCAGCCGGTGTAGTGCACCGTGACGTCCTGTCCGGCTTGTGCGGTGGCGCCCGTGCCAACCGAGAGGTCTTCAATCTGTAGGCCGCTGGGGGTGTGGTTCATGGAGACTCCTGAAAGTTCAACCCCACATGGTAGGCGAGACCGGGTGGGTACCCGGGGTCTGCAGCCAACGACGGGCCCAAGCCTGGGCCGCAAGCTCCAGCCAGCGATCCAGTTCCTTGGGCTCTGGCCCGCTGGCACCGGCCTGCAGCCCGCTCGCGGACCGACCCTCGTCGGGGGTTGACACCTCGAGCTCCAAGATGCGTGCGGCGGCTTGCAGCACGGTCAGCCCTTGGGTCAGGTCCACCGCCTGGGCCCCGGTCTGCTTGGACAGCTTCTGCCCGTCCTCAGCCAGTACCAGCGGCGTGTGAAGGTACCGTGGTCTGGGCACACCCAGCAGATCCTGCAGGAATTGCTGACGAGGCGTGTTGTCCGCCAGGTCCTCACCGCGCACGACATCGGTGATGCCCTGAACAGCGTCGTCCACCACCACCGCCAATTGATAGGCCCAGATCGTGTCCGCACGGCGGATGATGAAGTCCCCCACCTCAGAATCGAGATGCTGAGATTGGCGCCCCAGGCGCCGGTCGGTCCATTGCCTGGAACCCTCCACGCGAACCCGCCACGCTCGAGCCGCCTTCCCGTGAAGACCATTTCGGCACGTACCCGGGTAAACAGCCATCGCGTGGCGCGCTCGGGGCACTCCGGCGGCCGTCAAGGCCTGCTCGATGTCCTGCCGGCTGCAGGCGCATCCGTAGGCCCAACCGGACGACTGAAGCTGTCCCCAAGCGGCTTCGTAATGCGCAGACCGCTGAGACTGCCACACCACGGGCTCAGGCGACCGCAGGCCCAGACGGTCCAGCTGGTGCAGGATGAAGGCATCGGCACCCGCAACGCAGCGCGGGGCGTCGATGTCCTCAATGCGTACCGACCAGAGCCCTCCGTGGGCACGGGCATCCAAGTAACTGGCCAAGGCCGCCACGATCGAGCCGGCGTGCAGCGGCCCAGAGGGCGTGGGGGCGAATCGGCCTCGATACAACTTCACGGCTCACAGGCGCATCAACAAGGCCTGACGTGTCGCAGGGTGGGCCAACCGGTCCAGCCACCATTGAAGCGCCAGTCCCCGGCCTGCACCACTGGACCCGGTGCCCGCACGCCACGCATAACCGAAGGCGGCGGGTGCAGCGCTGCGCCGCACGGGCTTGGTCACCAGGCGACCCTGTGCCACCGCTTCCCGTATCCAGGGCTCGGGCATGAAGCCTACGCCCAGTCCCAGCAGCAGGGCCCGCAGCTTGTCGCCTTGATTGGAAACGGTCAACACATCTTGGCCGGGCAGCAGGTTCACGGTCAGCGGCGAAAGGCGCGATGCCGAATCCGAAACCGCCACGGCGCGGTGTTGCACCAATTCATCGTCGCCAATGGGGTCCTGGCGATCGGCCAGGGGATGGTGCGGGCTCAGGCTCAGCACGAACGTCACCTCTCCCAAGGGCTCTACGGCGATGCCCGCCGGCGGACCCATGCCATTCATCGAGACCCCCACGGCCAGATCAGCCTGACCCGACAGCAAGGCCTCCCAGGTGCCGGCCAACACCTCGCTGCGCAAGCGCAGACGGGTGGGCGGCGGGCCCACGGCTTCATGCGAGTCGCCGCGCGCGGCCGCCACGCTGGCGGGCCGCAGTTGGTAGAAGGCCTCCACCAACTCCAGCATCGTTGGAGAAGACAGCACGCCGTCGACCGCAATCGTCAGCTCCGCCTCCCAGCCGGTGGCCACACGCCGCACGCGATTGGCGACGCCGGCCATTTGGGCCAACAAGCGCCGACCTTCGGTCAGCAGCTCCTGGCCCGCTGCCGTCAGCTTGGCCTGACCAGACTTGCGATCGAACAGCAGGACGTCCAGGGAGACTTCGAGCTGGCGCACGCTGTAGGTCAGCGCTGAGGGCACGCGACCCAACTCGCGTGCAGCGGCGGCAAAGCTGCCGTTGCGTGCGATGGCGTCCATCATGGTCAGGGCGTCCGGTGTCAGGGCCAAGTGCTTGTCAGACATCGCTTCATCATATTTGAACGGCTGATGCAAGTTGGATGGCCGTACAGGCGTCTGCGAGCCCCTACAGTGCCACCGGTGGCAGCGTGTTCTGCGCCTGCGCCTTCCAGTGAGTCAGCCGCCATGATGATTCTGCGTCGATCGCACGAACGAGGTTATGCCGATCATGGCTGGCTTCGCAGTTTTCACAGCTTTTCCTTCGCGGGCTATCAGGACCCCCGGTTCATGGGATGGGGCAATTTGCGGGTGATCAACGAAGACCGCATCGCCCCAGGCACCGGCTTCGGAACCCACGGTCATCGCGATATGGAGATCGTCAGCGTGGTCCTCAGCGGCCGTTTGGGGCACCAGGACAGCCTGGGCCATGGCTCGACCATCGGACCCGGCGAGGTGCAGCGCATGAGCGCAGGCCATGGCATCCGCCACAGTGAGCGCAACCAGGCGTCGGATCAGGAAACCCACTTCCTGCAGATCTGGTTTGTCCCGGATGCACCGGGCGGCGACCCCGGGTATGAGCAGCGATCGTTCGACGAAGCCGACAAGCGGGGCCGGTTGCGCTTGTTGATCAGCCCCGATGGTGCGCAAGGATCGGTTTCGATCCGCGCAGATGCTCGGCTTTACGGGGGGCTGTTCCATGGGGCCGACGAGCGTGCCGGCCTGCAATTGGATGCTCGGCGTCTGGCCTATGTGCACCTGGTGCGCGGATCACTGACGGTCAACGGCCAATGGCTGCAGGCCGGTGACGCGCTGCTGCTGCAGCAGGAAACCGAGTTGAGCCTGGAACAGGGTCAGCAGGCCGAGGTCTTGGTCTTTGACTTGGCCAGCCCTTCGGGAACCCCGGGCACTGACCCTTCGAGCTGAGGATGGCCGCAACGCGACCGCCGGTGGCCTCAGCGCGCGAACTGCAGGGCTTCGGGGTTGACCACGCCGCTCGGCGCGCCTGCCAGGTAGTTGAGCACGTTGTCAAACGCCGAGGAAAAGTACAGCTCATAGCTGTCGCGCTCGACATAGCCGATGTGCGGCGTGCAGATCGCATTTTCCAAGCGCAACAGGGGGTGGCCGGCCAAAGGTGGTTCACTCTCGAATACGTCGATGGCAGCCATGCCCGGCCGGCCGCGGTTCAGCCCTGCCACCAGCGAACCGTCTTCGATCAGCTCGGCCCTTGAGGTGTTGACCAGAATCGAGGTGGGCTTCATCCGGGAGAGGTCTTGCAGGGTGACGATGCTGCGTGTGGTGTCGCTCAGTCGCAGATGCAGGCTGAGCACATCGCTGTCGGCGAAGAAGTCTTCACGGCTGCTGGCGGCCTCCAAGCCGTCATCCAGTGCCCGTCGGCGTGAGGCTTCGCTGCCCCACACGATCACGCGCATGCCGAACGCGACACCGTACTGCCCCACCATCGATCCAATCTTGCCGTAGCCCCAAATGCCGAGGGTCTGCCCCCTGAGCACCCTGCCCAGGCCGAAGTTGGTCGGCATGTTCGATGCCCTCAAACCGGACTGCTGCCAGGCTCCATGTTTGAGGTTGCCGATGTACTGGGGCAGGCGTCGCGTGGCGGCCATGATCAGGGCCCAGGTGAGTTCAGCCGGCGCCACCGGTGAGCCCACGCCCTCGCAGACCACGATGCCCAGGTCGGTGCAGGCCTTCAAGTCGATGTGTGACCCCACCCGCCCGGTCTGCGAAATCATGCGCAACTTCGGCAGGCGTTCCAGGAGCGCCCGGGGCAGGTGGGTCCTTTCGCGGATGAGGACCAAGATTTCGGCATCACGCAGCCGAACCGCCAGTTGCCCGATGCCCTTGACGGTATTGGTGAACACCTTGGCGTGGAGGTGTTCGAGTTTGGAGGCGCAGGCCAGCTTTCGGACGGCGTCTTGGTAATCGTCGAGGATGATGATGTTCATGGCAAGCACAGCGGCGTCAGCCGCATTGTGCCGCCTCACATCAGCATGTTGTTGCGCAGCAGGCCAACGGCGATTCCCTCCAGGGAGAAGGGCACGTCGCTCTCGCCGTTGAGCGGAACGGTGATGGTGTGAAAGTCGGGGTTTTCCGGCAGCAGTTCGATGGCCGTTCGGGTGCGGCGCAGCCGCTTGACCGTGACCTCATCGCCCAAGCGGGCCACGACGATCTGGCCGTTTTTGGCCTCAGACGCCCTCTGAACGGCCAATAGGTCGCCATCGAGAATGCCGGCATCGCGCATGCTCATGCCGCGAACGCGCAGCAGGTAGTCGGGCTTGCGGGGAAACAGCGTGGCTTCGACCGTGTAGGTTTGGTCGATGTGTTCTTGGGCCAGGATCGGGCTGCCTGCTGCCACGCGGCCCACCAGCGGCAGGGCCAACTGGGCCAAGCTGGGCAGGGGAAGGCTGAACTGGCGGCCGCGTGATTCCTGCAGCGATCGCAGGGCCTCGCCCCGCAGCCGAATGCCGCGCGACGTGCCGCCGACGAGTTCAATCACACCCTTGCGGGCCAAGGCCTGCAAGTGCTCTTCGGCCGCATTGGCTGAGCGGAAGCCCAGCGCCGCTGCAATCTCCGCGCGGGTGGGCGGGGCGCCAGTGCGTTCGATGGCGGTTTGGACCAGGTCCAGAATCTGTTGTTGCCGTTCGGTGAGTTTGGGTCGGTCGAGCATGGTGCAATCTCGTGCGGCGCCTGCGGGCGATGAACTGTCATTCTATCCAGTGGCTGTGTTTTTATCCAGAGGAATTTGAAGATGCCCCCCATGTCCCCGTCATCGGCGCCTTCCAGCGGCCTTCAAACCGTTCGGGTGCTGGGAACGGGGGGCACGATCGCGGGCACCGCACCCGCCGGTGCCCCTGACAACACCTACCAGGCTGCGCAATTGGCCGTAGAGGACCTGCTGCGGCCTTTGCTGCCCGGCCTGGCGGGCCGCATCGACCGGGTGCAAGCGGTACAGGTGGCGCAACTGGACAGCCGCAGCATGAGCCACGCCGTTTGGCAACGCCTGGCAGCGGAGTTGCAGGCGGGCTTGGACGATCCGGCCGTGGTCGGGCAGGTGGTGACGCATGGCACCGACACCCTGGAGGAAACCGCGGTGTTCCTCCAAGGGGTGCTGCGCGGCACCCGGCCGGTGGTGTTGACGGCGGCCATGCGGCCGGCCACGTCGCCGCAGGCCGATGGGCCCGGCAACCTCACGCAGGCGCTTCACTTGGCCGCGGATTCTGCAGCCCAGGGCGTGCTGATGGCCTTTGGTGGACAGGCATGGCCAGCCGTTGAAGTTCGCAAGGTGCACCCTTTTTCCATGCAGGCCTTTGGTGCGGGCGATGGCCAGCCGGTGGCCCGTTGGTTGGACCAGGCCTGGGTCTGGACATCGGGCGCTGCAGACGGGCTGGTCAGCCGGGCAGGCCATGGGCCATACCGGTGGGCTGAACCCGTGCAAATGCCTGAGAACCTGGACGACTGGCCACGGGTGGAAATCGTGCACAGCCACGCCGGCGCAGACGGCCAATGGGTGGAACGTTTGCTGGCCGAGGATCATGCGGCCGCTGCAGGTCCTGCAGAGGGTTCAGCATCCCCACA
>RFTU01000061.1 GCA_009923315.1 Betaproteobacteria bacterium
GCGCCCGCCCTGGCAAAGGCCTGGGCCAAGGCGTCCACCGGCTGCACCATCAGGTGCACATCGATCGGCACACGGGCGCCGTCGGCCTTCACGGCATACGGCCGCAAAGCTTCACAGACCATGGGCCCAAAGGTCAGGTTGGGCACATAGTGGTTGTCCATCACATCGAAGTGGATCCAGTCGGCACCGGCCTCGATGACGCGGCGAACCTCGGCGCCGAGTTGGGCGAAATCAGCCGACAGGATGGACGGGGCGATGCGGTAAGTGCGCAAGTTGCTCATTTTTTCGATTCTAGGGGGGTGCCTAGAATCCAGCGCCATGAGCAAGCTCGAACCATCAGGGCAGTTCACCTGCTCGGTCAAGGTGCAGCACCTGCCGGACCAATCCGATCCGCAGCACGGTGTGCATGCCTACGCCTACACCGTGACGATCGTCAACACCGGAGACGTCACGGCACAGCTGGTGGCTCGGCGCTGGCTGATCACCAATGGCCATGGCAAGACCGAAGAGGTGCGCGGCTTGGCCGTGGTGGGGCATCAACCGGTGCTCAAGCCGGGTGAGCAGTTCGAGTACGCGAGTTGGGTTCGCTTGGAGACCCCGATGGGGACCATGCGCGGAACCTTCTATTGCATGACCGAACAGGCGCATCCATTTGAAGCGGTGATCGGCGAGTTCATGTTGGCGCCACCGCAGGCGCTGCATTGAGTCAGGGCCGTGGCGGCGTCGATCGGTCGTCGTCGCGCTCTGGGGGGCTGCGCTCACCTCCGGGCCGGCCCGAAAACATCGTCCACCACACGATGAACGCCAGCAAAGCCAGGGCCCCAAGGGCTTCAAGCAACAGGATCCACATCGGGACAGGATACCCAAGGTCCCTGTGGCGCGGGCTGATGTCCACCTGCGGCCTGTGCTTGATCACGCTGCTGGCGGCCTGTGGATCCCATCCGCAGCTGACCGGGGACCGCAGCGGCCCACCGCCGAGCACCACGGCCTCGCCCGCGCCTGTTGCCACGGCTTCCGGCCTGCCCATGGGCGAACGCGCTGAGCGCCGCGGCGCCGTGTGGGTGCGCGCGAGCTGGGACGAACTGCCGGGCTTCCATGATGATCCCGTGGGCGAGGTGCTCGGGGCTTTGCGAGCGGGGTGTCCGCGCGCGCCCAGCGTGTGGCGCCTGCCCTGTGAGCAGGCCGCCCGACTCGATGCAGCGGACCACCACGCCGTGCGTTTGTGGATGTTGCAGCACCTGCTGCCCTGGCGCATCGAGGAGCACAACGGCGTGCGCGAGGGCCTCTTGACCGGCTACTACGAACCGCACTTCCAAGCGCGCCGCTTGGCAGACGGGGAATTCAGGTATCCGCTGCACCGGCCACCGGCTGATCTGGCGCAACGCCGGCCCTATTGGACCCGCCAGCAGATGGACACGGAGCCAGAGGCGCGCGAAGCCCTGCGAGGCCGGGAGCTGGCCTACCTGCGCGATCCCCTGGATGTGCTGGTGCTGCAAATCCAGGGGTCGGGGCGGCTGACGATCACGGAGGCCGATGGCCGACAGCAGACGGTCCGATTGGCCTTTGCCGCGCACAACGACCATCCCTATGGCTCGGTCGGTCGCTGGCTGATCGAGCAGGGCCAACTGAGCGCGGCGCAGGCGAGCTGGTCGGGCATCAAGAACTGGATGCAGCGTCACCCCCGGCGGGTTCAGGAAGTCCTGTGGAAAAACCCACGCGTCGTGTTCTTCAAAGAAGAACCCTTGACCGACCCCCAGGTGGGACCGCGGGGCGCGATGGGCGTGCCCTTGAGCCCCCAACGATCGGTGGCGGTGGACCCGAGCAGCGTGCCCTATGGCACGGCCCTTTGGATCCACAGCGGTGGGCCTGGTGGTGGCCCACCCCTGCGACGCGCGGTGGTGGCGCAAGACACCGGCAGCGCCATCACGGGGGCGGTTCGCGGAGACTTTTTCTGGGGATGGGGCGAAGAAGCCGGCGAGATGGCCGGCCGCATGCAGGGCCGCCTGCAGATGTGGGCCTTGTGGCCTGCGGGGCATCGGCCGCCGCCCTGAGGCCGCCTGGTGCGGGGCGCAACGGGCCTGAACCCAGCGCCCTCGATCGGCCCGGCCGCCCGATGGGCCTGCTCCGTCTAATAGGTCTTGTAGGGCAGGAACTTGCCCGACAGGACCACATTCACACGATCACCCTTGGGGTCGGGCTCTCGCTGGATGTCCATTGAGAAGTCGATGGCGCTCATGATGCCGTCACCGAATTCCTCGTGGATCAGCTCCTTGATGGTGGTGCCGTAGACGTTGACGATCTCATACCAGCGGTAGATCAGCGGATCGGTGGGCACCGCCGTGGGCAAGGAGCCCTTGTAGGGCACCACCTGCAGCCACTTCTGCTCTTCGGCGGTGAGGCCGAAGATCTTGCCCACGGCCTTGGCCTGTGCGGCCGTGGCCGTCATCTGGCCCAAGCACAGCGCCGTGGTCCACTCCTTGGACTCGCCGACCTTCTTGGCCACAGCCTCCCACTTGATGCCTTTGGCCACCTTGACGGTGATGATCTTTTCGGTGACGTCGTTGCGGTTCACGGACAGTAACTCCTGTTGCGGTTGAGTTGGAAAGGGCGGCGCGAGGCTCAGGCCACGCGATGCAGCGGCGTGACGGACGCGGCGGGCGAGGCCGGTGGGGGCGCATCGTTGGCTGGCTCGGCCGCCTCGGCGGTCGGGCCCGCAGCGCGCCGGGCCGCATCAGCCGGACGCACCTCCGGTGGGTGGGCCGGCGCACGGCCACCAGACAGTTCCTTGGACCGACTGACCAGGAAATCCACCAGGTGGTTGCGCAATTCGTAAAAGCCCGGCTCATGGTGCAGGCTGGCACGTTGACGCGCGCGCGGCAGGGTGTTGCGCACCACCTCGGCCACACGGGCCACCGGGCCATTGCTCATCAGAAGAATCTTGTCGGCCAGCAGGATGGCTTCATCCACATCGTGCGTGATCATGAAGACCGTTTGGTGTGTGGCCGAGCAGATCTTGAGCAACTCGTCCTGGATGGTGCCGCGGGTGAGCGCGTCCAGCGCGCCGAAGGGCTCGTCGAGCAACAGCATCTTGGGCTCAATGGCGAAGGCCCGCGCGATGCCCACGCGCTGCTTCATGCCTCCTGACAGCTGCGACGGCTTCTTGTCGATGGCCGGAGACAGGCCCACCATGTCGACGTACCTCTGCACGTGCAACTTCACCTGCTCGGTGCGCCACTCGGGCCACCGGCTCTTCACGGCAAAGGCCACGTTCTGGCGCACCGTCAGCCAGGGCATCAGCGCATGGCTTTGGAACACCACACCTCGCTCGAGGCTGGGCCCCGAGACCTCGCGGTTGTCCATGATGACCGTGCCCTGACTGGCCTCTTCCAGGCCGGCCAGCACATTCAGAATCGTGGTCTTGCCACAACCGCTGTGGCCGATGATGCAGACGAATTCGCCGCGGGCGATTCCAAAGTTGACCTCGTTGAACACCGGCTCCGAAGAGCCCGGGTAGGTCTTGCCCAAGCCCTGAACCTGCAGGAAGGGCGCATCGCGTTCAGTCGACATAGGTCACCGCCTTCTGGGCCTGAGCGAACAGCGCATCGAGCAGCATCCCCACCACGCCGATCACCAAGATGGCAAAGATCACATTGGTCAGCGCCAGGTTGTTCCACTCGTTCCATACGAAGTAGCCCACCCCGGTGCCGCCCACGAGCATCTCGGCGGCCACGATCACCAGCCAAGCGATGCCCATGGAGATGCGCATGCCGGTGAGAATGGTGGGCGCTGCGGCCGGCAGGATCACCTGAAAGGCCTTGCGCAGCGGGCTGACCTCCAGCGTTTTGGCCACGTTCAGCCAATCACGCCGCACGCCGGCCACGCCAAAGGCCGTGTTGATGAGCATCGGCCACACCGAGCAGATGAAGATGACAAAGATGCCCGAGATGCTGGAATCCTTGATGGTGTAGAGCGCCAGGGGCATCCAGGCCAGGGGCGAGATCGGCTTGAGCACCTGAATAAAGGGGTCCAACGCCCGGTAGAGCAAAGGGCTCATGCCGATCACGAAGCCCAGCGGGACGGCGACCGCTGCCGCGATCACAAAGCCCAAGCCCACGCGCGCCAGGGAATGCGCGAGCTGGATGCCGATGCCCTTGTCGTTGGGCCCGTTGTCGTAGAAGGGGTCGGCGAGGTTGCTGGCCACCGCGTTCCACAGTTGCGCCGGAGTGGGAAAGCCATCGGACTTCTTGGTCTGGCCTGCGGCCAGAGCCGACGGGTCCTTGCCCATCAGCTTGGCGTACTCGATCTGCTCGGGCGTGAGTTGCACCGCGGCCGCGGGTGCGGTCACCACGGCGCGCGGCGCCGTGCTGGCATGCCACAGGACCAAGACGGTCAGCAGCATCAGAGCCGACAGCATCGCCGCGCGCACGCGCAGGGAGGAGAGGACCTTCATCGATTCAAGCCGCCTTGGAGATGGCGAAGCTGCGCGCGTACTCGGCGGCCTTATTGGGGTCGAATTCCTTGCCCATCACCTTGAACCGGCGATAGCCCGCCGATGCCGGGGTGACCGCCTGGCCCAGGTCCTTCATGTGCTTGGCCGCATCGGTCATGAGGAACACGCGCTCGGCGATCTGCTTGTAGTTCACATCGCCCTTGAGGTAACCCCAGCGCTGCATCTGTGTGAGCATCCACACCGCCATCGAGTGCCAAGGCACGGGATCGAAATCGGCACGCTCAGGCACCTTGCGCACATTGCCCAAGCCATCGGCGAAGGTACCGGTGAGTACCTGGGTCAGGACCGCCTCGGGTTGGTTCAGGTACTGTGTCGGCGCAATCACCTTGGCGATCAACTCGCGGTTCTTGGGGTCGCGCGCCATGGCCGCGGCCGTGAGCACCGATCGGTACAAGGCGGCGAAGGTCGCCGGGTTCTGTTGGATGAACTCGGTGGGCACACCGAAGGCACAGCACGGGTGACCATCCCAGATGTCCTTGGACAGGATATGGATGAACCCGACCTCATCGAACACCGCCCGCTGGTTGAAGGGGTCGGGGCCCAGAAAACCGTCGATGTTGCCTGCGCGCAGGTTGGCCACCATCTCCGGCGGCGGCGTCACGCGGATCTGCACGTCGGTGTCGGGGTTCAGGCCATGCTCGGCCAAGTAGTAGCGCAACAGGAAGTTGTGCATGCTGTAGTCGAAGGGCACGGCGAACTTGAAGCCCTTCCAGTTCTTCGGATCCCGGTTGCCCTTGTGCTTGTTGGCCAGCGTGATCGCCTGGCCGTTGACGTTTTGCACGGTGGCCACGTTCATCGGGGTCTGCGTGGAGCCCAGGCCCAGCGAGATGGCCAGCGGCATGGGCGACAGGAAGTGCGAGGCGTCGTACTCCTTGTTGAGCACCTTGTCGCGAATCAGTGCCCAACCGGCTGTCTTGTTGAGCTGTACGTTCAGACCCTGCTGGCGATAGAAGCCCAGTGGATCGGCCATGATCAGGGGCGATGCACAGGTGATGGCAATGAAGCCCACCTTGAGGTCCTTCTTCTCCGGCGCCTGCCTTTCCTGGGCCATGGCCTGCATGGCGCCCAAGGCGCCGGCGGGCAGGGCCGCGGCCACGGCCGCGCGCAAGGTGCCTGCACCCAGGGCCCTGATCAGTGAACGGCGTGTGGGCTCATGCGGAAAGATGGCCTTCACCAGGGAGGCCTCGATGAACTCGGCGGAGTAACGCTCCAGGTCGCGCTCGGCGCACGCCGGCGCCAGGGGTTGCGCCAAGCCAGACTCGCGCGCACCGGACGGCAGGCTCAACAAGCGCCCCGTGGCCGAGGCTTCGGCCTGGTGCTCGGCCACGGTGTGGTCCTTTCCGCAGCCACAGCGAGCCAGCAGGGGCTGATCGGCGTCGAACGGTTTGAAGTATCGGCCCTCGAATTCGGGCGACAGGCGGCTGTCGGCGTCTCGGCTCATCAGGGTCTCCTCGAAATGCAGGCAGGTTGGATCAAGGGGTCTTAACCGCTCGATCGCAAGAGACGGGCCACCCCTTGATCGCCTGCAAGGGATCGGGATGCACTGGGTTGGTGCGCAGCCGCCTGGGCCGCACGCACCTGTTTTGTCATGGACAAAAGAGTCCCGCCCAGTTTGGTGCGGCGGGCGCAGAACGGTGCGCAGCCCGTCAGCCCCGGGGGAAGCGCCCCTTGGCCAGATGCGGCAGGGGCCAGGCACCGGTGGCCTTGACCTCGCCAAGCGAAAAGCTGGTCTGCAGATCCTTCACATTGGGCAGGTTCAACAGCACCGTGCGCGCAAAGTGCGAAAAGGAATCCAGGTCCTGGCTGACGACCTGCAGTTCGAACGTCCCGGTGCCGCTGATGTAGTGGCAGCTCACCACCTCGGGCAGGCCGCGGATGGTGTCCTCCATTTCTCGGGTGAGCTCGGCCGTGTTGCGAAGCGCATCCAGTCGCACGAACGCCAACACCCCCAGGCCGATCCGGTGGCGGTCGATCACCGCCCGATAGCCGGTGATGTAGCCAGCCTCCTCAAGCGCCCGTACCCGGCGCCAACAAGGGGCTGCCGAAAGCCCCACCCGCGAGGCCAGCTCGGCGTTGGTCAGCCGCCCATCGTTTTGCAGTTCGTGAAGAATGGCCCAGTCAAACTTGTCGAGCATTTCTGTAAACCCCGGTTCGACGCAATTCTCTTTCAATTTATCCCCGTTTCACGGCAGGATTCGCAACCATCTATCCCGCGACCCGCCCTAGACTCGCCATGTTGTTGATTCAGGAGCCGCCATGAACGCCCCGCTGCCCTCCGACGTGCTGCGCGCCCTGCAGACGGTGACCCTGGACGACAAGTACACCTTGCCAGAAGGGCGCGCGTTCATGAGCGGCGTGCAGGCGCTGGTGCGTCTGCCCATGCTGCAGCGTCAACGCGACGCCCTGGCCGGACTGAAGACGGCCGGGTTCGTCAGCGGCTACCGCGGCAGCCCCTTGAGCGGCTACGACCTGGCCCTGTGGCAGGCCAAGAAACACCTGGCCGCACAAGACGTGGTGTTCCAGCCGGGTCTGAACGAGGAGCTCGCGGCAACGGCCCTTTGGGGCACGCAACAACTGGATCTGTACCCCCAGTCCAAGACGCATGACGGCGTCTTTGGCATCTGGTACGGCAAGGGCCCTGGCGTCGACCGTTGCGCCGATGTGTTCAAACACGCCAATATGGCGGGCACGGCGCGACTCGGTGGCGTGATCGCCGTGGCGGGCGATGACCATGTGGCCAAGAGCAGCACGGCGGCGCACCAGAGCGACCATATCTTCAAGGCCTGCGGTCTGCCCGTCTTCTTCCCCAGCACGGTACAGGACATCCTGGACATGGGGCTCCATGCCTTCGCCATGAGCCGCTTTGCCGGCGTGTGGACGGGCATGAAGACGATCCAAGAAGTCGTGGAGTCGGCCTCGAGCATCGATGTCAGCCCGAGCCGGGTGAAGATCGTCTTGCCCGAGGACTTCCCCATGCCCCCAGGTGGCGTGCACATCCGCTGGCCGGATGCGGCGCTGGACCAGGAGCAGCGCTTGTTCAGCTACAAGTGGTACGCGGCGCTGGCCTATGTGCGCGCCAACCGCCTGAACCACAACGTGGTGGCCACACCGCACGACACCTACGGTCTGATCGCCAGTGGCAAGGCCTACAACGACATGCGACAGGCCTTGCTCGATCTGGGCCTGGACGACGCGACCTGTGCGCAATTGGGCATCCGGGTGCACAAGGTCAACGTCGTGTGGCCACTGGAGGCCAACATCACCCGTGACTTCGCCGAGGGCCTGCAGGAGATCCTGGTGGTCGAGGAAAAGCGCCAGATCATCGAGTACCAGCTCAAGGAAGAGCTCTACAACTGGCGTGCCGATGTGCGGCCCGACGTGCTGGGCAAGTTCGATGAGCCTGAGGGTGACCACAGCGGCGGCGAATGGAGCCAACCCAATCCCAGTGGCAATGGGTTGCTGCGCGCCCATGCCGACCTCACACCAGCGCTCATCGCCAAGGCCATCGCCAAGCGCCTGAAAAAGCGCGGCCTGGCACCCGAGGGCAGTGACATCGCCGAGCGCATGAACCAGCGCCTGCGCGTGATCGAGGCCAAGGAGCGTCAGATGGCCGCCATCGATCTCAAGAGCACCGGCGAGCGCCAGCCTTGGTTCTGCAGCGGGTGCCCGCACAACACCAGCACACGCGTACCCGAGGGCTCGCGGGCCTTGGCCGGTATCGGCTGCCACTTCATGTCCATCTGGATGGACCGCAGCACCAGCACCTTCAGCCAGATGGGCGGAGAGGGTGTGGCCTGGGTGGGCCAGGCGCCTTTCTCCACGGACGCCCATGTGTTCGCCAACCTGGGCGATGGCACCTACTTCCACAGCGGCCTGCTGGCCATCCGTCAAAGCATCATCGCGGGTGTGAACATCACCTACAAGCTGCTCTACAACGACGCCGTGGCCATGACGGGCGGGCAACCGTTGGGCGAACGCGCCGAGGGGCACAGCGTGCTGCAGATTCAGAAGAGTCTGATCAGCGAAGGTGTGACCAAGCTCGTGATCGTCACCGACGAACCCGCCAAGTACGAGGGCCTGGCGCTGGAGCCGGGCGTGACCGTTCATCACCGCGACGAATTGGACCGCATTCAGCGCGAGTTCCGGGCTGTCCAGGGCTGCACGGTCATCATCTACGACCAAACCTGCGCCACCGAGAAGCGCCGCCGCCGCAAGCGCGGCACGATGGTGGATCCAGCCAAGCGGGTGGTGATCAACGAACTCGTGTGCGAGGGCTGTGGCGACTGCAGCGTGCAGAGCAACTGCCTGTCCGTCGAACCCGTTGAAACCGAGTTCGGTCGCAAACGCCGCATCAACCAGAACACCTGCAACAAGGACTACAGCTGCGTGAAGGGCTTCTGCCCGAGCTTCGTCACGGTCGAGGGTGGACAGTTGCGCAAGCCCAAGAAGGAAGACCGCCGACTCGATCCGTTCGGCCTGCCGGCCCTGCCCGAGCCCCAACTGCCGGTGGCCCAGCCCGCCTGGGGCATCGTGGTGGGCGGCGTGGGCGGCACGGGCGTGATCACCATCGGCCAACTGTTGGGCATGGCCGCGCACCTCGAAGGCCAAGCCGTGGTCACGCAAGACTCCGCCGGCCTCGCGCAGAAGGGCGGTGCCACGTGGAGTCATGTCCAGATCGCTCAACGCGCGCAGGACATCCACACCACCAAGGTCGACACCGCCAAGGCCGACTTGGTGATCGGCTGCGACAGCATCGTGGCCGCCCATCAGGCCACTTTGGCCGTGATGCATGAGGGCCGCACCTTCGTGGCCCTGAACACCCATGGCACGCCCACGGCATCCTTTCTGAAAAACCCCAACTGGCAGTTCCCAGAAGACGGGTGTGAAGCGGCCATCGCGCGGGCGGTAGGCCGATCGGCCGTGGGGCTGCTCGATGCCGAGGAGGTGGCCACCCAACTGCTGGGCGACAGCCTTTACACGAACCCCTTGATGCTGGGCTACGCCTGGCAGACGGGACGCATACCCCTGTCGCGTGAGGCCTTGCTAAGGGCCATCGAGCTCAATGGGGTGCAGGTCGACAAGAACAAGGCCGCCTTCGAGTGGGGCCGGCGCTGCGCCCACAACCTGGATGAAGTGCGCGCGCTTTACCAGGCCCGGCAGGTGATTCAGGTGCTTCGCCAGCCGTCGCTGGATGAAGTGCTCAAGCGCCGCGAAGCCTTCCTCGTGGACTACCAGAACGCTGGCTATGCACGGGACTACCGCGACTTCATTGAGCGGGTGAAGACCGTCGAAGCGCGACTGGGCAGCACCCGGTTGAGCCTGGCCGTGGCGCACAACCTGTTCAAGCTGATGGCCTACAAGGATGAGTACGAAGTGGCGCGGCTGCACACCGATACGCATTTCACTTCGACGGTCGAACAGATGTTCGAAGGCGATTACAAGCTGGTGCACCATCTGGCGCCGCCGGGCCTGTCCAAGCTCAACGACAAGGGCGAGCCCGTCAAACGCGCATACGGCCCCTGGATGCGCAGCGCCTTTGGCTTGCTGGCTCGGCTCAAAGGCCTGCGGGGAAGCGCGTGGGACCCGTTTGGCAAGACCGAGGAGCGCCGAACCGAGCGCGCCCTGATCCAGGAGTACCGAAGCACCGTGGACGAGTTGCTGCTGAGCCTGAGCGCCGAGCGCCTGAACCAAGCGGTGGAGATCGCGCAACTGCCGCAGGACATCCGCGGTTATGGTCACGTGAAGGCTGCGCACCTGGCCCGGGTACGGCCACGCTGGGCCCGGCTGATGGAACAGTGGCGCGCCGGCGCCAGCGCCGGCGCCTGAACAGGCCACCGGGCGCCCCGAGGTCGGGCCGACCTGGTGGCGCTCGTTCAATGGCGCTGAACGCACGCCACAAGCGGTGCGAAGCCGACCCCGAACTCGAGCAGGCACACTCAGCAGCATGCGTTACACGAGAACCGCCGTCGCCTTGCACTGGCTGTTGGCCGCGGCCATCCTCGGCAGTTTCTGCATGGGTCTGTACATGACCAGCCTGCCGTTTTCGCCGCAGCGCCTGCAGTTCTACAACTGGCACAAGTGGGCCGGGGTGCTGATCCTGGCGGCTTCAGCGCTTCGCCTGCTGTGGCGGCTTGGGCATCGCCCGCCCGAGGATGTGGCCATGCCCCTGTGGCAACTGCGCACGGCTCATGTGGCGCATATGCTGCTCTACATCCTGTTCTTCGCCGTTCCTCTGATGGGCTGGGCCTACAGTTCAGCCGCCGGTTTCCCGATCGTGCTGTTCGGTGTGCTGCCATTGCCCGACTTCGTGGGTAAAGACGCCGCGCTGGCCGAATTCCTCAAGCCCTGGCACGGGCGCCTGGCCTGGATGCTGGCTGCCGTGGTGGGCCTGCACGTGCTGGGGGCCCTCAAGCATCACTTCGTCGATCGCGATGGACTGATCCATCGCATGGCCTGGAGCCGAACCCCATGAACCGATTGACCCGTGATCCGCTGGCCTGGCTGCTGGTGGCGGCGTGCCTGAGCGCAGCGCCGTCGCGTGCCCAACAGGTGGTCCACACCGGCAGCGAGATCGCCTTCACCAGCCGACAGATGGGTGTGCCGGTAGACGGCCAATTCCGCAAATGGAACGCCACGATCGAGTTCGACGTGAAGAAGCCCGAAGCCGGTAAGGTGGCCTTCACCATCGACATGGGCAGCGCCACGCTGGGTGCGGCCGACACCGACGCCGAGGTCGCCAAGCCCGACTGGTTCCACACCGCCAAATTCCCACAAGCCCAGTTCCAGAGCAGCGGGATCAAAGCCACGGGCAAAGGCCGTTATGAGGTCGCCGGTGCGCTGACCATCAAAGGCGCCACCCATGCGGTGACGGTGCCGGTGACCCTGACCCAAACTGGCAGCGGCGCTGGATTGCGGACCACCGCCGCCGGCACCTTCACCATCAAGCGCCTGGCCTTCAAGATTGGAGACGGGCCATGGGGCGATACCTCCATGGTGGCCGACGACGTGCAGGTGAGGTTCAGGATCCAGCTCGGCGGCATGGCACCCCTGTGAGCCGGAAAGGGCGGCCATGCGCGTGGCCCATCCCGTTGGCGATCACCGCGCCAAACCCCGTTTGAAGTTCCAACCGCAGTACCCTCCAACCCCATCAAAAGGAAACCCCATGAAGAAGATGTTCACGCCGCCCGCCGCCGCGACTGCTGCCGTGTGCGCGGCCCTCTGGGCCGCCGGCGCCGCCCACGCCCAAGGCGCCACCTACGCCATCGATCCCACCCATACCTTCGTCACCTTCGAGGTCACCCATTTCGGTACCAGCACCAACCGCGGCCGCTTCGACAAGAAGAGCGGCAGCATCACCTTCGACCGCGCCGGCAAATCAGGCAAGGTCGACATCAGCATCGAAACGGGCTCCATCAACACCGGCACCGTGCCCTTCGACAAGCACCTGCAGAGCAAAGACTTCTTCGACAGCGAGAGCCACCCCAGCGCGCGCTTCGTGGGTGAGCGGTTCAGCTTCGAGGGCGACAAGGTCAGCGAAGTGGCCGGCACCCTCACCCTGTTGGGCAGGACCAACCCGGTGACGCTCAAGGCGGTGCGCTTCAACTGCTTCGAGCATCCGCGGCTCAAGCGTGAAGTCTGCGGTGGCGACTTCGAAACCACCATCCAGCGCAGCCAGTGGGGCATGGGCTATGCGATCCCGGCCATCCCCGACGCGGTACGGCTGGTGATCCAGGTGGAAGCCATCAGGCAGTAACGGTGCGAACCGCGCGCGATGGCGCTGCAGCCCTGAGCAAGGCCGCCACCGGCCGGCGCCGCGGGACGACGCAGGCCTTGCTGCTTGGCTTGGCTTGGTGGGCTGGGTGGGGCGCACCGGCTGAGGCTCAGGGCTTGTCGGGCCCGCCAGGCGGGGTGCTCTATTCGCTGGACCGCACCCACACCTTCGTCACCTTTGAAATCCTGCACTTCGACACGGCCACGATCCGCGGCCGCTTCGGGCCGCTGGACGGAGAAGCGGAGCTGGACAGGAGGGCGCGAAAGGGCCGTGTGCAAGTGGTGGTCGACACCGCGCAAGTCAGCACCGGACTGCCGGCATTGGACGCCCTGCTCAAGCAAGCCGACCTGCTGGATGTGCAGGCCCACCCCAAGGCCTATTTCGTCGGCGATGGCTTCGAATTCGACGAGCAGGGGCGGGTCACCGCCGTCAGTGGTGAGTTCACCCTGCGCGGGACCAGCCGAGGCCTGAGGCTGCAGGCCCAGCGCTGGCGCTGCTACCTGCATCCGCTGTTTCGGCGAGAGGTTTGCGGAGGCGACTTCGTTGCGGAGTTCAAGCGCAGCGACTTCGGCATCACCCACAGCCTGCCTTTTGTGTCCGACACCGTGCGCCTGTTGGTTCAGGTCGAGGGAATCCGGACCACAAGCCCCAATTCCCTGCCCGGGCCACGGGATACGGGAAACCCCGAAGGACGCCCCGCACACTCGTCGGCATCATTCGTCTAGGACACGTGCGCCCGGTGGCCTCGGCTTGCTGCGCGCCCGAAGTCTCATCTTCACCCTTGTTTTCAAACCCGCAGGAGACTCCCGATGACCGACCAGACTCAGAAGACCCGCCAGCCGGCGGAGCGCCGCCGCTTCCTGGCCAAGGCCGCCACCGGCACCGTCGCCGCCGGCGCCCTGGCCGCGCCGATGGTGTCCAACGCGCAGACCGTCAGTTTGCGCTTCCAGAGCACCTGGCCGGCCAAGGACATCTTCCACGAGTACGCCAACGACTTCGCCAAGAAGATCAACGACATGGCCGGCGGCCGTCTGCGGATCGAAGTGCTGCCCTCGGGCTCGGTCGTCCCGGCCTTCCAGCTGCTCGAAGGCGTGGCCAAGGGCACGCTGGACGGCGGCCATGGCGTGGTGGCTTACCACTACGGCAAGAACTCGGCCCT
>RFTU01000062.1 GCA_009923315.1 Betaproteobacteria bacterium
GCGCGGTTCGTTTGACCGGCGTGCTGGTTGGGTCCATGGGATCGAGTTCGACGATCCAGCCAAATCGATTGGGCTCATTGGGGTGCAGGGCGGCATGGAAGCGTTCATCGTGCTCAGGCCACTTGTTCCACCCACCGCTGGGTCGAAGGCCCCAGCGGCGTTCGTGTTCACTGGGTTGGGCCTGGCTGCGGAAGTAGCCCGCCCAGTTCTCTTCGCCCGACAGGTAGGTGCCCCAGGGCGTCTTGCCGCTGGCGCAGTTGCCCAGCGTGCCCAAAATGCGCTGGCCTCGAGGGTCGGCGGCGGTGCGCATCATCGGGTGGCCAGCGGCAGGGCCACCCACGGCAAACGGGGTGCTCATCGTCACGCGCCGCGCGTAACGGGAAGGCCGCACCATCTGCCATTGCCCATCGCGCAGGGCCACTTCGATCACCGACAGGCCGTGCGCGTTCTGGCTTTTGCGCACCTTTTCCGCCGAGCCCTCACCCAGTCCGTCGGGGTGCAGCAGGCCCTCATCGGTGTACTCGTGGTTCATGGCCAACAGGCCGCGGGTGTTGCCCGATGTCGCAGCCGCTTGGGTGGGCGCGTTGGGCGGCGGCCCCTTGTGACCGGGCGTGGGTGCAGCCGGTAGCGTCGCCGGCGTGCCATCGGGGTTCAAGGGGTAGAAATGAAGCCCGTCGTGGTGCATGCCCATCTGCAGGGCTTGGTCCTCGGCGCTGTTGGAGGCATCGAAGCGGAAGGCGGGCATGCGGCCCGCCGTGCCGATGGGTTCGCCCCAGGCGGCCAGCGCGGTGGCGACATAGCCGTCGGGAACCTGGATCGCGTCGGCCGTGCTGGTGGGGATGCCCTTGAAGCCCAGGCCCGTGGGCGATCGACCGCCGGTGCGGGGGTTCGTGGTGTCGGTGGCGCCTGGCTCGGTGTTTTGAGCAGAAGCGCAGCCGGTCACCGCCACCGCCGCACCCAGGGCGCCCCAGGTGCCGGTGCCCGCCAGTGAGCCCGTCAGCGCGCCCAGGGCCGACAGCAGCGCCCCGCCGCCCGCGCCGCGCACCCACATCCGGCGTGCGGGGTCGGAGACTTCATGGATGCTGGGATTGGAAGAGCGGTTGCTGTCTTCCATGTCGTTGAAATCCTTGGGCATGTCCGGGCCGCCGATGGGCGTGAAGCAATGGGTCGGGGCAACTCTAGCCCAATCGCGCGACCCGCCGCACGGGCCTGGCCTAACATGGACCCCATGAATCCTGTTGTGCTGATCACCGGAGGCGGCCGCGGCATCGGGGCGGCTGTGGCCCGCTTGGCCGCTGCCCAGGGTTGGGACGTCGCGGTGAATGCCGTGCACGGCCTGCGCAGCGCGCAGGCCGTGGCCGATGAGGTCCGAGCGATGGGCCGTCGCGCGCTGGCCGTGCAGGCTGATGTGAGCGATGAGGCGGCCGTGCGCGCCATGTTTGCGCGCGTCGACACCGAACTGGGCCGTCTGCACGGCCTGGTGAACAACGCCGGCGTGGTGGATGTGGCGCAGCGGGTGGACGAGATGAGCCTGGCGCGCTGGCAGCGCATGTTCGCCATCCATGTTCAGGGCACTTTCCTGTGCACGCGCGAGGCCCTGCTCCGCATGAGCTTTCGGCATGCAGGCGCAGGCGGCGCGATCGTCAACCTGTCTTCCGCCGCCGCGCGCCTGGGTTCACCCGGGCAGTATGTGGATTACGCCGCCGCCAAGGCCGCCATCGACACCTTCACCCTGGGCGTGGCGCGCGAGGTGGCCAACGAAGGGGTGCGGGTGAATGCGGTCAGGCCCGGCATCATCGACACCGACATCCATGCCAGCGGGGGCCAACCCGACCGCGTTCAGCGCATGGCGCCGCAGGTGCCCATGCAACGGGCCGGAACGGCCGACGAGGTGGCGCAGGCGGTGGTGTGGCTGCTGTCGGAGCGCGCCAGCTACGTCACCGGTAGCCTGATGGACGTGACGGGTGGGCGCTGACAGGGGCCAGGGTAGCCGCGCTACAGTCGGCGCCATGATCTCCCCCGACACGCCCGACACCGCCGGCCGGGCCGCACACGCTGAAGACCGCGACGCGGCCGCACGCCCAGGGGCTTGGCGGCGCTGGATGCGCGCCGCGCTGGCTCTGGGGGCGGTGTTCGCCTTTGGTGCCTACTGCATCGGCTTGCCGGTGCAGGCGGCCAGCGTGGCCGCGTCCTCGGCCTCTTCCGCAATCGACAGCCTCAGCACCTCGGTGGGTGCCTTCTCCGCCGCCGTCGGCGCGGTGAGCACTTCATCCTCCTCGGGGCGAGGCAAGGTGGCGCAGGGCGAGTACCGAATTGAAGCGGCGCAGGACCTGCCAGGCCTTCCCGCGCGCGTGGCCCTCGCCCTGCAGCCCACAGCGGCGGCTGTCGACGCGGGGGCACGGCCCTGGCAGCTGCGTCTGCCGGCCGAGGTGGCGGCATCTGGCGAACTGAGACCGGGTGGCGTGCTGGAGGTGCGCGAGCGACCCTATGGCTTCGCGCTGTGGCAAGCCGGCGCCAGCCAAGCCTTCTACCTGGTGGTGCAGGACGAATGGTGGCAGGCCATGCAGGTGCGCGCTGTGGATGGGCGCTGAGCCACTCGGAGCCGAATTCAAAGGCACCAAACCAAGCGCTGTTTGGCGGCGCCGGCTCGCGGCGCTGATGTGGGCGGCGGCGTGCATGCACGCGCAGGGCCTCACCCATGAAGGGGCTGCAGCGTCCATGCCCTTTTCGTTTCCCTTCTCCTTTCCATTTACCTGGGCATCCTGCCCCAACCCGCCGGTGGCCGAGGCCGCCGATTGGGATGTGCACCTTCAGCTGGCGGCCCTGATCCAGGCGGAGTGGCGTGCGCGGGCAGCCCCTGTGGCCTTGATTTCGCGCTCGGGCTTGAATCTGCAGCCCATCGGGCACCACTACTCCCATGCGGGCTTCCTGACCTCAGCCGGCACGGTGCGGCAGCTGTACTTCGATTGCGAGACGGCCCGGCCGCGGGTGTTCGACGAGGGGCTGGCCAGCTTTGTCGGCGGGGTGTCGCGCGAGGGCTTGCCTCGGTTCAGCGTGGTCTGGTGGCCGCCTGACCCGGCCGGAGATGTCGCCCGCACTGTGGCCGACGAAGGCCTGGGCGCGGCGATGGTGGCGCCGGCGTATCAGGCCCAGGCCCATGTGTGGAGCCCGCACACCCAGAACTGCAACCAGTGGCTGGTGGAAATGCTCGGCGTGGCCTTCGGCGGGGGTGCAGACCGGGCAGCCGCACAGGCCTGGCTTCGGGCACAGGGCTACTCGGGCAGCGTGGTGCAAATGCCTTGGGTGGGGTGGCTGATGGCGGCGGCGCTGTTGCCGCACATGGGCCTGCGCCACCACCCCGATTCCGACCTGCAGGCGCTGCGCTTTGAGGTGTCACTGCCGGCGGCGGTGGAGCGCTTCGTCGAGCGCCGGTGGCCGCAGGCCGAGCGGGTGGAGTGGTGCCTGCGGGGGCGTGAGGTCGTGGTGCGGCGGGGCTGGCAGCCCTTGGATCGACACTGCGCGCCGGCCGATGGGGACGAGCGGCTGAGCCTGGCCCCCTAGGGCAAACCCTGTGCATTCGATGGGGATTGGGGTCGATTCAAACAAACGTTTGATTGGTGGCCTAGACTGGAGGACTGTCCAAGTTCGCCCCCATGCCCTCGCCCCTCGACACCGCCCACACCCGCCAGCGCATTTTGGACACCGCCCTGCTGCTGTTCAGCCAGGGTGGGTATGACAAGGTGTCCGTCCGCGACATCGCGCAGGCCGCGCAGGTGAATGTGGCGGCCGTCAGCTACCACTTCGGCGGCAAGCCCGGCCTGTACCGGGCCGCGCTCAATGAACCGCTGGGCACGGTGAGTGACGACATCCCCCTGTTCGACCAACCCCACTTCAGCCTGCGAGAGTCCCTGGAGGGCCTGTACCGGGCGCTGTTGGAGCCCTACACCGCCGATCCGCGCGCGCAGCAGTGCGTGCGCCTGCACCTACGCGAAATGCTGGACCCCACGGGGGTGTGGGCGGAGCAGGTGCAGAACGACTTCCGGCCGGCAC
Organism: Betaproteobacteria bacterium; assembly: GCA_009923315.1. GTDB lineage: Bacteria > Pseudomonadota > Gammaproteobacteria > Burkholderiales > Burkholderiaceae_C > RFTU01. Next base: position 4,051 of record RFTU01000062.1, read on the forward strand.
ACGAGGCCCTGCTGCGTGTGCTGCAGCGTCACCTTCAGTTGACCGCTGTCGACGACGACCTGCTCTACCTCAGCTTGGCGCTGACGGGCCTGGCGCTTCATGTGCACCTGTCACGCGATGTGGCCCACGCCGTTCGGCCGGGTCTGTTGCAGGGGCAGGAGGCGGTGGGCCGCTGGGGCCAGCGCCTGGTCGAGCAGGCACTGGCACTTGTGCAGGCTGAGGCCGCGCGACGCGGCCTTGTCCTGGCGCCCCCCGGGGCATGAGGAAACGATGACGATGAGAGAACCGAAACTCCCTTGGGCGCCACTGACCGCCCTCATGCTGCTCACGGGTTGTGCGGCCCTGCCGCCGGTGGCGGCACCCGCGGCGGCACCCCCGGCGGCATGGTCTGCGCCCCAGGCGCAGGAGGCGGCCTGGCCGCACGAAGGCCGTTTGAGTTCCCTGGTGGACTGGTGGCGCCAGTTCGGCGGTCCGGAGATCGCCGCCTTCGTCGAGGCAGCGCAAGCCGCCAGCCCCAGCCTCAGCAGCGCCGCGGCGCGCCGCTTGCAAGCGCGTGCCGAGCGCGCGGCCGCCGGTGGCGCCCTCGTACCGCAATTGGATGCATCGGCCAGCGCCCAGCGCCGCAGCGCCACGCCTCCTTTCCCCGCAGGTGAGGTGATGCAGGGGGCGGTGCAGATGAGTTGGGAGCTGGATGTGTTCGGTGGGCAGCGCGCCCAACGCGACGCCGCGCAGTGGCGACTGCAATCGGCTGACGCCGCCTGGCACGAAGCGCGCGTGTCCCTGGCCGCCGATGTGGTGATGCAGGTGCTGTCGTGGCGGCACTGCCAGGCCACCTGGGGCTTGGCAGAGCGCGACGCGCAGGCCGCCACGCGCAGCGCGCAGTTGGTCGGCCGCCTGGCCCAGGCGGGCTTGCAGGCGCCTGAGCAGGCGGCGCAGGCCGAATCGGTGGCCGCCCAGGCGCGCAACCGGGTGCGTGCCCATGCCCAGCGATGCGAATCGGACGTGAGAGCCCTGGTGCAGATGACGGCCTGGAGCGAAGCCCAGGTGCGGCAGCGCCTGATGGCCATGGCGGCCGCGGATGCGCCTTCTGCCGGCTCAGAACTGAGTTTGTTGGCCCGCCCCGTGCGCCCCATCGGGGACGTGCCGGCACTGCCCGCGGCCACCCTGGCCCAGCGGCCCGACGTGTTCATGGCCGCCGCGGCGGTGGCGGCTGCGGCCGCCGACGTGGGCGCCCAACATGCGCAGCGTTTCCCGCGCGTGGGTCTGACGGGCAGCATTGGGCGCCTGAACAGCCGCACCAGCGGCGGGAGCCTGACGCTGGACACCTGGTCGGTCGGCCCGCTCAGCGTGAGCGTGCCGGTGTTCGATGCGGGCCGCCGTTCGGCCATGGTGGACGCTGCCCGCGCCCGCTATGACGACGCGGTCACGCAGCACCTGGCCGTGGTGCGCCGCGCGGTGCGCGAGGTGGAAGAGGCGCTGTCAGGACTGGACACCACGGCCCGTCAAGAGCGCGATGCGCGCGTCGCGCTGGAAGGCGCCCGCTCGGTGTTGAAGGCCGTGCAACAGCGCCAGGAACGCGGACTGGCGTCGGCCCTGCAGGCCGATGAGGCGCTGCGGGCTGCCCTGGGAGCCGAGTCCGCTTGGCTCGACCTGCAACTCAATCGCCTGAACGTCTGGATCAGCCTGTACCGCGCCGCCGGTGGCGGCTGGGTGCCGGCGCATTCAGCCAACTGAATCACATGACCATGAGCAGACCCATGAACAAGATCCCTTTGGCCGCCCTTGCACTTGGGCTGGCCGTGTCGACGGCCTGGGCACAAGCGGCCGAGACGAAGCCGGCCGCTGCGGCGGCCGCCGGCACGAAGGCGGCACTGACCGTCAATGTCGTGAGCCCCCGCGCGGGGCAGTGGACCAGCACCTTGCCGCTCAACGGCAACATCGCCGCCTGGGGCGAGGCCATCATCGGCAGCCAGGTCGGCGGACTTCGCGTGGTTGAGGTGCTGGCGCAGGTGGGTGATGCGGTGAGCGCAGGCCAACTGTTGGCGCGACTGGACGAAGCCCCCGTGCAACAGGACTTGGCCCAGGCGCGTGCTGCCCTTCAGGATGCGCAGGCCCAACTGCAGGACGCGGCGGCCAATGCGCAGCGCGCCAAGGGCTTGAGCGGAACGGGCGCCTTGAGCGCGCAGCAGCAGGGGCAGTTCGAGGTGGCCGAAGCCGTGGCGCGTGCACGCGTGTCCACGGCACAGGCCTCGGTGGCCGCCCAGGAATTGCGCCTGCAGCACACACGGGTGGTGGCGCCGGATGCCGGGCTGGTCAGTGCGCGCAGCGCGACCTTGGGCGCCGTACCGGGCGCGGGCCAGGACCTGTTCCGCCTGATTCGCCAAGGCCGCCTGGAGTGGCGTGCCGAGGTGCCCGCCGCCGAGCTGCATCGCGTCAAACCCGGCACTGCGGCGCGGTTGACCACGCCCTCCGGTGCGGTCGTTCAGGGCACGGTGCGCAAGGTGTCGCCTCAGGTGGATCCCCAGACGCGCGTGGCCTTGGCCTATGTGGACCTGAAGACCGGCGAAGGCAGCGATGCCCGCGCGGGCATGTTCGCCCGCGGCGAGCTGCGATTCGATTCGCGCCGCTCCCTGATGCTGCCGGCCACGGCCGTGCTGCTGCGCGAAGGCTTCGATGTGGCGCTGGTGGTCGATGCGCAGCAGCGCATCCGCCAGACCAAGGTGAAGGTGCTTTCGCGTGAGGGCGACCAGGTGGCCATCGAGGGCCTGGACGAGAAGGCCCGTGTCGTGGCCCGCGGCGGGGCCTTCCTGGCCGATGGTGACGTGGTGCGCATCGTGGAGGCATTGGCCAAATGAACGTCTCCGCCTGGTCGATCCGGAACCCGATTCCGGCCATCATGCTCTTCGTGCTGCTCACCCTGGCCGGCGCGATGAGCTTCAAGGCCATGAAGATCCAGAACTTTCCGGATCTGGAACTGCCCACGGTAGTCGTCACCGCCGCTTTGCCTGGCGCATCGCCCGCCCAACTCGAAACCGAGGTGGTGCGCAAGATCGAGAACTCGATCGCCTCGGTGCAGGGCCTCAAGCACATCTACGCCAAGATCCAAGACGGTACAGCCACCGTGACGGCCGAGTTCCGTCTGGAAAAGGGCACCCAGGAGGCACTGGACGAGGTGCGCGACGCCGTCAATCGCGTCCGCTCGGAGCTGCCGGGGGACTTGCGCGATCCGCAGATCAGCAAGTTGAATCTGGCCGGCGCGCCGATTCTGAGCTATTCGATCGCCAGCGCGCAGATGGACGATGAGGCCCTGAGCTGGTTCGTGGACAACGAGGTCAGCAAGGCCCTGCTGGGTGTGCGTGGTGTGGGCGGTGTGGCTCGAGTGGGTGGCGTGACACGCGAGGTGCAGGTGGCGCTGGATCCGGCGCGCATGCTGTCGTTGGGTGTGACGGCATCGGACATCTCGCGCCGCTTGCGCGCAGTTCAGCAGGAGTCGTCGGGTGGCCGCGCCGAGTGGGCCGGTGCCGAGCAGGCGGTTCGTACGGTGGCCACGGTGCAGTCGGCCGAACAGTTGGCCGGGCTGGACATTCCCCTCCCGGATGGACGCCGGGTGGCCTTGTCCCAAGTGGCCACGATCCGGGACACGGTGGCCGAGCAGCGAAGCGCTGCGCTGCTCAACGGCCAGCCGGTGGTGGGCTTTGAGGTGACGCGCAGCCGAGGCGCCTCGGAAGTGGAGGTTCGCTCGGGCGTACAGGCCGCGCTGGACAAGGTCAAGGAGCGACACACCGACGTGAAGATCGATGAGGTCTTCAACTTCGTGGACCCGGTGCAGGAGAACTACGACGGCTCGCTCACCCTTCTGTATGAAGGCGCCATCCTGGCGGTGATCGTCGTGTGGTTCTTCCTGCGCGACTGGCGCGCCACTTTTGTGGCCGCCACCGCGCTGCCCTTGAGCGTGATCCCGGCCTTCATCGGCATGTGGGCCTTGGGTTTCTCCATCAACGTGGTGACCCTGTTGAGCCTGTCGCTCGTGGTGGGCATCCTGGTGGATGACGCCATCGTCGAGATCGAAAACATCGTGCGCCATCTGCGCATGGGCAAGAGCCCCTACCAGGCCGCCATGGAGGCGGCCGATGAAATCGGCTTGGCCGTGATCGCCACCACCTTCACCCTGATCGCGGTGTTCCTGCCCACGGCCTTCATGTCCGGCATCGCGGGCAAGTTCTTCAAGCAATTCGGGTGGACCGCGGCGCTTGCGGTGTTCGCTTCATTGGTGGTGGCGCGCGTGCTCACGCCGATGATGTCGGCCTACCTGCTCAAGCCCATCGTCACCCGGGGCGAGCCGCCGGACGGCCCGATCATGAGCCGATATATGAAGGCCGCGGCGTGGTGCGTGAAGCACCGCTGGATCACATCCTTCGGCGCCGGCGCCTTCTTCGTGGGCTCGATCGCGCTCATTCCGCTGCTGCCCACAGGGTTCATCCCGGCCGATGACTTCGGTCAGTCGCAGGTCACGATCGAGCTACCTCCCGGCAGCACCTTCAGCGATACCAAGACGGCAGCCGAGCAGGCGCGGCTGCTGCTGAAGGACCACCCGCACATTCGACAGATCTACACCGCCATCGGCGGTGGGGCAGCGGGCAGCGACCCCTTCATGCCCGGCGGCGCGCCCGAGGCTCGCAAGGCCACTCTCACCCTGACGCTGACACCGCGATCGGAGCGTCCCGGCCTGCGCAAGCAGGTCATCGAAGGCGAGGTCCGGCAGCGCATGCAGCAGTTGCCGGGCGCGCGCGTCACGGTGGGCTTGGCGGGCGCCTCAGGGGAGAAGTACGTGATGGTGCTGGCGGGCGACGACGGCAATGCCCTGTCGACCGCCGCCCGCGACGTGGAGCGGGAACTGCGCAGCATCCCGGGCATCGGCAACGTCACCTCGTCTTCCAGCCTGGTGCGGCCTGAGCTGGTGATTCGTCCGAATTTTGCGGCGGCTGCCGATGCGGGCATCACCGCCGAGCAGTTGGCCGATACCTTGCGGGTTGCCACCGCGGGGGACTATGACCGCGCCGTGCCCAAGTTGAACCTGTCGCAGCGTCAGGTGCCGATCGTGGTTCGCCTGCCGGCTTCAGCACGGCAAGACCCGACCCTCCTGGCACAGCTGCCGATTCCCACGCCGCGTGGCCCGGTGCAGCTGGGCGCCGTGGCCTCGATCACCCTGGAAAGCGGCCCGGCGCAGATCGACCGATTCGACCGCCGCCGCAATGTGAACCTGGATGTGGAGCTCAACGGTCAACCCTTGGGCGATGTGGCCGCCGCTGCGCAGAAACTGCCCAGCGTGCTGCAGTTGCCCGCGGGCGTGAGCTCCTCGACCTTCGGTGACGCTGAAGTGATGGGCGAGCTGTTTGAGAGCTTCGGCTTGGCCATGCTCACGGGTGTGTTGTGCATCTACATGGTGCTGGTGCTGCTGTTCGGCGGTTTCATGCAGCCCGTGACCATCCTGGCAGCGCTACCGCTGTCGCTGGGCGGGGCCTTCGTGGCGTTGCTGGCGACCAAGAGTGCCTTTTCGATGCCTTCGCTGATCGGCTTGATCATGCTGATGGGGATTGCCACCAAGAACTCGATCCTGTTGGTGGACTACGCCATCATCGCCATGCGCAAGGGCATGAACCGCTGGGATGCGCTGCTCGATGCTTGCCACAAGCGCGCCCGCCCCATCGTCATGACGACGATCGCCATGGGCGCGGGCATGATGCCCATTGCCCTGGGCTGGGGCGCCGACCCGAGCTTCCGGCAGCCGATGGCGGTGGCGGTGATCGGCGGGCTCATCACCTCCACCTTCCTGAGCCTGTTGGTGATTCCCGTGGTCTTCACTTTCGTGGATGATGCGGCCCAGTGGGCACTGCGCCGCTTCAGACGCGCCCCTACCGGAGCAGCATGATGAAGGCCATGGACCGACGGCAATGGTTGAGGGATACGGCCCTGGGGATGATGGCGGTCGGTTCGTCGCGGGCGGCGTGGGCCCAAGACCCCACACCGGCCTTCAGCGCCCGCGACCTGTCTCAGGCCCATGAGCTGATGCGGCAGGCCCAGGGCAGCGACACCGCTTGGCGCCTGCTCAACGAGTTGGCCGTGGGCATCGGCGCCCGTCCGGCGGGCTCTGAGGGCGACCGTCGAGCCGTGGCCTGGGCGCAGCGCGCCCTGCGTGACCTCGGCCTTCAGAACGTGCACACCCAGGCGATCAACCTGAACGTCTGGCAACGCGGCCCGGGATCGGCCCGGCTGCTGGGCGCGCCGCCGCAGGGCGGCTCCGGCGCGCAAGGCCCGCGTGACTTGGTCATGGCGGCGCTGGGCAACAGCATATCGACCTCGGACGGCGGCTTGCAGGCCGAAGTGGCCTGGTATCCCAGCCTGGCCGCCTTGATGGAAGAACCGGCCGACCCTGCCCGCTCGCGTGCCAACGGCCGCATCGTGTTCATCGACCAGAAGACCGAGCGCGCACGTGACGGCAGCGGCTATGGTCGGTCGGTCGGTGCGCGGCTGAACGGCCCGGTGGAGGCGGCGCGGCGCGGCGCAGTGGCCTTCGGTCTGCGTTCAGTGGGCACGTCCGGTGGACGTGCGCCTGAGGGAGCACCCACCAACGCACAGCGCGATGCCCAGCGCATCGCCCACACCGGCGCCACCCGCTACGACCTGCGGGTTCGCCCGATTCCGGCCTTCGCGGTGTCGGTGCCCGACGCGGATGTGATCGCCGCCCGTGTGGCCCAGGGCGAGGTGCTGAGCCTGCAGCTGAAGATGGACAACCGAAGTGATGTGCCGGCGGTCACCCACAATGTGATCGGCGAGATACCGGGCACCGATCTCGCACAGGAGGTGGTGATGATCGGTGCGCACCTGGATTCATGGGACTTGGGGCAGGGTGCGGTGGACGATGGCGCGGGGGTGGCGATCGTCAGCGCCGCGGCCGGTCTGATCGCTCAAGCCGCGGGGCTTTCAGCGGACCTGGGTGGCGCAAGGGCCGATGCTCGTCCACCGGTGGCCGCCCGGGCGAGTGCGGGCTGGACCCCCGCACGCCCACGCCGCACCATTCGAGTGGTGCTGTTTGCCAACGAGGAAAACGGCTTTGACGGAGCAGTGGCCTATGGCAAGGCCTATGCCCACGTGCCGCATCAACTGGTGGCGGAAAGCGACTTCGGTGGTGGGCGCATCTACCGCCTGTCCAGCCGTGTGCAGACGGCCGCTTTGCCCTTGGTAGCCCAAATGGCCGAGCTGCTCAAGCCCCTGGGGGTGGAGCCCGGCGACAACAACGGCAACCCGGGCCCCGATGCCGCCTTTCTCATGCGCAACCACCGATGGCCCGGGATGGCCCTGAGCCAGGACGGTACGCGTTACTTCGATGTGCACCACACCGAACGCGACACCATTGATCAGGTCGACCCTGCCGACCTGCAGCAGAACGTGGCCGCCTGGGCGGCGACCGCCTGGTTGACGGCGCAGGCGCCGCTGAGCTTTTCGCCGGTACCCTTGCCGCGCTGACCCGATGAACCCGGGCTGGTGCAGGGCCAGCCGAATACGCCGGGCGGTGTAGAGGGTGTTGCCCCGTTGGGTCAGCTGTTCCGACTCAGTTGGCGAAGGCGGCAATCCCCGTGATGGCGCGCCCCAAGATGAGCGCATGCACATCATGTGTGCCCTCGTAGGTGTTGACCACCTCCAGGTTCACCAGATGGCGCGCCACGCCGTACTCGTCGCTGATGCCGTTGCCGCCCATCATGTCGCGCGCGGCGCGCGCCATGTCCAGCGCCTTGCCGCAGGAGTTGCGCTTGAGGATGGAGGTGGCCTCGATCGAGGCTTGACCCGCGTCTTTCAAGCGGCCCAGTTGCACGCAGCCCAGCAGGCCCAGACTGATTTCGCTGCACATGTCGGCCAGCTTCTTCTGAATGAGCTGATTGGCCGCCAAGGGTCGGCCAAATTGTTGCCGATCCATCACGTACTGCCGGGCCCGCGTGTAGCAGTCTTCGGCCGCACCCAGCGCGCCCCAAGCGATGCCATAGCGCGCGCTGTTCAGGCAGGTGAAGGGGCCCTTCAAGCCGCGCACTTCGGGGAAGGCGTTCTCCTCGGGGCAGAACACCTCGTCCATCACAATCTCGCCGGTCACCGAAGTGCGCAGTCCCACCTTGCCGCTCACCTTGGGCGCACTCAGGCCCTTCCAACCCTTTTCCAGGATGAAGCCGCGGATCTGACCCTCGTCGTCCTTGGCCCACACCACGAACACATCGGCGATGGGGCTGTTGGTGATCCACATCTTGGACCCGGTCAGCGAGTACCCGCCAGCCACCTTGCGCGCACGGGTGATCATGCTGCCGGGGTCACTGCCATGGTTCGGTTCGGTCAGGCCGAAGCAGCCAATCCACTCGCCGCGGGCGAGTTTGGGCAGGTACTTCTGCTTTTGCGCCTCCGTGCCGAACTCGTTGATCGGCACCATCACGAGGGACGACTGCACGCTCATCATCGAGCGGTACCCGGAATCCACCCGCTCCACCTCGCGGGCCACCAGGCCGTAGCACACATAGTTCAGGCCGGCCCCGCCATACGGTTCAGCGATCGTCGGGCCCAACAGGCCGAGCTCGCCCATCTCGCGGAAGATGGAGGCGTCGGTTTCTTCATGGCGGAAGGACAACTGCACGCGCGGCAGCAGCCGCTCCTGGCAATAGGCGTGGGCCGCATCGCGCACCTGACGCTCCTCGTCGGTGAGCAGGGACTCCAGATTCAGCGGGTCGGACCAGGAAAAGCGGGCGGTGGGCAACACGGACTCGGCCACACACACCGGCTTGGCGGCACCCTCTCGCTCGACGGTCACCTCGCTGATGACCTGCCAGCCATTTTCAATCGCCTCGCACGCCAACAACTTGAAATGCGCTCGCAGCCGACTGTTCACGGGCACGGGCGCCGGGAAGCGCACGCGGTTCAGGCCATAGTTGACGGCCATGCGTACGCCCTCGAGCCCCCACGTTTGGTACAAGAACATAGGCAGCAGCGACAGGGTGAGGTAGCCGTGCGCCACCGTGGTGCCAAAGGGGCCCTGCGCGGCGCGTGATTCGTCGACATGGATCCACTGCTCGTCTACCGTCACGTGTGCGAAGGCGCTGATGCGGGCCTGGTCTACAGCAAACCAATCGCTCGTACCCAGGGACTGGTTCACCAGGCCCGGCAGTTCCTCAAAGGCAATGCGTCGCACTCGTCTATCCCCCGTGTTCATGGCACCGGTTGCCGCCAATCGTCACGCAGCTCCCGCTTGAGCACCTTGCCGATGGCGCTGCGCGGCAGGTCCTCGATGAAGGCCATGGCTGCCAGACGCTGAAGCTTGCCGCAGCGGGC
>RFTU01000063.1 GCA_009923315.1 Betaproteobacteria bacterium
TTCGGGACGTTGATCACGGCTGCATAAACCTCGCCACCGATGGAACGCACCGACAGCAATTGCTGATCCTTGTAGGCGTAGTTGTATGCCGTGAGGTTGAAGCGCACCGCACCGTTGGCCAGCGTGCTCTTGCTGCCCACTTCCGTGGCCATCAGGGTCTCAGGCTTGGTAGGTGTAAAGAAGCCGGGGTTGGGCAAATTCGTCGTGGCCACGATGCTCGTGGCAGGTGCCGCGCTGAAGCTGCCGGCCTTGAAGCCTTCGGCCAAGTTGGCGAATACCATGTGGTTGCGGTCAACCACATACTTGCCGCCCAGCTTCCAGCCTTGGCGATTCCAACTGGCCGTGTAGGGGGTGGCCAAGTAGGTGTTCGATCCCGTGGCTCCGGCGAATCCCTGCACGAACGGCGTGCTCAGCAGGCGCGTTGTGGAAATCGGGTTCTGACCGGTGATAGGAGACAGCGCAGCCAAGGTGTTGGCGTCCAGCAGGCTGCGCCGCACGGAGGTGTTGGCACCGTCAATTTCCTCGGAAGTCAGACGCAGTCCAAAGGTCGCAGTGAATTGCTTGGTGACCGTACACGGACTTGACCGTGTTGTCCTGGTCTAGCTGCGTTGAGAAGATTCGACGGTCGGGGCGGAAGTACTGAACCGAGGTGGTACTGCCGACCAGATTCTCCTTAAAGAAGAAGACTCCGCCGATCCAGCGCGTGGCCTGCTGAGACGGTGAGGTCAATCGGAGTTCCTGGCTGTACTGCTTGGCTTGGCTGGTTTGGAAGAAGTCGAAACCGAAGGTGGTCAGCGACTGCGGCCCGGCGTCGATGTCTTCAGCCTTGCGGTATTGATTCGCCTCGTAGGCAGTAATAGACGTGAGCCGCACATCATTCGGGAACTGATGGTTCACGATGATCGAAGATCCACGCGCGCTGACAGCCTCAATCGGCTTGCTGAGGCTGGCACTGAACGTCGTGAGATCCTTTGGGTCGGACGGTGCGCCAGTCCGGCTCACGCAAGTTGAACCCAGTCCCACACGGTCTGGGGAACACAGGAGGGCCGCATTGGTGGCCGCATTGCCTGCCGCCGTCTGCAGGCCGAGCATCTTCCAGAGCTTGTTCGTCTGATCAACCTCCTCGGAGTGAACCTTCACCAGAACGCTGGTGGCCGAGGTGGGCTCGAAGAGAAGCTGGAAACGACCCGCCTGGTTGTTGCGGTTGTAGACCTTCTCGCCTGTTGTGCGGTTGTCGTAGAGCCCGTCGCGCTTCTGGGACAGGATGGCCACTCGGGCCGCAGCGGACTTGCCCAGGTCGAAGCCAACGGCAGTGTCGACATCGAACTGACCATAGCTGCCGAAGGTCAGCGCTGCACGTCCGTTCAGGCCCTCGCCGACCACCGGCTTGGCCGAGATGTAGTTGATGGCGCCACCCGTGGTGTTGCGTCCATAAAGTGTGTTCTGTGGGCCGCGCAGCACCTCCACACGCTCGAGGTCGAACAGTTGCAGCACGTTCACGATAGGGGAGTTCAGCGACACCTCGTCCGAATAGACGCCCACTGCGCTGACTTGGTTGATGCCCGGTCCCTTGGTGCCGATGCCGCGGATGTAGATATTGGCATTGGTCGAGCCGTTGTTCAGCGTGAGGTCGGTGCTAGGGATCCGAGACAGCAGTTCTTGTGAATTGGCGATGCCAAGTTCCGTCAGTGCTGCGCCGCTAATCGCGGATACCGGCACCGCGACATCCTGGATGCCGCCAAGGCGCTTTGTGGCCGTGATCATGACGGTGTCGGTGTCACCCTTCTTGGCATCTGAGCTTTGCGATGCGGCAGCGCTCGGTGATGAACCAGTTTCAGTCTTGGCCTGCGGCTGCGTGGTCGATTGCGCATAGGCGCCGGCGGCCAGCGACAGGGCCACGGCATTCGCCACGATGGTTCGCGTCATGAGCTTGCTTCCCTGGGGGAGCCAATCGGTTTGCATGCTGATCTCCTCTTCAGTTCAGCGGACTTAATGGGCATGTGAACTCGGCCAGCGAGCCCACTTCGTACGCCAAAGGAAACGAATTGGGCCTCTTGGTTTCTTTATTGTTAACATTGTCACTGAATACGAAACTCGTGCAAACCCTAGATGACAACATTCGCAACGCCAGAACAATGAGGTCGCCTTGGCTGTTCCCCCGAACGGTGCTTGCTCGTTTCTCTTTGAAAAACCGCGTTTCCAACTTTTTAGACACAAAACCCAGGCAGTCGATGACGGATTCACCCACTGCCCGACACGTCCCCGCTCCCGCCGACAGAAACACGACGCCCTGGCGTGTCGTGTTGATGTGTGCTCTGCTGATGATGCTGGACGGCTACGACCTTTCGGTGATGGGCTTGGCTCTGCCTGCAGTCGCACAGGCGTGGTCGCTTGAGCCCTCTGCGTTTCGATGGGCGCTGTCCGCCTCCCTTGTGGGCGTGGGGGTAGGCTCCGTCCTTGCCGGCCTGCTGGGCGATCGCTTCGGCCGAAAGGCAACCCTGTTGGGCATGTTCAGCTTTGGTGGGGCGGTCAGTCTGGCCACCATGAGCACCACCAGCATCGATCAACTGGTCATGTGGCGCTTCCTGGTGGGCGTAGGGATGGGCGGCGCAATCCCGAACGTCATCGCACTCGTCAGTGAGTTGGTTCCTGAAAAGAGGCGCAATCTGATGGTCGTGGTGGTCTACAGCGGCGCGGCCCTCGGTGGCGCGATGGGCAGTCTGCTGGCGTCGGTGGTGATACCGGCCTATGGATGGCCCTCCGTATTCCTCTTTGGTGGCGCCGCGCCGCTTCTGCTGGCCGTGGTGGCGTGGCGCGTGATTCCAGAGTCGCCGGCCTTCCTGTTGGCCAGGCAGACTGCCAAGAAGGCGGCCGCCCTCCCATTGAGCGGTGAGCCCCACACGGATCCATCGCCAGAGACACCATCGGGCGTTTTGGCGCTCTTCCAAGAGGGCCGCACCCGGACCACCCTGCTGCTGTGGGTGCTGTTCATCTGCACCCAAGCGATGGTGTTCTTTGTGCAGAGTTGGTACGTCACGCTCTTGGAGCGCAGCGGAATACCGCTGGATGGCGTCCTGCGGACGTTCTCGCTGTGGGACTTCGGTGCCCTCATCGGCGGTGTGGCTGTGGCCGCGCTGTCGAGTCGAATGCCGCTGGAGCGACTGCTCGCGGTGGCTTACCTGGCGGCAGCTGCCTGCTTGGTATCACTAGGACAGATACAAAACTTGTCCATCATCACCAGCGTCGTGACGTTCCTGACCGGGTTCTCCGTTGTAGGCGCATCACTATGCCTGGGTGCCTTGGCTGCAAGCCACTACCCACCGGCCATTCGTGCCTCCGGTGTGGGCCTGGGTTTGGGTGTAGGGCGCGTGGGCGCGGTGCTCAGCCCGCTGTTGGCTGGGTCGGCGTTGTCGGCGGGATGGAGCAATGCTCAGATCTTTTCTGCGGCTGTTGCGCCGGCAATTGTGGCGGCCTTGGCCGTCATCGCCCTGGCCACCACACGACGGTCGCCGTCCACACCATCACAATTCGAGTAGGTCTGTCTATGGGCATCCCCTCTGTTGGCCGATTGGCTCTGCTGTGCCTCGCGCTCACGGGCATGGCCAGCTCGGCCCATGCCCTTCGTTTCACTGAGGCACCCAAGGTCTCGCAGAACCCCAACCCGCGCGCGCCCCTGGCTGCCGTGTTGACAGTAGCGACCGACAAGGCCGCCGCCATTGAAGTCGCCATGGACGATGGGCGCGACCAGTGGACCCTGCGCTTTAAGCCCGGCAGCCCATCGGCACAGCTTCCCATCGTGGGTATGCGTCCAGGCATCGAACACCGCTTGACGGTGACCGCCGTAGGCACCGATGGGGCCCGCGCGCTGGCTGGCGAAGTGCTGCGCTACCGCCCACCGCCCCTACCTTCGGACGCGCTGGAGTTCCCCCGACTACAAGTGCATCGAGCGGAGCCCACTCAGATGGAGCCAGGCATTACTCTGGCCACCGTACGTCGCCGCGCACTGGGTCGCTCAGAGTTGATGACAGCAGCGCAGCGCCAATTCACCGTGGGCTGGGCGCTCATCCTGGGGCTCAATAGCCGCGGGGAAGTCGTCTGGTACTACCGATCGGACTCCCGCATTTCCGGCGTGGCCACGCTAGCCAATGGCAACATCTTTTTCCACACGGCGCAGTTCAGCCCAGTGGAGATCGACGTGCTGGGCAATGAAGTGCGACGTTGGGGAGCCGCAAAAGGCCCGCGCCCAATGCCGCCGCGGTCCATACCTGTGGACGCAGTGACGCTGCACCATCAGCCCGAAGAAATGCCCAACGGCAACTTCCTTTCGCTTGAGGCCGTGCCGCGTGTCATCGAGAACTACTACACCAGCGAACACGATGCCCGTGCGCCGCGCGCCACTCAAACGGTGATGGGGGACCGGATCATCGAGTTCACGCCGGAAGGCCGCGTGGTCTGGACATGGGACGCCTTTGACTACTTGGATCCCTTCAAGATTGGATTTGATACCTTCTGGTCCTACTGGACGGTACGGGGCTTTCCGGGTGCGGTGGACTGGACCCATGGCAACGGCGTGCACTATGACGCCCGCGACGACTCGGTACTCGTGTCTTTCCGTAATCTGGATGCCGTCATCAAGATCGACCGCAAGACCAAAGCGATCAAATGGATCCTGTCGCGGGATGTGGGTTGGTCACCCGCGCTGCGGCAGAAGCTGCTCAAGCCGGTGGGCGAGAACTTCCAGTACCCCAGTCATCAGCACAACCCTCGGGTGACGCCCGACGGACACATCGTTGTCTTCAACAACAACGTGCACCAAGCCATACCGTTCACAGGTGAGGTATCCAAGCCGGCCAGCGAGTCCTTCAGCAACGCACTGGTCTACGAGATCGACGACAGGGCCATGACGGCACGCGTCACCTTCGCCACGCCGATGCGCGGCGACGTGTCGTGCAACTCGTTTGCGATGGGCGATGCCCATGTGCTGCCCAAGACGCGTAATGTGCTGGTGGCCTTCTCGCTGTGCTTCCCCGGCTTGACCATCGAAACCTGGGACCAGCGGGATCGCAGCAAGGTGTATGCGGACGACCTGCCTTCATCGCCCCGGATTCGCGAATTCAGGAAGTCAGATCCACTCAAGCCGGTGCTGGACATTGAGTTTCAACCGGCTCATCAGATCTACCAGCTGGAGGTCTTCGGGGTCCACCGCGTACCCTCGCTGCTCCTGGGGAACACGCATCCCTGATCACGGCGTAACCTGCCCTCTTGCGCGGGCAGGTTCGCTTCAGCCCCCGATGAGTTCGAGCGTGAAGCCCTGCGCGTCGCGTATGTAGGCCACACGCCGGCCTGCGAAGGGCCCCCCGGTCAGCGGCTGAATACCACCGGCCACATCGAATCCCCACGCAGCAGCCCGGTCGATCACATCCTGCACCGATTCCACGTCAAGTGCCAAGTGGGCCGCGCCAATGTCACATGGCCTAGGCGCACGCATGGTCGCAGACTCCGGTGCGCTGTATTCCAACAGCTCCACCACCGCGCCGCAAGGTGAGGTGACCATCACCACTCGGGCCGCGGCATCGGCGATGCCCGTGATGGTAGGCAGGGTTGGCCCCGGCGGAATCTGTCGCACGGGCTCGGAGGTGAAGCCCAATACCTCCACCAGGAAGGACATCATGGGCTCGAGTCGGTGCACCGTCATCCCGGTGTGAATGAGGCGCCGCACGGGTAGCCCTGCGGTTGACGACAACTCAAGGGGATTACCCGATGTGAGGTCAGAATGGATCATCTGCCGAACCTCCTCACTGCAGGCTGACCTTCAGAGGGTCGTAGGGGTAGAGCCACTCGTTGCGTGACTTGGCGATGTTCCGGTCGTGGAAGGCCTGCCGCATTTCCTGCGCGTTATCGATTTGGTAGAGACTGCCCATTTCAGAGGACTCTCGAACGATCCGCGTGGTGCGCGGGGCGCGGTGCTCGTGATAAGTCTTCAAAGCCTGCGGCAGGTTAAGGTTCGGCCCGTCTAGGACGCGTGTGAGCACGGCGGCATCTTCAATGGCCATAGCCGCGCCCTGCGCCATGTAGGGCAAGGTGGAGTGCACTGCATCTCCCAACAGGGTCACACGTTCGGTACTCCACACCGTGGCGGGTTCCCGGCTGTTGAGCGCCCATCGATAGCACTGATCCCGGTCTGCGGATTCGATCACTGCGCGGACCATCGGATGCCAACCGGTGTAGTCATCGCTCAACTCCTGCCAGGGGCGCGCCGAAGTCCAGGACTCCTCTTCCCAGGGGCGCGCCATGCAACCCACAAAGTTCAGCAGACGACCGCCCCTCAGGTAGTACATCACCCCGTGATTGCGAGGCCCGCACCACACCGTGGATACCACTGGCGGACGTTGATCCACCGCAATGCGTTCAGTGGGCACCGTTACGCGCCACGCCACTTGGCCGGTGAAGACCGGCTTGTCAGCACCCAAGACATGCTGCCGAACGACTGACTTCACGCCATCGGCCCCCACGACCAGATCCGCCTTGAAGGTTCGACCGTCGCTGGTGGTGACCGCCGCACCGTGTGCCTCCTCATGCACGGACTGCACTCGGCAACTGAGTTCGATCGCACCGGGCTGCCGCATCAGCACCGTGTCGACCAGGGCAGCATGAAGGTCCACTCGGTGCATCTGGTAATAGCAGGCACCGTGGCGCTCCAAGTGCGAGATGCCAAGAGGAATGCGGTGGAGCAGTTCCCCGGTATTGAATCGGCGGAACTCGAAGGCCTCAGGCTTGACACCCTTCTCCTCAAGTGTGGACTCGACACCGACTGCCTTGAGTACCTTGACGGCATTGGCACTCATCTGGATACCGGCTCCCACCTCACCCAGCTGGGACGCCTGCTCCAACACCCGGACCCGATGGCCCTTGGCCAAAAGCAAGGAGGCCGCCGTCAGTCCCCCGATCCCTGCCCCCACGATCACGATGTCCATCGAAGCGCGCCTGTCTGCCCAATCGGGCCTTTGCGTTGATGATGAAACGGTCAAAGTCGACCTAGTGTTTCTTCATTATCAATGGAATTACTCAAAGCGCAAATCATATGGCGTGCCATGTGGAGCGATGCAAGGCCCGGAAGGCGGGGTGACGCTACGCGGCGGGAGGGTGTCCGAAACTTTCGGAGATCGCCTTGGCGGCCGCACGCAACTCAGGGACGATACGTTGAAGCACCTCGTCACCCATGCGGGACTTCGGCCCTCTGACGATCAGACAGGCCTGCACTTCACCCAGGCGGGAGAAGATCGGAGCGGCGATGGCGCGGATGCCCATGACGTTCTCCTCGTCATCCGAAGCCCACCCTTGGGTCTTGGCCCGGGCAACTTCGGCGCGCAACTTGTCGGGCGTTCGAATCGTCCGCTCCGTCAACGCCGGCAAACCTCCCAGCAGTAACTGGTCGAAAAGGGCCTGAGGCCCCCACGCCAGCATCAGCTTGCCCGATGCGGTGCAGTGCAGCGATTCGGCGTCTCCTACAGCCGCCGTCACACGCATGGCTTGGCGGCTCTCCAGCGCGCTGACCACCACGACCTCGGTACCACGCCGAACACTGATCATCAGGGTTTCGTCACACAGATCGCGCAGTTTCAGCATCCAAGGCAATCCAACCTCGGCAATCGGTGCCTCACGCAAGTTGTGACTGGCCAGGCTGATCAGGCCCGGCCCTAGCCGAAAGCGTCGAGTCACGGGGTCCTGCACCACGAATTCCTCGGCCGCCAGTGTCTTGAGCAGGCGGTGCGCGATCACCTTGTCCATGTCAAGCATGCGCCCGATCTCGCTGGCGCCTAGATCGTCCACGCCGGGCTTGAACTGCTTGAGGATGAGGAGCGCCTTGGCAACGGTCTTGCTCATGGTCACTTTCTTGGGCTGGTCATTTGCGCATCGTAACCATAGTTGCAACGTTTCGCTTGCATATCTTGAGTGATCGGATGAGTGAGTGATCGGTGTTAACGATATATATCTTTTAGAAACGTCGGTTGCTATATTTGCACCCTATTGGACGCACCTTCACAAGGTTCAGACATGTCATCACCGCCATCGACCGACGCCATCAACGCAGGTGAGCCCTCTGGCGGCACGTTGTTGGCCATGTATGAGCGGATGCTGCTGATCCGCCGGACCGAAGAGAGGCTGGGAGCCGACTTCAAGGCGGGCGATTTAATCGCCGGCGTTCACCTATACAGCGGCCAGGAGGCCGTGGCAGTTGGCGTGTGCCACCACTTGAGCGACCGCGACTGGATCGCGAGCACCCATCGTGGACACGGCCACTTCCTGGCCAAGGGCGGCGATCTGCCAGCCATGATGGCGGAGATCCACGCCAAGGCCACGGGTGTATGCAAGGGTATGGGTGGCACCATGCACGTCGCCGATTTCTCGCGCGGAATCCTAGGTGCCAACGGGATCGTGGGGGGAGGCGTGAGCCTCATCTGCGGTGCCGCCTACTCCGAGCACCTCAAGGGCGACGGTCATGTGGCCGTGGTGTTCTTCGGCGATGGCGCCAGCACTCAAGGCGTGGTGTCCGAGGCCTTGAACTTGGCCGCGCTGTGGAAGTTGCCGATGCTGTTCGTCTGCGAGAACAACCGGTTCTCGGAGTTTTCGGCCACCTCCACCGTCGTGGCCGGCGAGATTGCCGACCGCGCCGCGCCGTACGGCGTGCCGGCTTGCGTGGTCGATGGCAACGACGTGAACGCGGTCTGGGAGGCTGCAGGGCGAGCAGTTACCCGGGCGCGATCAGGCCAGGGCCCCACCCTTATTGAGGCCATGACCTACCGCCTCTCGGGTCACGTGGAGGCCGAAACGGGTTTCCTTCAAGGTGCACGATACCGAGAAGCTGCCGAGGTGGAGCAGTGGATCGCGCGTGACCCGCTGCGGCGTTCGGCACAGGTACTCCAGGCTCGCGGCATAGCCGTGGAGGCTGACCTCGATGCGATCGAAGCGCGTGTCAAGGACGCGGTTGAGCAGGCCGTCGAGTTCGCCAAGAACAGCCCGCCGCCGCCTGATGCGCAGGCGCTTGAGTTCGTCTACGCCTAACGGCCCCTATTTCCTTCGAGACCTCGACATGGCCAAACGCCGCCTAATCCAAGCGATCAACGACGCCTTGGTGGAAGAGATGACCCGCGACGAACGCGTCATCCTCTTCGGCGAAGACGTCGAGATCAGCCTCTTCGGTGACACACGCGGCTTATCCGAGCGCTTCGGTCCCACTCGAATCCGCAACACCCCGATTTGCGAAACCTTGATCACCGGAATGGCCCTGGGGGCTGCCGCCGCTGGGCATCGCGTCGTGGCCCACATGATGTTTGCGAATTTCGTCTACACGGGGTTCGACTCGATCGCCAATCAGGCGGCCAAATTGCGCTACATGACCGGTGGTCAGGCACGGCTGCCGGTAACCTATGTGGCGGCCTATGGAGGCGGCAAGTCCATCGCAGCCCACCACTCCGATACGCCTTACCCGATGCTGATGAACCTCAGCGGAATCCAGGTGGTGGTGCCATCGACCCCGGCAGACGCCAAGGGCTTGATGAAGGCGTGCATCCGTGGTGACAACCCGAGTTTCTTCCTGGAGGCCGGTGGGCGCGGGGGCGACATGGGTGACGTGCCGGACGAGGACTTCATCATCCCGCTCGGGCAAGCCGCCGTGCGGCGCGAGGGTGGTGACGTAACGGTGGTGGCCATCGGCTCGATGGTCAAGCTGGCCCTACAAGCCGCCCAACTGGAGTACGAAACCAGTGGGCTGAACGCAGAAGTGATCGACCCCCGAACCCTGGTTCCGCTGGACATCGGATCGATCGTGAAGTCGGTGCAAAAGACAGGTCGCCTGGTGATCGTCGACGAATCGCGCGACTGCTGCAGCGCGGCCAGCCACATCGCAGCAGTCATAGCCGATGAGGCCTTCGAATCCTTGAAGGCGCCTATCAAGCGAGTCACGGTGCCCGACGTGCCCATGCCGTACGCCCCCAATCTTGAAAAGCTGGTGATGCCCAGCATTCCCCGTATTCAAGCCGCCATCACGGCGGTTACACGTCAACTTTGAGGATCACGTGAAGGTCAATCTCAAGCTCTCTCGAGTCGGCATGAACATGGAGTCGGCCACCATCAGCCAGTGGCACAAGTCACCGGGCCAGCGCTTCACGAAGGGTGAGGCGCTGTACGACATCGAAAGCGAAAAGGTGACAATGGAGATTGAAGCTCCCTGCGACGGTGTGCTTCTTTCCATTGCCGTTGCTGCCGGCGGCGACGTCAACGTCGGGGATACCGTTTGCACCATCGACAACAACCCGGCTGCATCATGAATCAACCCATCGAAAGCGCCGTAACCGCAACCGCCATGACGGCTGAACTCGCGCAGCGGGCCCTGGCGGTGATGCCAGGGCGCCAAAGCAATCTGCGTGCGAGTCCCGAGCCGGCGGTCTTCGTAGAACGTGGCCTGGGGCAGCGGCTGTGGGACGTGGACGGACGCGAGCTCATCGACTTCGCCATCGGCATGGGTCCCGGGATCTGGGGCCATGGTCACCGGGAGTATCTGCAGACGCTGCACGAGCAACTCGACAAGCTGTTCGTCATTGCATCCGGCATGCTGCAAACAGCCAATGAGGTGGTCTTGGCGGAGCACATCGTCAAGAACGTACCCTGTGCCGACAAGGTTCGATTTGTAACCACCGGCTCCGAGGCCGTGCAGATGGTGGTGCGGCTGGCGCGAGCGTATACCGGCCGGCGCCTGTTCGTTCGCTTCGATGGGCATTACCACGGCTGGCTGGACAACGTGTTAGGCGGCCGTGCAGACGCGGCCGAAGACGCTCTACCCTTCGCGCGCGAGAACGAGCACGACCCCATGCACACCGAGGGTCGCTCACATTTGGCCTTCCAGGAGTCGCTCAAGATTCCTTGGAACGACGCCGAAGCACTCGAGGCTCTGCTCAAGCGCTGTGGCCACGAGATTGCACTGGTGATCATGGAAGGGGCCATGACCAACGGGGGCTGCTGCCTACCCAAGCCCGGCTATCTGGAGCGGGTGCGGGAACTTTGTACGCAGTACGGCGTGATCTTCTGCATCGATGAGGTGATCACGGGGTTCCGAATGGGCCTCTCCGGTGCGCAAGGCCATTACGGCGTGACGCCGGATGTGTCGAGTTTCGGCAAGGCCATAGCCGGTGGAATGCCGCTGGCGGCTGTGGCCGGGCGTGAAGACTTGATGGACCTCATCCGCACGAACCGTGTAGTGGGGGCTGGGACTTTCAACGCTGCGCCCATGAGCATGGCTGCAGGCGTGACTACCATGCGGATGCTTGAGCGCGATGACGGAGCGGTTTATCGACAGATCGACCGGATTCAAGGCCTGTTCATGCAGGAGTTTCGACGGCTTGCCCAAAGGCATGGGCACGCCATGTTGGTCCAGGGCGTTCGTGGCGTTTTCTGTGGGCACTTCACGGATTTGCAGGTGGCACACACGCCGGCGCAACTGGCGGCACATGCTGACCGACAAAAGGCTGCGCGATTCCGCCTGGCGCTGATTGAGGAAGGTGTGTACCCAGGTCGGGGAGATCGCTACTTCGTGGGCGCAGGGCTCACCGAAGAAGACCTCACGGACGGACTGCGACGCATCGACCGGGCCTTGGCTCGTATCTGAGGGCTTTCTCTCCCAACCGCGTATGGAGATCTTGCAGCACATGGTGTTCGGCACCGCCGCTGGGCTGCTGATGTACCTGAGCGGAGTGGGCGGCGGCGTTCTGGTGGTTCCATCACTGATCGTGCTCTTCGGCCTGGAACCCGTATTGGCAGTAGGAACGGCCAGCGTGTTTTCCTTTGTGTTCAAGGTGGGCGCAGGATGGAGTCACGGATGCCGCGGTCATGTGTCAGCGGGCCTGCTGCGTATGTTCCTCCCCGCGGCCTTGGCGGCCTGCACCGCGAGCGCAGCGATGGTGTCTTGGCTGCACAGCACCATGGCTGATCACCAGAGCCTCGACCTGGTGCTGCAGTGCCTGACCGTCAGTGCTGGCCTGATGGCCTGGATGAGCCTGCATATCAACCGCTGGGAGGTGATGCTGCAACGGTTGGGATTGCCTGCCCTGGCAGCCACATCGGGCGCATTGGTAGGCGCCACCGGCACCGGTGGCGGTGTACTGGTCACACCAGCCTTGTTGTCCGTCACATCCGAGTCTGCCAAAACAGTGGTGGGAACCTCGCTGGTGATCGGTTTGGCGCTTTCAGGCGTCACGAGCCTGGCCTTCGGTGTCCATGACGCCGTGGCTTGGCGCGTGGCTGTTGCCGTCTGCGCAGGCGGGTTGATCGCTCTGTTGTTCGGCCCTTGGGTCTTTCAAAGGCTAAGCCCCGTTCATATTCGCCGGCTGACATCAACCTTGATTGGCTTGGCGCTGCTCGGGCTGGTGTCGCAGATGCTCAAAGCGCATTGGGCTTGATTGGGGGAGATGAGCGTGAGCCTTGAACCAGAAGCCACCACCCTACCCGTTCCGCGAATACTGATCAATGGTGAGTGGCGGGAAGGTAATGGGGATACGCAGTGGACTCTCCTGAACCCTGCTACCGGGCAAGCCTTGAGCAATTGTCGTAGCGCCACTCCAAATGACCTCAACATCGCGCTGATGGCCGCGCAACAAGCGCTCAAGCCCTGGGGTCAGACGCCCGCCTTTCAGCGTGCGCAACTGATCGAACAAGGGCTACAAAAGGTGCTCGGCTCCATCGATGAAATGAGCCGCTGGCTCACGCTCGAGCAGGGCAAAACCCTGGGGGAATCGCGCCTAGAAGTCCAGGTAGCTGTTGAGATGGTGCGTTGGTTCGCGCAGGAGGGACGGCGCATCCATGGTCGCACGATCCCCTCGCGCCTTCCGCAGGGCGTGGTCACCGTCATGCCTCGCCCAGCCGGTGTGGCCCTTGCGATCTCCCCATGGAACTACCCGGTCATCCTGTGCGCGCGCAAAGTTGGCGCGGCCTTGGCAGCAGGCTGCAGCGTCATCGCCAAGTTGCCGGAGGAAACGCCGGTGGCCGTCGGCGCATTTCTGTCAGCGCTCAATCAGGCCCTACCACCGGGTGTACTGCAGGCGGTGTTCGGAGATGCCAAGGCTCTGTGCTCGCAAGCGATCGCCAGCCCCGTGGTTCGCAAAGTGAGCTTCACTGGATCTGTGGCGGTGGGTCGTGCTCTGGCACATCAATGCAGCACCGATTTCAAGCGTTCGACTCTCGAGTTGGGTGGGCACGCACCTGTGATCGTGTGTCGCGACGCACCACTCGAATCCGTGGCCAACATGCTGGTTGCCCACAAGCACCGCAATGCTGGGCAGGCCTGCATGGCCCCCTCGCGGCTCTATGTAGACCGGGACGTGTTGCCGGCCTTCACCGATCACTATGT
>RFTU01000064.1 GCA_009923315.1 Betaproteobacteria bacterium
GTACGCGGCATCCTGCTGACCGATGCCTGGCATCCCGAGCTGACGATCGTGGAGCGTCAAGCCTTCACCGCCTTGATCACGACCTTGACGGATCTCGAATCGCCTCCCGACTTCGAACCTTGGCCATGAGCTCCCCAAGCCCCTCCATCCGCGTTGACACGGTGCAGGCGTCGCCCCAGACGGTGGCCCCCTGGAGCGACCATTGGCGGCGAACGCTGACGGGGTCCATCGACCTGCAGGGTGCCGACCCCGTGGCCCAGGCCCTACGGGGGCTCTGGGCACAACGCGTGACGACCCTCAAAGCCTGCCATCAGATCGTTGATGTGGGCAGCGGACCGGCCATCCTGGCGCGTCTGATGGCCAGCCTGGATTGGACCCTGGCGGCGCCGACCACCTGGTGGTGCATCGACCAAGCGCATCTGGGGCTAGGCTGGCAGCAGTCGATGCCTTCGGGCGTCCGGGTCCGTGAGCAGACCCGATTCGAAGACTCGCTGCCCCTGGAGGGCCCGGTTGATGCACTGGTCAGCAACTTCGGGCTCGAATACGTGGGGCTCCACGCCCTGGTGCTGGCCCTACCCCAATGGCTCAAGCCTCATGGACAGCTGGAAGCGGTGCTGCACGCGCGTGGCTCGTTGATCGACGTGGCCAGCCGTGAACATGCCGCCGATCTCCGGCTCGCCCTTCACGAGGTGGAACTGCCCAAACTCGGGGCGGCCTTGGTGGAGGCCCTGGCCACGGCGCCCAGCGACCCACTGCCGCGCATGATGCACGGGGTCGAGGTTCGCGATGCCTACAACGCAGGGGTCGACCGCCTCAAGCAGGTGATGGAAGAGCGGGGGCGGCCCAGTGCGGTGCTGATGGACCTGTTGCACGGCTTCACCCACACACTTCGACAGGTGACTCAGATCGGCGCGGACGCCGCGGTACAACAGATGGCACGCCAGGGCCAAGCCTATGAAACCGAGCTGGCAAGGCTGACGCAGATGCAGGCCAGCGCCTTGGATGATTCCGAGGTTGGCGCCTGGAGGTCAGCGCTGCAGGCAGCCCTTTCCGGCCCCCGCACCTTGTCCGTCCATCGGGTCGAGTGCCCCTTGGGCCTGGTGGCATGGAACCTCAGCACGGCGCCGTGATCTGAGCCTCATCTCCTCTTGGCGTTGTCTTCAGATGCCTGCCTTTCACCACCTTATGAGCCACGACATCGGATCACGCCACACTCGCCTGCGCTTCAGCGACGGGATGAATCGGGCCCTGTCGCGCTGGGCCGCCGCGACGCTTTGTTGCGGGGTGGCACACAGTTTTGGCGCAGCCCCGGGCGTTCCGGCGGCTTCAGGCCCGGGCGGTGCGGTTGCCGATCCGGCGCGCACCTCCTCGGTACAGGTGGAGGGCGCCAACTGGATCAATCTCGAAGCATTCTTCCGGCGCCCGGAGTTTTCCGAGGCGGTCTTGTCGCCCAATGGTCGCTACCTGGCCACCCTGTCCTCCGTCAACAATCGACTGAATCTCGTGGTGATCGACCTGGACACCCGTCAGGCCTCGGTGCTCACCCGATACGACAACATCGATCTGGGGCGGCTGCGTTGGGTGGGCAACGAGCGCATCCTGTACAGCGCCGTTCAGCTCAATGCCCCTTCAGGGCAGGATGCGCCTCGCTCAGGGGGCCTCTTCGTCATCAAGCGTGACGGCAGTGAAGGTCGGCAGTTGGCACGCACCGCCAGCCAACTGATGAAGAATGAAACCGGCGGTTTCTTGGCGATGCAACCGCTGCACCCGGTGCCGGGCTCGACAGACGAGATGATCGTGTCCGCGGTGGTGGCCAACGACGACTCTTTTGACCTTTACCGCATCAACCTGAGCAATGGCCGCTACCGGCTCTTGACAGCTGGGCGCCCCAGCGACCGAATCAGTTCCTGGGTGTTGGACAGCAAGCTGGTCCCGCGGGTGGCCATCGCAGGCGGGGCGGGCCGCAGTACCCAACGCATCGTGCACTACCGCCGGGACGCGGATTCCCCGTGGCAGGAACTCGCGCGCTTTGACCAAACCCAGCCCCCGGCTTTTGTGCCGCTGGCATTCGACACCGACGACGTGCACCTGTACGTGGCCAGCAATGAAGGCCGGGCCAATATGGCCATCTACCGCTACAACCCCAATGAGCGAAAACGGGTGGAGATGGTGGCTCAGCACCCCCAGTACGACCTGGGGGCCTCACCCCAGGGAACGCCCTTGAACAGTCTGATCTTCGACCCCGAAACCCGAGAGTTGGCCGGGCTGCGCATCGACGCCGACAGGCCGCAGGTCGCGTGGGTAGACGAGGCGATGGAGAAGATACAGGCCTCAGTGGATGCCACCTGGCCCGATCGATTCAATGTGCTCGCGGGCAGCCGACTGTCGAGCCGGCTGTTGATCAGCAGTTACTCCGACACCCTGCCGGGTCGCTTGTACCTGTACGACAAGCAGAACAAGCGCATCGAGGAAATCGGCGCCTCGCGCCCATGGCTCGAGGGTCAGTTGGCGTCGGTCAAGCCGTTTCGACTGAAGACGCGCGATGGCCTGGAGATCCCCTCCTATGTGGTGCTGCCCAAGGAGCACAAAGCCGGTCAGCGGCTGCCCACGGTCGTGCACATCCATGGCGGACCCTTTGCGCGCGATGTGGTGCAGGGCGGACGGTTCGGCCCCTCCTTCGGTGTACGCGAGGCCCAAGTGCTCGCGTCGCGCGGCTATGCCGTGGTACTGCCCAACTTCCGGATCACACCCGAGTTGGGCTCCAAGCTCTACTATGCGGGCTTCGGTACCTATGGCCAGCAGATGTCCGAAGACCATGAGGACGCCGCCGCGTGGGCTGTGGAGCAAGGGTTCGCCGACCCCCAGCGCATCTGCATCTCCGGAGCCAGCTACGGTGGCTACGCCGCGCTGCAGGCCGCCACCAGGCCCAGCAACCCCTTTGCCTGCGCGATCTCGGGCTTGCCCGTCACGGATCTGAAGTTCCAGCGGGAACGGGCGGACTATGCCTTCTCACCGGCGGCCGTGGAACTCTGGCGCAAGGTGCAGGGGGTAAAGGATTTTGACGATCCGAAGGTCCGTGAGCAGTCCCCTGTGTTCCATGCCGAGCGCATCAAGATCCCCGTGTTCATGTATGTGGGGGAGTTGGACACGCGTACGCCGCCTGCTCAGGCCAAGCGCATGGCTGATGCGTTGGCTGCCGCGGGAAATCCGGTGAAGGACTACTTCGTGGGCACTCAGACGTCGAAGAACAGATAGGCCGTACTGCCTTCGACCTGCAGCTTCACCTTGCGTC
The DNA here is from genome assembly GCA_009923315.1 of Betaproteobacteria bacterium. GTDB lineage: Bacteria > Pseudomonadota > Gammaproteobacteria > Burkholderiales > Burkholderiaceae_C > RFTU01. The sequence continues at coordinate 3,293 of RFTU01000064.1, forward strand.
CCTGTGGCAAGGCCATGTTCAAGGGAACATGCCCGACCGGCAGGCCGGTCAGCAATGGCGTCTTCGGGCACGCCTGTCCCACCCGTTCCCAGACCTGTTTGAGGGCATAACCGCGGTCCAGTGGCGAGGGCTTCCACGCACTGAAGTGGCCCAGCAGCACCGCTCGCTGTTGGGCCAATATGCCCGCCTGCGCCAGCTGCAGCAGCATCCGCTCCACTCGGTAGGGGTGCTCACCCACATCCTCCAGGAACAGGACACCGCCCTTCACGCGCGGGAGGTGCGACGTACCCAACAAGCTGCAAATCATGCTCAGATTGCCGCCCCAGAGCGTCCCCGTGGCACAGAACCCGTCACGGCCCCTGGCGGTCCGGAATCCCACCGCCTCGAGTGATCCGCTCATGGCCTGATCGAAGGTCTCGCAGGTGATGTCGTTGGCCTCGTCCACCTCGGGATCCTCGCCCCGTTTCCGACCGAAATCTTCTGATGCCATCGGCCCATGCCAAGAGCCCGCGCCCGTGTGGGCCAGCAAGGCCAGGCTCAGCGCGGTCAGGTCGCTGTAACCGATCCAACGCGTGCCACGCTCCACGCTGCGTTGCAAACGTCGCCAGTGGATGCCGTCGAGCAAGCGCGTGATGCCGTAACCGCCCCGGCAAGCCAGCGCCACCGCAGGCGCGGCATCCGCCACCCGGTGCAAGGCGGCCAGGCGCTGCGAGTCGTCACCCGCAAAGCGCTGATGGCGCAGGCGCGTGCTCTCGTCCTCGGTCACCTCATAGCCCATGGCTTGTAGGCGGCGGCACGCGCGGCGCAGGTGGGCGCGGCGCGTTTCCACGCCGGAGGCGGCAAAGATGGTCAAAGTCTTCGTTGAACTCATGCTGGATCACCTGGGACGCGTCGTGCGCGGCGTTGCCGAAAGAAGGCCTGCAAGAGGGCTGCCGATTCATCGGCCAACACGCCGCCTGTCACGGCCGTGTGGTGGTTGAGTTGCGGCTGGGCAAAGAGGTTCAGAACCGAGCCGGCGGCGCCCGTCTTCGGGTCTGAAGCGGCGAACACGACGCGGGACACGCGCGCATGCAGCAGCGCCATGGCACACATGGCACAGGGCTCCAGGGTGACGAAGAGCTCCAAGCCTGGCAGGCGGTAGTTTTGCAGCCGTTGGCCTGCAGCCCGCAGGGCCAGCATTTCGGCGTGGGCGCTGGGGTCGTGCAGGGCGATCGGCTGATTGAAGCCCGCCGCCACGACCTCGCCCTCACGCACCAGCACCGCGCCCACCGGGACTTCTCCGCGCAGCCCAGCCTCCTCAGCTTGCCGCAGGGCTTGGCGCATCCAGTGGTCGTCCCCGGGATTCATGGGGCATCACTCCCACTCGATGGTGGCAGGTGGCTTGCTCGACACATCGTAGGTCACGCGGTTGATGCCACGCACCTCATTGATGATGCGGCTGCTGACCCTCTTGAGCAGGCCATAGGGTAACTCTGCCCAATCGGCGGTCATGAAGTCGCTGGTCTGCACCGCCCGCAAGGCCACCACATGGTCATAGGTACGGCCATCACCCATCACGCCGACGCTCTTGACTGGCAGGAACACCGCAAAGGCTTGGCTGGTGAGCTCGTACCAGGTCTTGCCGGAGGCGGGGTCGACCTCGCGGCGCAACTCTTCGATGAAGATGTGGTCGGCTCGGCGCAGCAGGTCGGCATACTCTCGTTTGACTTCGCCCAAAATGCGCACCCCCAGGCCTGGGCCCGGAAACGGGTGGCGATAGACCATCTCGTGCGGCAGGCCCAGGGCCACGCCCAGAGCGCGCACCTCGTCCTTGAACAGTTCACGCAGAGGCTCCAGCAGCTTCAACCCCAATTGCTCGGGCAGGCCGCCCACGTTGTGGTGGCTCTTGATGGTGGTGGCCTTCTTGGTCTTGGTGCCGCCGCTTTCCACCACATCAGGGTAGATGGTGCCTTGGGCCAGGAACGCGGCGCCTTTGACCGACGCTCCCTGGCCGCCCTGCCCGGCTGCCGGGCGTGCAGCCTTGAGCTTGGCGGCCTCGGCCTTGAAGACATCCACGAACAGGCGACCGATGATCTTGCGCTTGGCCTCTGGGTCGCTCACACCGGTGAGTTCACCCAGGAACAGCTCGCTGGCATCCACTCGAATCACCCTGGCGTGCAGCTTGCCCGCGAACATCTCCATCACCATGTCGCCCTCGTGCAGGCGCAACAGACCATGATCCACGAAGACGCAGGTCAGTTGGTTGCCAATGGCGCGGTGGATGAGCGCGGCGGCCACGCTCGAGTCGACTCCCCCCGACAGCCCCAGGATCACCTCCTCATCGCCGACCTGCTCTCGGATGCGCGCCACGGCCTCAGCGATGTAGTCGCCCATGATCCAGTCGCCCCGGCAACCGCAGATATCCCGCACAAACCGATGAAAGATCTCGGCCCCACGCAGGGTGTGGGTCACTTCGGGGTGGAACTGCACGGCATAGAGGCCGCGCGCCTCATCGGCCATGCCGGCGATCGGACAGCTCGATGTGCTGGCCATCAGTTTGAAGCCCGGTGGCAGTTCGGTGACCTTGTCGCCGTGGCTCATCCACACCTTGAGCATGCCGTGGCCCTGCTCGGTTCGAAAGTCCTCGATGCCATCGAGGAGACGCGTATGCCCCCGGGCACGCACCTCGGCATAGCCGAATTCACGGGTGTCGCTCCACTGGACTTGGCCGCCGAGTTGTACCGCCATGGTCTGCATGCCATAGCAGATGCCCAGCACGGGAACGCCCTGCTCAAACACGGCAGCGGGAGCTCGAAGTTCATGGTCCTCATAGGTGCTGGCATGCGAGCCCGACAGGATGATGCCCTGAGGCGCAAATGCACGAATGAAGTCATCACTGACGTCATTCGGGTGGATCTCGCAATAGACCTGGGCTTCGCGTACGCGGCGGGCGATCAACTGCGTGACCTGCGAGCCGAAGTCGAGGATCAGGATCTTCTGGTGGGACATGGCGCGGGGCTTTCAGTGCGGATCGGGGATGGAGCGCAGTGGGGATCGACGGCGGTCATGGAGGGATCGGCAATCGGTAAGGGCTCATCGACGGCAGGCATGGCCCTAGGTCGACGCCGCAGCGGCGGTGGCCCGCTCTGATTGGCTGACCTTCGAAAAGTGACGAATGGCGATCACCGCGCCTGCGACCTGGAGTGCGCAGCAGGCGAAGAAGGGCAGGCCCACCAGCCAGTGGGCCGGACCCAGGTGCGACACCGAACCCAGCAGCATGGCGCCGATGACCGGCGCAGCCACCGCCATGGCACTCGTCAAGGAGGCCACGGAACCCATGGCAGTACCCTGTTCCCGATCCGATGCAGCGTTGGAAATCAGACTCTGCAGCGAAGCGGTGATGGTAAAGCCCAGGAGATTGCACACCACGATGGCCATCATCATCCAGCCCTCCGTGGCCAAGCCCCATGCGAGATAGCCCATGGCCGAGGACACCAAGCCCATTTGCACCAGACGCTGGGGCGTGTAGCGTTTGAGCAGCACCCGCATCAAGCCTCCCTGCACCACCGCAGCCACCACGCCTACAACGAAGAGCGACCACCCGTTTTCCTTGGGGCCCCAGCCGAACTTGAAGCTGCAATACAGCACCCAGGTCATGTGCAGGATGAACTGCGCGAGGTTGGATAGGGCGATCACCCACAGCAAGGGCCTGATGCCCGACAGGGCCGCCAGTCCCCGCAGGGAGCTGATGGGGTTGGCCTTGCGCCAATCGAAGGGAATACGCTGTCCGGGCGGCAGCGATTCGGGCAGGATCAGCCACCCGTAAAAGGTATTGACCACTGCCAAGGTGCCGGCCACATAGAAAGGCAGGTGCAGGTCAATGTCACCCAACACCCCCCCCATCACCGGGCCCAGCACATAGCCCACGCCGAACATCGCCCCCACCAGACCGAAGCGCCGCGCTCGGTCTTCGGGAGAAGAGATGTCGGCCACATAGGCATGTGCGACGGCCGCATTGGCTTGACAGACACCCCCCAGGGCACGCACGGCCACCAGCACCCACAGGGCCTGCGCCATGGCGGTGGCGAAGAAGTTCAGCGCCAGTCCGAGAAAGCCCACCAACAGCACCGGCCGGCGGCCGAACCGGTCGGACAGCCGCCCAAGGATGGGCGCGCCAAAAAAGTTGGCCACCCCGAAGGCAAAGGAGACCACTCCGTACCAGAAGGCGTGGTCGGCTGCACCCGAGGCGAAATGCCCGACCAGCGGAGGCAGCACGGGAATGATCAGGCCCACCGACACCATATCGATGAGCACAGTGATGAGGATGAAGGGCATGGCCGGCGCACGGCCGGCGTTGGTGTTCATTCGAGGCCCTACTCCATACGGTAGTTGGGCGCTTCCTTGGTGATCTGCACATCATGCACGTGGCTCTCGCGGATACCCGCAGCCGTGATCTGCACGAATTCAGCCCGCTCATGCATGTGCGCGATGCTGGCGCAACCGCAGTAGCCCATGGCCGCCCGCAAACCGCCGGCCATCTGGAAGATGATGTTGACCATGGATCCCTTGTAGGGCACGCGACCCTCGATGCCTTCGGGCACGAGCTTGTCGGCGTTGGGGTTGGTGGTCTCGTCGTTTTCCTGGAAGTAGCGGTCGGCCGATCCGGCCTTCATGGCCCCAATGGAGCCCATGCCACGGTAGCTCTTGTAGCTGCGGCCTTGGTACAAGATGACCTCGCCTGGAGCCTCTTCCGTGCCCGCAAACATGCCACCCATCATCACGGTGCTGGCCCCCGCTGCGACGGCCTTGGCGATATCCCCGGAAAAGCGGATGCCCCCATCTGCGATCAGCGGTACGCCGCTGCCCTTGAGGGCTGTGGCCACATTGTCGATGGCCGTGATCTGCGGCACGCCCACGCCGGCGACGATCCGGGTGGTGCAGATGGATCCCGGACCGATGCCCACCTTCACCGCGTCCGCGCCCGCTTCCACCAGAGCCAGCGCAGCCGCGCCGGTGGCGATGTTGCCGCCGATAACGTCCACGCCGGGAAAGTTGGTCTTGACCCAGCGGACCCGCTCGATCACACCGGCGCTGTGGCCATGTGCGGTGTCCACGATGATCGCGTCCACGCCAGCCTTGACCAGCCACTCCACCCGCTCTTCGGTGCCCTCGCCCACGCCCACCGCAGCGCCGACGCGAAGTTTGCCCTGCGCGTCGCGCGCCGCGTTGGGGAAATTGGTTTGCTTGGTGATGTCCTTGACCGTCATCAGTCCGCGCAGCTCGAACGCATCGTTGACCACCAGCACGCGCTCGAGCTTGTGCCGGTGCATCAGGGTCTTGCCCTCTTCCAGAGATGCGCCCTCGCGGACCGTGATCAATCGCTCGCGCGGGGTCATGATCTCGCGCACGGGCACTTCCATGCGGGTCTCAAAGCGCAGATCGCGCCCACTGACAATGCCCGCTACACGACCCCCTTCGACAACCGGAAATCCGGACACGCCGTGTTGCTCCGAAAGGCCCTTGACTTGGCGAACCGTGGTGTCGGGCGTGATGGTGATGGGGTCGCGAAGAATGCCCGATTCATAACGCTTGACGCGCGCCACCTCCGCGGCCTGTTGGGCCGCCGTCAGGTTCTTGTGCACGATGCCGATGCCCCCTTCCTGGGCGATCGCGATGGCCAGGCGGGCTTCGGTCACGGTGTCCATCGCCGCGGACACCAAGGGCAGATTCAGCGCGATGTTGCGCGTCAGGCGCGTGGCCAGGCTGGTGTCCCGCGGCAGCACCTTGGAAAACGCAGGGACCAACAGCACGTCATCGAAGGTGAGCGCTTTGCCGATCAGGCGCATGAGAAATCTCCGGACGCAAAAACGAATTATACGGAGGTGGTCTCAGCGGCTCTTCTTGTACCGCTGGCGCCGGGCTTCCTTTGGGTCCACCCGCAGCGGCCGGTACACCTCGACCCGATCGCCTTCGCGCAGCGGGTGGTCCAGCGGCCTGATCTTGGCCCACACGCCGAGCACCAGGCCATCCATCGGGCCCAGCGCATGGCGCTGCAGCAAACCACTGGCGGTCAGGGCATCGCCCAGGGTAGACCCGGCGGGCAGGCTGAGTTGTACCCGATCGACCACCTCGGGACCGGGCGAATAGGCCACCTGAATGTTGAGGATGTCGGTCATGATGGGGATATCGGCCGAATCAACGGGCGCCATAAACGGCTTCGGCACGCTGCACGAAACAATCGACCAGCGTATTGGCGACGCGGTCAAACATGGGGCTGAGCACCAACTCCAGCGGCCCGGCACGAAGCGCATACTGCAGATCCAACTCAACGCGGCAAGCGGCCGGTTCGGCACCATCGGCGTGGGCCGCGGCATCTGCCGGCGTGCCGCCCACCGGGGTGAAGGTCCAGCGGCCTTCGAGCTTGGAAAATGGTCCATCCACCAGCTCCACCGTCACCATGCGCCCTGCCTGGTGCGTGTTGCGGGTGGTGAACGCATGGCGCAGGCCTGAAAATGCGAGGCCCAGCCGTGCGGTCATGCCCTGAGCCGTGTGTTCCAGCACTTCCGCGCGGTCGCACCAGGGCAGAAACTCCGGATAGGCCTGTACCTGGGTCACCAGGTCATACATCTGCCGGGCGGAGTACCACAGCAGGACGGATTTCCGCACGTGCTTCATAGAATGGTCCAATTTTAAGTTCATGGCCACCCCTAACCCTCTGATCGCCGAGAACCGGCGTGCCCGATTCGATTACCACCTCGAGGAACGCCACGAGGCCGGGGTGGTGCTCGAGGGTTGGGAGGTCAAGGCCATCCGAAGCGGCCAGGTGCAGTTGACCGACGGCTACGTGGTGATCAAGAACGGCGAGCTTTACCTCATCGGATGCCGCATCAACGCCCTGCGCACCGCTTCTACCCATGTGCAGCCGCAAGCCGACCGCACGCGCAAGCTGCTGCTGCAGAAGGCCGAGATTCGCCGTCTGGTGGGCAAGGTGGAGCAGCGAGGCTACACCTTGGTACCCCTGAACCTACATTTCAAGAACGGGTGGGTCAAAGCCGAGATCGCGCTGGCCAAGGGCAAGGCCGAACACGACAAGCGCGACTCCATCAAGGAGCGCGAGGGCAAGCGGGAAGTGGAGCGGGCCATGAAGCAACGCCAACGCTGACTGCTCCGCGGCGCACCGAACGCCTAACCCTCGACCAAACGAGCCAAGCCCTGCGCCAGGTCAGCCCGCAGGTCTTCCACATCTTCCAACCCGATACTCAGGCGCACGATCACGCCCTCATAGTCGTGTCTGAGGCTGCGCAAACCCTTGGTGTCGTAGGGCACGGCCAGGCTGAGGGCGCCGCCCCAACTCCACCCGATTCCAAACAGCGTCAGAGACTCCACGAATGCATCCACCCGTGCAGCACTGAAGCGGGGCTCGACCTCGATGGAAAAGATGCCCGCAGCCGCGCGGCACAACGATGCCCAGTGTTCATGCCCGGGTGAACCGCGCAGGGCCGGGTGCAGCACTCGACGAACACCGGGCTGGCCGGCACACCAAGACGCCAGGGACCGAGCCGCCTCATCCTGCGCTGCGTAGCGCAAGGCCATGGTGGGCAGCGAACGCAGAACCACTTCGACATCGTTGGCGCCGACCCCGACGCCCAACCGACTGTGCGTCCACGCCAGTTGATCATGCAGCGATCGATCATCCACGCAGATCGAGCCCATCAGGACATCGCCTCCACCCGAGGGGTACTTCGTCAAGGCATGGATGGTCAGGTCCACGGACAGCCCTTGCCCGAGTTCAAAGGCATCAAATGCGAGCCCCGCGCCCCATGTGTTGTCCAGCGCCACCACTGCTTGCGGCGCCCCGTCGCGCACCGCCTTGACCAGACCCGGCAAATCGGGAAACTCCATGGTGATCGAGCCGGGGGCCTCCACCCAGACCAGCTTGGTGTTCGGACGCAGCGCCCGGCGCAGTGACGCCACATCCAAGGCGTCATACACATCATGCGAGATGCCCCATCGCGCCAGTTCGTGGCGCGCCAAAGCCCGATTGGGGGCATAGGCGTTGTCGGGGATGAGCAGGTGGTCACCCGAGGACAGAACGGCTTGGTCCACCACCGCAATCGCCGACAGCCCACTGGGCGTCAGCAACGCATGCGCCGCACCCTCCAGGCTGGCCAGACGGGCCTCCAGGGTGAAGGTCGTGGGCGTTCCATGCAGGCCGTAGGTATAGCCGCTCTTGTCCACCCATTGCTGTTGGCGCAAGTGCGCCATATCGCGAAACAACACCGTGGACGCCTTGGCCACCGGCACAACCGGTGATGCAAAACCCTCTGGTGCGCGGTAGGGGTGATGGATGAGGCCAGTGGATTTCTTGCTCATGGGACTCACAACAACTCGCCGACCAGATCATGACCGTCGGTGGCCACCATGCGAACCTTCGCAAAGTCGCCCACCTTCATGGTCCGCGAGGCCTTGGTCGGTGCCAAGATTCGCACCGTGCCATCGATCTCCGGCGCGTCGGCGTAGGTCCTGCCCACGCCGCCTCGCCGTCCCATGGCCACGGCCTCATCCACCAGAACCTGCATCGTCGCTCCCACCCGACGCGCCAATCGCTGAACGGAGACCGCTTCGGCCGCGGCCATGAACCGAGACCGCCGGTCTTCGCGCACGTCATCCGGTACGGCATCCGGGATATCGTTCGCGGCGGCACCGGGCACCGGCGAGTAGGCGAAACAGCCGGCGCGGTCGATCTGAGCCTCCCGCACGAATTCGAGCAGCGCGTCAAACTCAGACTCAGTCTCCCCGGGGAAACCGGCGATGAACGTGCTGCGAATGACGAGCTCAGGACAGGCTGCGCGCCAGGCTTGCAGTCGCTCCAAGTGACGCTCGCCCGAAGCTGGGCGCTTCATGCGGCGCAGCACATCGGGATGGGCGTGCTGAAACGGGATGTCCAGGTAGGGCAGGATGCGGCCTTCGGCCATCATCGGGATGAGCTCGTCCACATGCGGATAGGGGTACACATAGTGCAAACGCACCCAAGCGCCGAAAGGCTCGGCCAACTGGGACAGTCGCTCGCACAGGTCCACCATGCGGGTCTTGACCGGTTGCCCGTTCCAAAAACCGGTTCGGTACTGCACGTCCACACCGTAGGCGCTGGTGTCCTGGCTGACCACCAGCAGTTCCTTCACGCCAGACTCGAAGAGCTTGCGGGCCTCTTCCAGCACGTCGCCGATGGGGCGAGACACCAACTTGCCTCGCATACTGGGGATGATGCAGAAGGTGCACGTGTGGTTGCACCCCTCGCTGATCTTCAGATAGGCGTAGTGGCGTGGGGTGAGCTTGATGCCTTGAGGGGGAACCAGATCGATGAAGGGGTCATGGGGCTTGGGCACGTGTCGGTGTACCGCGTCCATCACTTCATGCGTGGCGTGTGGGCCCGTGACGGCCAGCACCTTGGGGTGTACCTGCTTGACGAGGTTCTCGCCACCCTCCCCGGTCTTTGCGCCGAGGCAGCCCGTGACGATCACACGGCCGTTTTCCGCGAGGGCCTGCCCGATGGTGTCCAAGCTTTCCTTGACGGCGTCATCGATGAAGCCGCAGGTGTTGACAATGACCAGGTCGGCGCCGGCGTACTCGCGGGAGGTCTGATAACCCTCGGCGCTGAGCTGGGTGAGGATCAATTCACTGTCGGTGAGGGCTTTGGGGCAACCCAGGCTG
>RFTU01000065.1 GCA_009923315.1 Betaproteobacteria bacterium
CAAGGGGGAATCGGCGCGACAGCAGGGCATCTTTTCCGGCTTCCGTGTCGAGTTGCCGGCGCGCTTTGCCTGGCGGCTCTACCGCTCGGTGCTGGGCGTGCAGGCCCGTGGTGGCCGGCGGACCGACAAGTCCATCCTGCCCTGGTACCTGGCCGCGCGGGCGGACCAATGGGGGGCCCAGCCCCGCCTTCGGGCACAGTGGCTCGCGGCCACCGCCGCCAGCGGTGACGACCCGCCAAGCCCAGGCACCAGCCCATGGCCCGGTGGTGAGTGTTCGGTGGAGCTTTACCGCTGGTGTGTGCATGCAGCCGATCTCTTCGACCAATATCAACTGTTCCGCCCGGATTGGCTGAAGGATTGGGCGCAAGGCCATGCTCAACTGCGCGTGGATCCGCAGCAGCCTGCTACCGCGCGCCCTGTCCCTCCTGAGCAGCATTGGCAGGTCGACCTGTGGCAATGGCTCATGCGGGAGGCGTCGTCGACGGCAGCCCAGGGGCTGCCGGCATCGCGCGCAGCGCTTCACGAGGCCTGCATCCAGCACTTGCGCCAAGCACCGCTGGGCGCCTTACCCCAATTGCCCGCGCGTGTGGTCCTGTTTGGCAGCACGTCGCTGCCTCCGATGATTCTGGAGCTCCTGGATGCACTCTCGCGCCATGCCCTGGTGGTCTTGGCCGTGCCCAACCCCTGCCAGGTGCAGTGGGTTGACCTGAGTGATGCGCCGCATGAGGGCCACCCCTTGCTGGCCGCCTGGGGCAAACAGGCGCGTGACTTCCTCACCCAGGTCGATCGATTCGAGGAACGGATCGCCCGCCTCGACCAGCGAGGCATCACACGGGTGGAGCATGAAGCGGAACGGCCTGCTCAAACGGCCCTGACTCGGTTGCAGGCCTCCATCCACCTCAACGAGCCCTTGCACGAGGTCGCGCACGATGTGCGGCGCCAAGGGCTGCGGCTGGACGATGGCTCCATTCGGTTTGTGCGGGCCCACACCCCGCTTCGCGAACTGGAGATCCTGCATGACCATCTGCTGCACCAGCTGACCGGCCCCGATCTGGGCGGGCGCCCACAACCCCGCGATGTGGTGGTCATGGTGCCCGACCTGCGTACCCATGCCGCGGCCATTCGGGCTGTCTTCGGCGCTTACAGCGAGCAGGACCCCCGCCACATTCCCTGGGGAATCGCCGATCAGCAACCCGGCCCAGAACAGGGCCTGCCCGAACTCGCTGACTGGTTGCTCGCGCTGCCGTCTCAGCGCTGCACCCGCGCGGAGTTGCTTGGCTTGCTGCAATCCTCTGCGGTCTGCCGGCGCTGGGGCCTGGATGATGAAGACCAGCACGCCTTGCAATCCTGGGTGCAGGCCAGCGGCATCCGCTGGGGCCTGACGGCAGAACACCGAGAATCACTGGGGTTCGCCGCAGCAGGGCATGCCATGACCTGGCAGTTCGGCGTCGACCGGATGCTGGCGGGCTATGCGGCCGGCGCACAGCCCCACCTCCCATGGGCACCCTTGGACAGCGTACGGGGCTTGGCCGCTCGAGCCGCAGGTCAACTGGCGGGACTGCTGAGACGGCTGGAGGACTGGCGGCTGTGGGCCTGCCAATCCCATCCGCCCGCGGAGTGGGCCCGTGCCTTTCGACAACTGTGGTCCGACCTGGTGGAGCCCAGCGACCGGGACCAGGAACGAGACAGCCACGCGCTGGAGATGGCCGTCGGTGATTGGCTGCGTCACACCCAAGATGCCGAGTTCAACAGCCCCATCGGTTACGCGCTGGCGCGCCTGTCGATCATGGACCAACTCAGCCAGCCGGCGGCGCTGGGGCGGTTCAGAGCCAGCGGCGTCACGTTCTGTACGCTCATGCCGCTGCGTGCCATACCCTTTCGGGTCGTGTGCCTGCTGGGGATGGACGAGGGTCAGTACCCTCGTCCCATCAGGCCCCGACCGGGCGACCTCATGGCGCTGCCCGAGACCGCCCGCCCGGGCGACCGCTCGCGCCGCATCGAAGACCGGCAATTGATGCTCGACGCGCTGCTGTCGGCGCGGCAGCACCTGTTGGTGAGTTGGGTGGGGCAGCAAGCCGTGGACAACCAGCACCGACCGGCATCGGTGCTGGTCGGGCAACTGCGCGAGACGGTCGCGGCCATCTGGGGCCCCGATGCCCTGCGGTCCATCACGCTGGACCATCCGCTGCAACCCTTCAGCGCGGCCTACTTCATGGATGGCCCACTGCCGCCCACCCATGCCCACGAATGGCAGCCCCATGTGGTCCGCAGGGGTCAGGTCGATGCTCGCCATCGGGTCGATGAGAGCTGCGAAACCGATGACCTACGGGTCGAGCAGACACAGATCCTGTTGAAAGACCCCGATCGGGTTCTGCGCTGGTTGAAGTGTCCGGTTGCCGCCTTCTGGGAGGAGCGATTGGGCATCCGATGGCCGCGCGGGCAAGCGGGCGATGAAGACGATGAGCCCCTGGCCATGACGGGACTCAACGGTTGGGCCGCTTGGAACGACGCGCTGGGCACCCTGATGTCGAACCCAGCCGAATCATGGGCGCAAGACTGTTGGACCCAGCTGCAACAGAAGGCCTTGCTGCCCTTGGCTGCGCCGGGTCGGCTCGCGGGCAGCCAACTGCTGGGGCGTTTGCGGGCGCTGCGCGAACGTCTGCCCTCACTCGGCCACGATGGGCAGGACCACCGGCTGATCTGGGCCGCCAGCCCCTTCACCGGCGGCGATCCATGGGCCACCGAGCCCAGCGCCTGGCGCTTGGAATGGCTGATCGAAGCCTGGTGGCTGCAAACCTGCCAAGCGGCGCAGGGCCCGTCCTTCCAGATCCATCTGCTGGCACCAGACGCCTGGGTTGACGCAGGCCCCTCCAGCACCGACCAGGCTCGCCACGACGTCGATCAGGTGTCCCGCACCCTGATCCTGTGGATGTCGTCGGACCAGCCGCAGCCCGCCACCGCCCGGCTGGTGGGTGCGCATCAGCGCTCGCCCAGTCATCAGCAAGCCGCCCTGATGCGCGAGGCCCAGCGTAACCCTGCTTGGCGGCGCAGTTTTGCATTCGCGCCAGAGGGCCGCCACGCGGCGGCGACCACCGTGTCGCTGGACGAATGGCAGAACGCCATGACGAGCCTGTATGCACCGTTTTGGCAGTGGTGTGTGACGCAGGTGAGGGTCTCGCCGATCGTCCCTGTCACAGGGGGTTCAGGGCGCGCCGACACAGGATCGCGCACACGATGACCACGGCGCTGCACCCGATGACCTTGCCCCTTCAGGGTCAGGACCTGATCGAGGCCAGTGCCGGTACGGGCAAGACCTGGACGATCGCATCGCTGTACTTACGGCTGGTCTTGGGCATGGGTGGCCCCACCGGCCATGCCTTGAAGCCGCAAGAAATTCTCGTGCTCACCTTTACGCGTGCGGCCACCCGAGAATTGGTGGACCGCATCCGTGCGCGCCTGGTCCAGGCCCGGGATGTCTTCACTGGCCGCATTCCGCCCGAGTCCAGCGACCGTTTCTTGCAGGATCTGCTGAAGGCCATATCACCTGGCGCGGCACGAGAAACCGCCGCCTGGCGCTTGGAACAGGCTGCAGCCAGCATGGACGACGCGGCCGTCATGACGATCGATGCCTGGGTTCAACGCCTGCTGCTGGAGCGGGCGCTGCCACCCGGGCAACGGGGTCCTGATCAATTGCTGGAGACCGACGAGCGCTGGGTACTGGATACGGTGCGCGACTATTGGCGCCAGCAGGTGTACACCTTGGACGATCTGTCCATGCAGGCCGTGGCCGATGTGGCACCCACCGCCGACGAATTGGCCCGTTGGCTCAGCCCAGCCCTGCACTCGCCACACCCCGCTCCTACGGCCCCGACGGCCAGCCTTCAAGAGGTGCTGTCGCCCTTGGCGCAGGAACGGGCCATGGCCCTGTCGGCGCTCAAGGCGCGATGGGCGCGTGTGCCCGATGAGATCGAAGACTGGTTTGCCTCGCGCCTGCTGAGCCATCCCAAGTTCTTCAACGGGCAGCTGCTGCGCGGTGGAATGGTTTCGGTGCGCCGGTGGTGCCACGATATCCGGGAGTGGGCAGCAGGGCCGTCGGCCTGGCTCGAGGGCGTCAACTCAGGTGGGCCGGAAGACCGCCGACTGCGAGGCAAGCTGACCCGCGAGGGTCTGATGCGGCTGCACAGCAAGGCGACCACCCCCACCGATGCCACCGCCTTGCCAGCCTGGAGTTTGGCCTTTGAGCAGCTTCTCGACGATCTGGATGCCATACCCCATGCCCATTCAGCGCTCGGCATCCACGCGTTGGGCTGGGTATCGAAGACGCTCGAGCTTCGCAAGCAGCAGCACGCGGCCCACACCTTTGATGACCTCCTGCGGAAAGTGACCCACTTCTTCCAGGGCCATCCCACGCAGGCCTTGGAGGTTCGTCAACAGTTCCCGGTGGCCTTGGTCGACGAGTTTCAAGACACCTCGCCAGCACAACTCGCCCTCTTCGAACAGGTGTATCCCGCACAGGAAGCACACGACCATGCCCTGCTGTTCATCGGGGATCCCAAGCAGTCGATCTATGGATTCCGTGGTGCCGACATCCACAGCTACCTCACCGTTCGCCGCCGCTTGGCGGGTCGGCTGCATACCCTGGATTGCAACCGGCGATCCGTGGCGCCACTCGTGTCGGCCATCAACACGGCGTTCCTGAACGCCGAGATTCGAACCACCCGCGACCAGAACGGTCAGGGCGCATTTCTGCATGGTCCAGAAGTCCCCTTCGAGCAGGTGCGCTCCGAAGGCCCTGATCAGCGCCTCGTTTGCGATGGTCAGCCGATGCCGGTCCTTTGCGCTTGGACCCAGGCGCAGTGCGGGACGTCCAGCGCGTTGCGAACCCTGGACGCTGCCCGGGCAGCAAACCAGATCGTGTGGATGCTGACCCACCCCGGGGTCGGGTTCGAAAGCCCTGACGGTGGCTTTCAGCGCTTGCGCCCCAAAGACTGCTGTGTTCTGGTTCGCAGCGGTACTGAGGCGCAGGCCATGGGCCAGGCCTTGCGCGATCGAGGCTGGGCCAGCGTGTACCTATCGGAACGCGAGTCCGTCTTGGAGTCGCCCGAGGCCCGCGACCTGCTGGATCTGCTGCAGGCCTTGCTGGAACCGCGCAACCTGGCGCTGGTTCGAAGGGTGTGGGCATCCGAGTCCATGGCCATCCCCCTGGGTGAGCAGCTGCGCGAACGGGACGCAGACCCGCTGTGGGATGCCCGGGTCCGGGGCTTGCAGGACTGCGCCGTCCGCTGGGAGCGGGAAGGGGTGATGGCGGCCGTGCGGCACTTCATCCGCACACAGGGCTTGGTCGCCCGGGCGCTGTCGTCGCCCCAGGGCGAGCGCCGCCTAACCAATTGGCTGCACCTGGCAGAGTGGCTGGAATCACTGGCGGCGCAACACCAGACGCCCGCCGCCCTGGTGAGGGCCTTTTCCACCGTGGTGGCCGATCCTGTCACCGCCCTGCAGACCACCCCAGGCCTGCGAGACGCCACGCTGTTGCGCTTGGAAAGCGAGGACGATGTGGTGCAGATCGTCACCATTCACAAGTCCAAGGGCTTGCAGTACCCCTTGGTCTGGCTGCCATTCGGCGTTGGCAGCCCATCCGAGCGGTCCGAAAAGCGGACCTATGCCTTCGTGCACGAAGAGGGCCGATGGCAGGTTCGGGGCCCCAGTCGGGCCCCACGGCCCTCGCCGGGCGAACCCGAGGGTGGGGCAGAGCCGTCGCCCATGGAAGACCTCCGCGAGGACCTGCGTGAAGACCTTCGCCTGCTGTACGTGGCGCTGACCCGCGCCGTCCATCAGATCTGGCTGGGCGCCGTGCCTCGCAAGCCCCAGGACAAGCATTCGCAGAACTGGCATCGGACCGCTTTGGGCCATCTCGTGTCGGGGGCTGGCAGGGTTCGAACAGATGCCGAGGTGGTGGACGATCTCCAAGCGTTGTGGGCGTCGATGCAGGATGCCTGCGGCCAGGCGCAACCGGGCACGACGCCATATCCCGTGGTTCACCTTGAAGTGTTGGATGGACATGAGGAGGTGCCTTGGCCGGCCAACACCAAGCCTGCAAGCCCAAGCGCCAGGTGCCTCCCGCCCACCGAGCACGACACCGCCTGTACGCCGCCCACCACCGACGTGACCGACCCACCCACCGTGCCCGGCCCGCGCTGGCGTCCTGCCCGCGACGTCCAACACCCTGTACAACGGCCGTGGCGGGTGGCCAGTTACTCGGCACTGGCCTACGGTGCCGGTGGGCCGATGCCCCCTTGGCGGGACCTTCGCTGGGATGAACAGTTGGCGGCGCCACCTGCGCAGTCATGGGAGTTGACCAGCCCGGTGCCTGAGTCGGGCCCCTGGCACGCCTGGCCCTCCAGCGCAGCCTTCGGCCAGTTTCTTTCGATACCCAGCCGAGCAGCGCCTGGACCCAAGAGTTGCGGGCCCGCCTGGCTTGCAGCGCCTGGGCCAGTCTCTCCGACGCCATTGAGGCGTGGCTGCACCAAGTGGTGAGTCAAGCGCTCCTGCCGGGTGGAGCCAGCCTCAGCGGCCTTCGAATCTGCCGGGCCGAGCTGGAGTTCTGGATGCCGCTGCAGCCCCTGCAGACCATGGCCTTGGACGAACTGCTCAGGCGGCACCTGTGGGCCGGTGAGCCGCGCCCAGCCTTGAAGCCGCAAACGGTGGAGGGCTTGCTGATGGGCTTTGCAGACCTCGTGTTGGAGTCGGCCGGGCGCTACCAGGTGCTGGACTACAAGTCCAACCGCCTGGGGTCGAGTCCGAGCCACTACACACCAGCGGCCCTGCAGGCCGCTGTCCTGGAACACCGATACGACCTGCAAGCAGCGCTGTACCTGCTGGCGCTGCATCGCCTGCTCCAGCAGCGTTTGGGTCCGCGTTATCACCTGGACACGCATTTGGGTGCCGCCCACTTTGTCTTCCTTCGCGGCATCGACCAAGCCGGCGGACACCTGATTTCCGTTGAACCCGACGCCGCGTGGCTGCTTCCGCTCGATGAGTTGCTGGGGCGACCCGGCGCCTCAAGCCACACCTGACATGACGCGCACACCACTGACACCGACCGTTGCAGACGGGTTCGCACACCTGGATGTGGAACTGGCCGATCTGTTGCGACGTCACCTGGCGGCCCAGGGGCTGGACACCACCTCGTCGGCTTGTCAGTGGTGGTGCGCCGCAGCAGCGCTGACCAGTCGAGCCTGCTCATCCGGTCATAGTGGCCTGGAACTCGGCCAAGGGTCATCGGCGCCCTGGATCGACCTGCTCTCGCCGGCGGCACCCTCACTTGCCGCGCCGCTACAGGCCTACGCTGCTCGATTCGTGCAACAGCCGCTGGTGATGGATTCCTCTGAGGCCCAACGCGCGGTGCTGCGGGGAGTGCAGGGCAGCGGTTTGCTCGTGTTGGACGACCAGCGGCTGTACCTTCGCCGCCTCTGGGCTGCGGAATGCCGGGTGGCCCAAGCCCTGGCCACACGGTCACAGGGCTTCGCATCGCCAGCGCCGCAGGTAGATGAGCGCGCTGAGGCCTTGCTGAAGGCTTGGTTTGAATCGCCCGACGCCGCGTCCAACCTTGACCAACAAGAAGCGTGTCGGCGAACGCTCAGAAACCGCCTGACCGTGCTCACGGGTGGGCCAGGCTCGGGCAAAACCTACACGGCGGCCCGGATGCTCGCCCTGCTGCAGGCCACTCGACCTGCCGGCACGCCTTGCTTGCAAGTGGCGCTGGCCGCGCCGACCGGCAAGGCCGCGGCTCGGCTTCGCCAATCGATGGAGGAGGCCTGGCGCACACTGCGCGGCCGCGGGGGGCTGTCCGATGCGTTTTGGAACGAGGCGTGGAGCGCCATACAGGCTCCGCAAACGGTGCACGCCCTGTTGGCGACATGGCGGCGCGATGCGCGCTCGGCGTTGAGATGGTTCCGGCCTCCCGATGCTGATGGCGGCGATATCCAGCCGGCGCACACGGCCGCGCCCCGCATCGACCTGTTGTTGGTTGACGAAGCCTCCATGTTGGACCTTGAGTTGCTGGATGAGGTCCTGCGCCACCTGCCCGTGCAGGCTCGTCTGGTGCTGGTCGGTGACCGCGATCAGTTGGCCTCCGTAGAAGCCGGTTCGGTGCTGTCCGACATCTGCGGTGCGTTGGAGCAGCATGAGGCCTTGTCCACCCTGCAACACAGTCGCCGTTTTCAGGGCACCATCGGCGACTGGGCTCGCGGCATTGAGGCCAGCGATCCGGCGACCCTGGAGACCATACAAGGCCTGGCCCAGACCGACCGTCAGGCACTGATCAACGAGGCGGCAGGGCCTCAGGGCTGGTGGCCGTTCTTTGAAGCACTGGCAGCCCAACAAGATGCCGTCCACGAGGCGGCAGCGCCGAAGTCCACGGGCAACCCCACGGAGCCCGCGATGGAGGGATCTGTCCGAACCCTTCTGACGGCACTGGACCGTTTTCGCGTGTTGGCCGCGGTCCGCCAAGGCCCTTGGGGTGTGGAGTCCCTGAACCAAGACATTGAACGGGCTCTGGCCGCCCGAGGGGCACTGAACCGTTCCGAGGCATGGCCCCATGGGCGGGTACTCATGGTCACCCGCAACGATGAGTCCAGCGGTCTACGCAATGGCGACGTCGGCGTTGTGCTCCATCGCGCGGGGACAGAAGCCCAGTTTGCGTGGATCGCGGGCCATGACATCCGGCGGCTGGGGGTGTCTCGCCTGCCGCCCGTGGAACCCGCCTACGCCATGACGGTGCACAAGAGCCAGGGCTCTGAATTTGACAGCGTCGTGCTGGCCTTACCCCAAGTGGACAGTCCCGTGCTCAGCAGAGAACTTCTGTACACCGGCTTGACCCGGGCCCGGGCGCGGCTCACCTGGTACCTGCCGGAGCGCCATCTGTTGACCGTGGCCGCGGGCCGAAGCACCCGCCGTATGAGTGGATTGCAGCCCCGATTGCGCGGTCTGCTCAACCGCGCAGGCCACTAGCGCCGCTGGTCGAACTGCAGCATCAAGGCCCACTCAGAGGGCTGCCGCAGGCTGCCGTGGTGGTGCCAGACCTCAAAGCTATCCTGCGCTTTGGACCCCTTGTCTCGGGCGCCACCCTCGGGGCTAGGCTGGTCCACCAGTTGGGCACGGGCGGCGACGAGGCGGGCGGCAGAGGACTTGCTTCGGCTTGAATTCATGGCGGTGATGCGATACCAATGGCTTCACAACGCGCGCGCGGCAGGCTTGGTTGACAATCCGCGCCACACCCCACGAATAAGGGATTCCCCTAGTCATATGCACATCCCCGAACTGAGGGCCGCCTTGGCCGAAACCGGCGCCGGGCCTGGACACACCAGCCGTTTCTTGAGGTCCTGGACGCACAACCGGCCGTTGTCGGCAGGGCGCGCCCACCCCGAGCGCCACTTCCCGCAGGCGATGCTGCGGGTCGCGCCTGCGCTGCAGGAGCAATTGGCCAAGCTGGTGCGCCCGGTGTCGGAGCATCCAGCCGCAGACGGTTCACGACGCCTGCTGCTGGCACTGCAGGATGGCAAGACGGTGGAAACCGTGCTGTTGCCTCGTCAAGGCGTCTGCGTATCGACGCAGCTCGGGTGTGCCGTGGGGTGTCGCTTCTGCATGACCGGTCGCGACGGGCTGATCCGGCAGCTGGGCAGCGCCGAGATCGTCGCGCAAGTGGTGCACGCGCGGTCCTTGACCGCCGTTCGTAAGGTGGTCTTCATGGGCATGGGGGAGCCGGCGCATAACCTGACCGCCGTGCTTGAGGCCATCGATGTGCTGGGACAGGAAGGCCAGATCGCTCACAAGCAGCTGGTGTTCTCCACAGTGGGCGACCCGCGCGCCTTCGAGGCCTTGGCCGCCCAGCGAATCAAGCCCGCCCTCGCACTTTCCCTGCACACCACCCGAGCGGACTTGCGCCGCCAGCTGCTGCCCCGCGCTCCCGATCTCTCACCTCAAGCCTTGATCGAGGCGGCTGCCCACTATGCGGAGCTCAGTGGCTACCCCGTGCAGGTGCAGTGGACCCTGATGCACGGCGTGAACGACGGGACGGATGAATGGGAGGCCATCGTGGCCCTCATGAGCCGGCGTCGCCTGATGCTCAACCTGATTCCGTTCAATGATGTGGAGGGCAGCGGCTATCGCCGGCCTTCCTGGGAACACGCCGCCGACATGGCGCGTTGGCTCAACCGTCACGGGGTCTACACGCGGCTGCGTCGATCGGCTGGGCAAGATGTGGAGGCCGGCTGCGGGCAATTGCGCACCCGCCAACCGGAGGTTCAGGTGGTCAAGCGCCGCCACCCCCTCAACGCAGCTGCTCCAACGCTTGGCGCAAGTGGCTGATGGTGCGTTCGCGGTGGTGCAGCTTATCCAGACCGAATAGTCCCAGCCGGAAGGTCCGGAAGTCTGGGCCTTCGTCGCATTGCAGCGGCACGCCCGAAGCCGTCTGCAGGCCCAGAGCCAAGAACTTCTTGGAACTCTGAAGCTCTGGATCGTCGGTGTAGCTGACCACCACGCCAGGGGCTTCGAATCCGGCACCAGCCACGCTGGCATAGCCGAATGAGGCGAGCAAGTCCCGCACGCCGCGGCCCAGCGCCCACTGTTCTTCACGCAACTTCTCGAAGCCGTAGTCCTGGGTTTCGCGCATCACCGCCGCCACCCGCGACAAGGCGTCGGTGGGCATCGTCGTGTGATACACGTGGGCCCCCGACTCGTAGGTCTCCATCACCTGCAACCACTTGCGCAGGTCACAGGCGAAGCTCGTGCTCGTCGTGTGGTCGATCGCCCGGCGCGCCCGCTCACTGAGCATGATGAACGCGCAACCGGGTGAGCCGGACCATCCCTTTTGCGGAGCGCTGATCAGGACATCCACACCGGTGTCTTTCATGTCGACCCAAGCCGCACCCGAGGCGATGCAGTCCAGCACCAACAAGCCATCGTGGGCATGCAAGGCCTCCGACACCGCCCTCAGATAGTCGTCAGGCAAGATGAGCCCTGCCGAGGTTTCCACATGGGGTGCAAACAGCACCGCGGGTCGGTGGGCATGGATGGCCTCGAGGACCTCGCTCAAGGGAGCTGGCGACCACGGCTGACGGGCCCCGCTGGCCACAGGCCTGGCCTTGAGAACCCGGCTGGAGGCTGGGATTCGCCCCATGTCAAAGATCTGGGTCCACCGGTAGCTGAACCAGCCGTTTCGCAGCACCATCACCTCGCGCCCGGTGGCGAATTGACGGGCCACCGCCTCCATGCCAAAGCTGCCGCTACCCGGCATCACGATGGCCGAGTGGGCGCCGTACACCGTCTTGAGAATGGAGGAGATGTCGGTCATCACGCCCTGGAAGCGGCGTGACATGTGGTTGAGTGCACGATCGGTGTAGACGACCGAAAACTCCAAGAGACCTTCGGGGTCGACGTCAGGCAGCAGGCCGGGCATGGGGGTCCTCCTCGGAATCGGTGACACGCAACTCTTCTACGCGGTAGCCATCGTGCAACAGGGCCTGGCGCATCCACTGCGGATGCGGGCCGTCACCATCCCATGTTTCACCGCTGACCGGATGTCGGTACTTGACCGGCCGCGCTTCGGGCGCGCCCGCCGCTTCATTCATCGCCTCGGGCTCCGGAGCCCTCACCGCAGGGACCAGCTCCTCGGGCGTGATCCGGTAGAACTCGATCAACCATCTGGCCTGGCGCATCGCCGATGCGCGCAACACCTGTGCGTCCAAGCCGGGCTCACCCGCCTCGACCGCCACGTCGCCGCTCGTCAAGTCTGAACTTGACGGCGCGATGCCCTCTTGATTCACCATGCGAAAAGTGTAAGCCACGCGCGGCCAAGGCGGCCCCGCACCCCCTGGACATTCCTCACTTGGCAGGGGCCATGCGGCGGGCATCCAACAGGCGGCGCCGCAAATCGAGTCCCACGCCCTTGTTGACAAAATCGTCCACCAGCACGGCGCCCAGATCAACTTGACCGGCCTTGTACAGGCCTGCGCGCACCATCTGTTGCAGGAAGTCCGCTGCACGGTCGCGTTGGAGGGCGCCGATCCCCAGTTTCAGTGCCTCACCAGCTTCCACGATCGAGTCATCCAGCAGGCGCTGCCTGGAGGCCATCAACTCCTCCTCGCCCATGTCCGGGTTGTCACGACGCATCAGGGTGTGGGCGGACTCTGGATGGCCGTGCAGGTACTGCGTCCAACCGAGGATGGATCCGTCCACGAACCGTTGGACCAACTCAGGGCGCTTGGCCACCAGTTCACGGCGGGTCTCGATCACGGTGCTGTAGGTGGAAAAGCCGTGGTCGGCCAACAGGTGAACGATCGGCTTGAACCCACCTTGGCGTTGCGCGTAAATCGGCTCCGCCACGGCGTAACCCTGCTGGATCGACTTCGGGTTGGCCAGCCACGGCCCCAGGTTGTAGTTGTAGGGCCTGAGTTGTTCATCTCGAAAGCCATGCACCGCCTTCAGCCAGGCCCACCAGGTGAACTGTGCGTCCTTGGCAATGAAGGCCACCGGCGCCCGCTTGAGCGCGGCAAAGGCTTCATAACCCTGACCCGGGTGAGCCATCAAGGCCTGAGGGTCCTTCTGGAACATGGCCGCCACCACCACCGTGGGCACCTGGTTGCGAACATTGTCGAAACTGTGCAGCAGGTTGCCCGTCATCAGAAAATCGATGCGGCCGGCAGGCAGCAAGGGCCTGTTGTTCACCCCGGGCCCACCCTGCAAGATCGTCACATCAAGGCCCAGCTTCCGGTAGGTCCCGTCGGCCACAGCCTGATAGAACCCACCATGCGCCGCCTGGGCCTTCCAGTTGGTGGCGAACGTCAGCTTCACCAACTCGCCGCCCGAGCCACTCCCAGCGGACGGGAGCTTCGCAGAGGATGCCGGCTGTGCCCGTGCGGCGGCGCTCCAGGTCAGGATGGCCGGCCAGGGCAGGGCGGTCGCCAAGC
>RFTU01000066.1 GCA_009923315.1 Betaproteobacteria bacterium
AAGCAGGGCATGAGCGGCGTGGAGTTCGTGTGCGCCAATACGGATGCGCAGGCACTCAACCGCTCCAGTGCCCAGCACCTGATTCAGTTGGGCAAGAACGGCCTGGGCGCCGGCGGCAAGCCTGAAGTCGGCAAGGCTGCTGCCGAGGAAGCGATCGACGACATTCGTGCGGCGCTCGAGGGCACCCACATGGTGTTCGTGACCGCCGGCATGGGCGGTGGCACCGGCACCGGTGCCGCCCCAGTGGTGGCCCGTGTGGCCAAGGAGATGGGCATCCTGACGGTAGGCGTGGTCACCAAGCCCTTCGAGTTCGAGGGCAAGCGCCGCTCCAAGCAGGCCGATGCCGGCTCAGCCGAACTCGAGGCCAATGTGGACAGCCTGATCGTCGTACTCAACGAGAAGTTGCTGGAGGTCTTGGGTGATGACATCACCCAGGACGAGGCCTTTGCCAAGGCCAACGATGTGCTGCGCAATGCGGTGGGCGGCATCAGCGACATCATCCACATGGATGCGCTGGTCAACGTCGACTTCGAAGATGTGAAGACGGTGATGAGCGAGCCCGGCAAGGCCATGATGGGCACGGCCATGGCCAGCGGCCCTGACCGCGCCACCAAGGCCGCTGAAGCTGCAGTGGCCTGCCCGCTGCTGGAGGGCATCGACCTGTCGGGCGCCCGCGGCGTGCTGGTGCTGTTGGTGGCCTCGCGCGCCACCTTCAAGCTGCAGGAAAGCCGCAATGCGATGAACACCATCAAGCGCTACGCGGCCGAAGACGCGCATGTGATCTACGGCGCGGCCTATGACGAGAGCCTGGGCGACCAGATGCGCGTGACGGTGATCGCCACCGGGCTGAACCCCGGCAAGCGCCAGCAGGCCCCACTGAGCGTGGTGCAGGCGGTGCCGGTGGTGCAGCGCACGGGCACCGACAACATGCCGGTGATGGCGCCCACCGATGGTCAGGTGCAGGCCCCGGCGGAGGCCAATTACTCCGGCTTGGGCGTGCCCAGCGTCTGGCGCAAGCGCGAGGCTTCGGCCCGCGTGGAAGCGTTGGCCAACAACGGCATGGACGAGATCGAAATTCCGGCGTTCCTGCGCCGGCAAGCCGACTAACCGTCGGCTTGTTCCATGGCGGGTGGGCGATCGCAGGCCCAAGACCCGTCGCTGCGCCGGGGTGGTGATTCCTCCTTCTCACCATCCCGGCGGAGCCGTCTTTCAGACGGCCTCGTCATGCGCGAGCACGCGCCAGACCCTGGTAAACCCGCGGCGGCCCATCCAAAATCGCCGACAATCACGCCATGATTCAACAGCGCACTGTGAAGTCCGTGACCCGCGCGGTGGGCGTGGGCGTCCACAGCGGCCAGCGCGTTGAATTGACCCTGCGCCCGGCCGCGCCAGACACCGGCATCGTGTTTCGGCGCACCGACCTGCCGCAACCGGTGGACATTCTGGTGACGCCTGAGTCGGTGACCGACACCCGCATGGCCACCACCATCAGCCCCGTCGATCTCCCCGGCGGGCCCAAGGTGCAAACGATCGAGCACCTGCTCAGCGCCTGTGCGGGGCTGGGCTTGGACAATCTCTACATCGACATCACCGCCGAGGAAGTGCCCATCCTCGACGGCAGTGCGGCCAGCTTCGTGTTCCTGCTGCAAAGCGCGGGCATCGAGTTGCAGAACGCACCCAAGCGCTTCCTGCGGGTGAAGAAAACAGTGGAGTTGCGCGAAGGCGAGGGCGCTTCGCTGAAATGGGCCCGCCTGGAGCCTCATCATGGTTACCGCCTGAGCTTCGAGATCGACTTCAACCACCCGGCGCTGGATGCCACGGGCCAGCAGGTCACCTTCGATTTCGCCACAGGTCAGTACAAGCGCGACATCGCCCGCGCCCGTACGTTCGGCTTCACCAAGGATGTCGAAATGATGCGGGCCCGCGGCCTGGGTCTGGGCGGCAGCATGGACAACGTGATCGTGGTGGACGACTACCGGGTGCTCAATGCCGAAGGCCTTCGCTACGACGACGAATTCGTCAAGCACAAGATCCTGGACGCCATTGGCGACATGCAGGTGCTGGGCAAACCGCTGTTGGCCTCCTACACCGCCTTCAAGGGCGGCCATGCCCTGAACAACCGCCTGCTGCGTCAGTTGCTGGCCGATCAGGACGCCTGGGAAGTCGTGACGTTCGACGACGCCCGTCAGGCCCCAGCCGGGTTTGCCGAATTGGCGCCGGCGTGGTGACTCATCAAGTGATTCAATAGGTTCGGCCGCCCTTGTACAGGGCGTGCGTGCGGCGCTGCAGCTTGGCCCCCTGGGCCATGGCTGCAAAGGACGAGCCGGCATGGGCGTGGGTAATGGCCAGCCCGAGCGCATCCGAAGCATCCTTGCCAGGCAAGCCCGGCAACTGCAGCAGGCGCTGCACCATCAACTGCACCTGTTCCTTGCGCGCATGGCCGTGGCCGACCACGGCCTTCTTCATCTGCAGCGCCGTGTATTCCTGCACCGGCAGGCCGCGCGCCACCAGGGCCGTCAGCGCCGCGCCCCGAGCCTGGCCCAGCAGCAGCGTGCTCTGCGGGTTCACATTCACGAACACGATCTCCACCGCGCTGGTGCTGGGCTTCCAGCGTTCGACCACCTCGCCGATGCTGTCGAAGATGATCTTCAGCCGCCCTGGCAGGTCCCCCTGCTCCGCCCGATGGGCCGCACCGGAGGTGCGGATCGTGCCGCTGGCCACATAGGAAAGCCGCGCGCCCTGGGCATCGACGATGCCGAAGCCCGTCGTTTGAAGGCCAGGGTCGATCCCGAGGATGCGCACGGTCAATGCCGGAAGTGGCGCACGCCCGTGAGCACCATGGCGATCCCCCGCTCGTTGGCCGCAGCGATCACCTCGTCGTCGCGCACAGAGCCACCGGGCTGGATCACGCAGGTGGCGCCGGCCTCACACACCACGTCCAGCCCATCGCGGAAGGGAAAGAAGGCATCGCTGGCCACCGCCGAGCCTTCAAGCGTCAGGCCGGCATGGGCAGCCTTGATCGAGGCGATGCGCGCGCTGTCGATGCGGCTCATCTGTCCCGCGCCCACGCCCAGCGTCATGCCGCCGCTGCAGAACACGATGGCGTTGCTCTTGACGAATTTGGCCACCTTCCAGGCGAACAGCAAGTCGGCCAGCTGTTGCGGCGTGGGGTGCACCTGCGTCACCACCTTCAGCTCGGCGGCGCTCACCACGCGGTTGTCGGCGCTTTGGATCAACAGACCCGAGCCCACGCGCTTCACATCATGGCTGTTCAGGCCGCGGCTCCAGGGGTCGGCCGCGCCGCGGCTGACACCCTCCAGCGCAATGCGCAGCACCCGCGTGTTGGCCTTGGCCGCGAAGACCTGCAGCGCCGCTTCGGTGTAGCCCGGGGCGATCACCACCTCCACGAACTGCTGGGCCACCGCCCGAGCAGCGGCCTCATCGAGTGGGGTGTTGAAGGCGATGATGCCACCGAAGGCCGACGTGGGGTCGGTCTTGAAGGCCTTGCCGTAGGCCGTCATGGCTGAATCACCGATGGCCACGCCGCAGGGGTTGGCATGCTTGACGATCACGCAGGCTGCGCCCTCAGTGGCCGCGTCGAAGCCCTTGACGCACTCCCAGGCCGCGTCCGCATCGGCGATGTTGTTGTAGGAAAGCTCCTTGCCCTGCAGCTGCGTGGCCGTCACCAACGAACCCGGAGCCGGATGGAGGTCGCGGTAGAAGGCCGCACGCTGGTGCGGATTCTCGCCATAGCGCAGGTCCTGCAATTTCACGAATCGGCCGTTGCTTTGCGCGGCAAACTCTGCCCGCGCCGGCACGTCATCGTCGGTATCGGGAAGCGAAATCGCCGACAGGTAGTCGCTGATGGCCGCGTCGTAGTTGCTGATGCGGTTGAACGCCGCCACGGCCAAGGCAAAGCGCGTGGTGCGCGTGATCCCACCGTCCTTCAGTTCAGCCAGCACCCCCGCGTATTGCGACGCGTCGGTCAGCACCGCCACATCCTTCCAGTTCTTGGCCGCGCTGCGCACCATGGCCGGGCCGCCGATGTCGATGTTCTCAATGGCCTGGCCCAGTGTGCAGCCTGCTTGCGCCACCGTGTTCTCGAAGGGGTAGAGGTTGACCACCAACAGCTCAATGGTGCCGATGCCATGTTCGGCCAAAGCGGCCATGTGTGCGGGCTGGTCGCGCCGCGCCAGCAGGCCGCCGTGGACCCGCGGGTGCAGCGTCTTCACGCGCCCATCGAGCATTTCCGGAAAGCCGGTCATGTCGGCCACCTCGGTGACGGGCAGGCCAGCCTTGGCCAGCAGCTGGGCGGTGCCGCCGGTGGACAGCAGCCGAACGCCGAGTTGATGGAGTTCGGTGGCGAATTCAAGGATGCCGGTCTTGTCCGACACCGAGATGAGGGCAGTGGTCATGGTGTTGAGGCCTCCGTGCGGGCCACGTTCAATCGAGACTTGAGCCGCTCATTAGCCGGCCAAGCCGTGCTCCAGCAGCTTGCGCCGCAGCGTGTTGCGGTTGATGCCCAGCCACTGGGCGGCCAGGCTTTGGTTGCCCTCGGCGCGCGACATCACCTGCTCCAACAAGGGGCGTTCCACTGAACGCACCATCAGCTCATGCAGGCCTGCAGGCTCCTCGCCGCCCAGGTCGCGAAAGTACTGATCGAGCGTGCGGCGCACGCAGTCGTTGATCAAGGTTTGGCTCATGCCCTCAGCCGCATCTGTTCGTCGTTGGCAGCCGCTGCCACGGGCGGCCAGCTCGGATGTCGCAGGGCATAGGCCTGCAGCCATTCGTCGAGCATCCGGTGCTGCAGGCTGCAGCTTTCGATGGTGTTGAGCGTGCGCATGAAGTCGCGGCCGCCCTCGATGCCGGCCAAGGCCCAGCCGATGTGCTTGCGCGCGGTGCGCACGCCGATGAACTCGCCGTACAGGCCATAGTGGTCCACCAGGTGCTCCAGCAGCCACTGACGAACCTGCTCCACCGCCGGTGGCAGCAAGGCCAAGCCCGTGCCCAGTTCATGCGCCATCTCACGAAAAATCCAAGGCCGTCCCTGTGCGGCCCGTCCAATCATCAGGGCATCGGCTCCGGTATGCCGCAGCACCGCCGCGGCCTTGGCCGGGGTGTCGATATCCCCGTTGGCCACCACCGGAATCGTCAAGGCCGCCTTCACCGCCGCGATCGTGTCGTACTCGGCGTGTCCCTTGTAGCCCTGTTCACGCGTGCGTCCGTGCACGGTCAGCATCGCAATGCCGGCCGATTCGGCCGCGCGCGCCAAGCGCAAGGCGTTGCGTTCGGCCTGGCACCAACCGGTGCGCATCTTCAGCGTCACCGGCACCCTCAGCGGCGCGCAAGCGGCCACCACCGCCTCCACGATCTTCAAGGCCAAGGGCTCGTTTTGCATCAGGGCCGAACCTGCCCACACATGGCAGACCTTCTTGGCCGGGCAGCCCATGTTGATGTCGATGATCTGCGCACCGCGGTCGACGTTGTAGCGCGCGGCCTCGGCCATCTCCAGCGGGTCGACTCCCGCAATCTGCACCGCGATCGGTGCGGATTCACCGGTGTGATCGGCCCGACGCGAGGTCTTCAGCGTATTCCACAGTTCGCGCTTGCTGGTGACCATTTCGCTGACCGCGTAGGCCGCCCCCAGCCGTTTGCACAGCATGCGAAACGGCCGGTCGGTGACGCCGGCCATTGGGGCGACAAACAGTCGCCCAGGCAATTCATGGTCGCCCAGGCGCAAGGTGGAGGAGGGAAACACGGCGGGCTGGGCTGCTCAAAAATGAGGCACGAGTATAGCCACCCGTCCTCGGCCTTAAGCTCGCACCATGGAAGCGTGGTTCCTATCCCTGCTGGCCGCCTTGGCCTTGCCCCGCTACGGCCTGAGCACCGTCTTCGTCGTGGCCTTTGTGTCCGCCACCCTGCTGCCCATGGGTTCAGAGCCGGCCGTCTTCGGCTTGGTCAAACTCAATGAAAGCCTGTTTTGGCCCGCCGTGCTGGTGGCCACACTGGGCAACACCCTGGGCGGCATGGTGTCGTGGTGGATGGGCGCAGGAGCCCACACGGCCGTGCACCGCCTGCGCTCCAAGGGCGGTGGCGTCAGCCGCGCCGAACACCGCGCGCTGCAGTGGCTGCGCCGCTTTGGGCCCAAGGCCTGCCTGCTGAGCTGGCTACCCGTGGTGGGCGACCCTTTGTGCGCCGTGGCCGGCTGGCTGCGCTTGCCCTTGTGGCCCTGCACGCTGTACATGGCCATCGGCAAGTTTTTCCGCTACACCCTCATGACCGCGGCCTTGCTGTGGGTGTTTCCGCAAGAATTGGCGCTTTGAGGCGCCTTCCCCACTGAGCCCTTTGCGATATCCATCACCGCCCACTCCATGACCAACGCCACGCCCGCCTACGACCAGCTCACCGCCTTGCACACCCGCTTGCACCGCCTGGACCACCTGGGTGCCATCGCGGGTTGGGACCAGGCGGCCAACATGCCGCCCAAGGGCAATGAGGCCCGCGCGGCGGCCATGGCCGAATTGGCCACGCTCACCCACCGCCTGCGCACCGACCCCGCCCTGCGCCACACCTTGGCCGCGGCCGAGCAGGAGGACTTGTCCGAAGCCCAACGCGCCAACCTGCGCGAAATCCGGCGCGACTGGCGCGCGGCCAATGCCCTCCCAGAGTCCTTGGTGGAGCGGCGCCAGTGGGCCACTTCGCGCTGCGAACACGCTTGGCGCACCCAGCGCCCGGCCAACGACTGGACCGGCTTCCTGGAGAACTTCCGCGAGGTGGTGGCCGTGGGTCGCGAAGAAGCCGCTCGGCTGGCAGACGAGCTGGGCTGCGGGCGCTATGAGGCCCTGATGGACCGCTACGAGCCCGGCATGACCACCGCCGAGGTGGACCGGGTCTTCGGCGACCTGCGCCAGTGGCTGCCCACCCTCATCGAGCAGGTCATCGATCGCCAGTCCCTCGAGCCCATCGTCGCCGCCGAAGGCCCCTTTGAAGTGCAGGCCCAGCGCTCCCTGTGCGGCTCGGTCATGCGGCTGTTGGACTTCGATTTTGAGGCGGGCCGTCTGGATGTCAGCACGCATCCCTTTTGTGGCGGCGTGCCCGAGGATGTGCGCATGACCACGCGCTTTTCCACGCAGGACTTTCTGGGCAGCCTGATGGGCACGGTGCATGAAACCGGCCATGGCCGCTACGAACAGAACCGCCCCCGTGACCTGATCGCACAACCCGTGTCGCAGGCGCGCTCGATGGCCCTGCACGAAAGCCAGAGCCTTGCATTTGAAATGCAGCTGGGCAGCCATCCGGGCTTTGTGGGCCTGCTGGCGCCCCTGGTGCGCCAGCACCTGGGTGATCAGCCGGCCTTCGAAGCGGGCAACCTCGCCAAGTTGCTCACGCGCGTCAAGCGGGGCTTCATTCGGGTGGAAGCCGATGAGGTGACCTATCCCGCCCACATCCTGCTTCGCTATGGCATCGAGCGCGCCTTGGTCGAGGGTGAAATCCAAGCCGATGACATCCCGGCCCTGTGGGACGAGCAGATGCGCGAGCTGCTGCACCTGGACACGCGCGGCAACTTCCGCGATGGTCCTTTGCAGGATGTGCACTGGCCCGAGGGCCTGTTCGGCTACTTCCCCTGCTACACCCTGGGCGCGATGTATGCCGCCCAGTGGTTCTCCGCCATGCGCCGCGAGATACCCGACCTGGATGCGCACATCACCCGCGGCGAGTTGTCACCGGTCTTCAACTGGCTCAGAGAACGCATCTGGAGCCAAGGCAGCCGTTGGACCACCGACGAACTGTGCCGCCGTGCCAGCGGCGAGCCCCTGAATCCGGCGCACTTTCGGCGCCACTTGCAGGCGCGTTACCTGCACGATTGACGGCAGCCGCTCCGCGCTGCACCACGGTGCCGGTGGCGCCAGTGGCCCGGCCCACAGCGCCGCCTGATCAGCCTTTGCCCTGAGCCGCCACCGCGGCGGCGGCGGCCGCGGCCGTCTGGGCATCGCCCAGGTAGTAGCTGCGGATGGGCTGGAGCGTGTGGTCATCGAGCTCGTAGACCAGCGGAATGCCGTTGGGGATGTTCACGCCCACGATCTCCCGGTCGCCGATGCCGTCCAGGTGTTTGACCAGGGCGCGGATGCTGTTGCCGTGCGCGGCGATCACCACGCGTTGTCCACTGCGAATGGCCGGAGCGATGCGCTCGTTCCAGCAGGGCAGCACCCGCGCCACCGTGTCCTTCAGGCACTCGGTCAGGGGAATCTGATCCGGCGCCAGCCCGGCGTAGCGGCCATCGTGGCGCTGGCCGCGGGGGTCATCGGCCGAAAGCGAGGGGGGCGGTACGTCGTAGCTGCGCCGCCAAATCAGCACCTGCTCGTCCCCGTACTGCTGGGCCATGTCGGCCTTGTTCAGTCCCTGCAGGCCACCATAGTGGCGTTCATTGAGGCGCCAGTCGTGCTGTATCGGCAGCCAGGTGCGCTCCATGGCGTCCAGGCAGTGCCACAGCGTCCAGATCGCGCGCTTGAGCACCGAGGTGTAGGCCACATCGAAGTCGTAGCCGGCCTCGCGCAGAAGACGCCCGGCCTGCTGCGCCTGGGCCACGCCGGTGGCGGTGAGCGGCACATCCGTCCAACCGGTGAATCGGTTCTCCAGGTTCCACGTCGATTCCCCGTGGCGGATCAGGACAAGCGTTTTCATCGAGGGAATTTTATAATCCGCGGTTTTTCGCGGACGCCCACCTCATGCTCGAATTTCTGATCGACAACCTCGTGCTGGTCATGGCCGCCCTGACCTCCGGTGCGTTGCTGCTGTGGCCCACCTTGCGGGGCGCGCAGGGCAGCGGCCAGGCCGTCTCGGTGCCGGAGGCGGTTCGCCTGATCAACCGCGAGAAGGGCGTGATCGTGGACATCCGCGATGCGGCCACCTATGCCGCCGGTCATGCCACCGGCTCGCGCCATGTGCCCTTGGACGAGCTTTCCCCCACGCCCACCTCGGCTGCCCTGCCCGGCAACAAGACCGTCCCCGTGCTGGTGATGTGCGACAGCGGGGTGAAGGCCTCGCGGGCTGTTTCGCTGCTGCGCAAGGGCGGCTATGAGCGTGCCCTGAGCGTGCAAGGTGGCATGGCGGCTTGGCGCGAAGCACAGATGCCGGTGGAAAAGTCGAGCGCCTGATCCCGCGGCCTGCAAAGTTTTTTCGGGGCCGACACAATCCGGCCCATTCAACTGCCGAGTCGATCATGCCCGCCGTCAAGATGTACACCACCCAGGTCTGCCCCTACTGCCAGCGGGCCAAGGCCTTGCTCAAGCAACGCGGCGTGGCGGCCATCGAGGAAATCCGCATCGACCTGGACCCCGCCCAACGCGACCACATGATGAGCATCACCGGCCGACGCACGGTTCCGCAGATCTTCATCGGCGACACCCATGTGGGCGGCTGCGACGACCTCGTGGCCTTGGACCAGCGCGGTGGCCTGTTGCCCCTGCTGGGCCAGGCGGCCTGAGGCCGCGCCTGCAGCCTCATAATCCACGGCGTGGACGGCCGCTGCGGCCTCCGTCGCCTACCGCGGCCGGCGCGCTGTTGCCGGCCGATTCCTTTTTGAGAACCTCACCATGTCCGACCAAAACCCCGACAACGGCGCCGCCGATGCCAACCCCGTGTTCCAGATTCAGCGCCTGTACCTCAAGGACCTGTCGCTGGAGCAGCCCAACTCCCCGCAGATCCTGGGCGAGTCCATCCAGCCCGAGGTCGACATCGCCCTGGCCGTGTCGGCTGAACCCGTGGTCGAGGGCATCTTCGAGGTGTGCGTCACCGCCACCGTCACCGCCAAGTCGGGTGAGCGCACCTTGTTCCTGATCGAGGCCAAGCAAGCGGGCATCTTTGAACTGCGCCACATTGCCGCCGACCAGATGCAGTTGATCCTGGGCGTGGCCTGCCCCAGCATGGTCTACCCCTATCTGCGGGCCATCGTCTCCGATGTGTGCACCCGAGCCGGCTTCCCCCCGGTGCTGCTGACCGAAGTGAACTTCCAGGCCATGTACGAGGCCCAACAGCAGCAGATGGCCGCAGGCCAAATCAACTGAGGCCCTTGCGCGGCCTCTGGGGACGCAGCCGAACCCACCCTTGTGAAGCCCGTGCCCATGAAGATCGCGGTACTCGGCGCTGGTGCCTGGGGCACGGCGCTGGCCCTGCAGGCGGCCGCGCGACACGACGTGCTGCTGTGGGCCCGCGACGCGCAGCAGGTCGCGCTCATGCAGCGCGAACGCGTCAACGCGCGCTACTTGCCCGGTGTGGTGTTGCCGCCCTCGCTGGCCCTCACCGTCGATCTGGATGCGGCCCTGGCCCATGCCCAGCAAGGCTTGGCCGTGGTGGGCACCCCGATGTCGGGCCTGCGCACCATGCTGCAGGCGATTGCCGCGCCCACGCCCGTGCTGTGGTTGTGCAAGGGCCTGGAAGCCGGCACGGGCCTCATCGGCCACGAACTGGCCCCGCAGGTCAGGCCTGAGGGCCTGTTCGGTGTGCTGTCCGGTCCGAGTTTCGCCAGCGAAGTGGCGCGCTCCCAGCCCACCGCCCTGGTGGCCGCCAGCCACGACCCCAACGTGCTCGACCGCGCGGTGGCCGCCTTCCACGGCGATGCCCTGCGGGTCTACACCAGCGCCGACCCCATCGGAGTGGAAGTGGGCGGCGCGGTCAAGAACGTGATGGCCATTGCCACGGGCGTGTCGGACGGCCTGGGGCTGGGGCTCAACGCCCGTGCCGCCCTGATCACGCGTGGCTTGGCGGAGATCACGCGCCTGGGCCTGGCCCTGGGTGCCCGGGCCGAGACCTTCATGGGGCTGTCGGGTCTGGGAGACCTGGTGCTCACCGCCACGGGCGACCTCTCGCGCAACCGCCGGGTGGGTCTGGCGCTGGCGCGCGGCGGGCAGCCCGCGCAGATCCTGTCGGAACTCGGCCATGTCTCAGAAGGCGTCTACAGCGCCCGCACCATCGCGCAGCGCGCGCAAGCCTTGGGCGTGGCCATGCCCATCACCGACGCGGTGGTGGCCCTGCTGGAGGGCCGTTTGACGCCGGCGCAGGTGGTGCAGCAGCTGCTGCAACGCGAGGCCAGGGCCGAGGGCTGAGGCCGGCGCTACGCGCCGCCGCTGTAGCCCAGCTGACGCCAGCCCTCGAATACGGTCACCGCCACGGCATTGCTCAGATTCAGGCTGCGCTGGCCTGGCCGCATGGGCAAGCGGATCCGCTGCTCAGGTGCAAACTGTTCGGTGATGTCGGCAGGCAGGCCCGCGGTTTCACTGCCAAAGACCATCCAGTCCCCTTCCCGCCACTGCACCGACGACAAGTGGGTGCTCGCCTTGCTGCTGAGCGCAAACCAGCGGCTGGGGTCGGGCTTCTCGGCCTGGACGAAGTCGGCCCACGAGGGATGGCGCTGCACCTGGGCAGTCTCGTGATAGTCCAGCCCCGCGCGGCGAAGCTGTTTGCTGTCCATCGAAAACCCCAGAGGCTCCACCAGGTGGAGCGAGCAGCCGGTGTTGGCGGCCAGCCGAATCACATTGCCGGTGTTGGGCGGAATCTCGGGGTGCACCAGAACGATGTGGAACATGGCGCAGGATTGTCGGGTACGGGCGGCTCATGAGGGCCCCTCTTCGGGCGCTGGCGTGCGGGCGAACGCCCAAACCTGCACCTCAGCCGCGCCGGCGGCCATCAGGGTTCGCGCGGCTTCAGCCGCCGTGGCCCCGGTGGTCAACACATCGTCGACCAGGCCAAGCCGATGCCCGGCCACCCAGGCCCTGCCGCTGGCGCTGACCTGGAACACCCCGCGCAGCCGCTTCAGCCGTGTGGGCCGGTCCTGTTCGGCTTGCCCGGCCAAGTGCACCGGCCGGGTCAGGGCATCGGCCCGCGCGTTCACCCCCAGCTGACGCGCCAGCTGCCGGGTCAATTCCCAGGCCTGGTTGTAGCCGCGCTGGGCCAAACGTTCGCGGGACAAGGGTACGGGCACCAAGCGCGTGGGCAGTGCGGCCTGGTCGGGCTCGGCAGCCGCCTGTTGCCTCACGCCTTGAGCCATCAGCAGCGCCAGGGCCGCCGCGTGTTCAGGCCGTGCACCGAATTTGAACTCCAGCATCACGCGGTCCCAGGGGTGGGCATAGTCCACCGCCACCTGCACCCGCCCATGCGCGGGTGGTTCGCGTTCACAGCCGGCGCAGCGCGAGACGCCCAGGGCCAAACGCAGGCCACATCCCGGACAGCGGGGCCGGGCCCCCGGCACGTGGCCATCGCCGTGCAGGCGCAGGCAGGCCTCGCACAAGGCCTGCCGTGCCCAGGCACAACACAACAGGCAGCGCCTGGGTGGCCGCAGGTCCCAACCGCGCCCAACGCGCTTGCACAGGTCGCCCCACATTCGGCTCAATATACTGAGTCACCGATGGTTTTGAACCCCGACACCCCCCCACCACACCCCTTGGGGGCGGGTGCCCAGACGCCTGCGGCGTCCGACCCCTCCAGCACCCTGGCCGAAAGCCCCCTGGTGCACGCGCCGGCCTGGGCCCGCACCCAGCACGGTTGGGCCCACGGCAAGCCCCTGCCGTGGTTGCACCAGGAAGTGGCGCGGCGCATGGCCGATCGTTTGTCGGTCATTCGCCTGCAGCCCCAGGTGGTGCTGGAATGGGACGCGCTGGCAGGGCAGTCGCGTGCCGCGCTGCAGGCGGCCTACCCCCAGGCCCTGTGGGCGCCGGTGGCGGCGACGCCCGCGGCGCTGGCGCGTGCCTGCAGCGGCCTGGGCAGGAACGCCGGCGTGATCGCCAACCTCGGCGCCTTTGCCCGGCGAGTGTTCAGG
>RFTU01000067.1 GCA_009923315.1 Betaproteobacteria bacterium
CGCGCTGTATCGACCCAGTGATTTCCCGCTCAGGCGTTGTGGTCCAAAGGACGGTCTGTGACCACCCAGATCGAAGACGAGTCAGGCCTCGTGGGACTCCTTCGACCTGCCGCCTCAGGGTATGGCCAAGACCTGAAGGCTTTGAAGTTGCCTCACGCCGCGGCTGCTGCGGGTGTCTTCTGGCGCGATCAGCATCAGCGGTCCCCGATGCGACTGCAGTGCTGCGCCCTCGGCTTCCTGCCAGACCACGATGGGAACCGACCGCCCGAACCGCGGATCCACCTCGGCCAATGCAAAAGCTGCCGCATATCCATCCCGGGCACGTGCGGCCAGAACCCTGCGCGACACATATCCGCCCCCAAGGTTGGAGGACAGGTCCAAGCCGCACGCCTTCAGGATCTCCGTCACCGGTACGCCCTTCCAGCGCTGAACGGCACCGCTGCGCAGTGTGACCTCGGCTTCCTGCTGTGGCATGGCCTGCAGCTGGCTCAGGCTGAAGCGTCGAGGTGGCGACTCGTCAACGGTCACGGCCAGCTCCACGGGGCCGCTGGCCTGTACAGACTCCGTGCGGAGCCCGACCGCACCAAGCACCATGGCAAGCCGCAGCAGCTTGCGACGCGGTGGATTCACCGGGGCCTGCGAGGCAGCTTCGGTCCCTAGGTCGCGATTCAATCGGAGAAACCCAACGCCCTGAGCCGCCCTTGCCCCTGTGGCCCTAGGAGGTGGTCCAAGAATCGCTGCGCCATCGGCGTGGCCCCTTTCATGGTGGCCACGCCGTAGGTGGCCGACACATTGATGGCCGCCCCGATGGGCAAGGACTTGAGCTGAGGCTCTTCGGTCAGTGCAATGGCGGCGTTGGTGCAGTACGTGATGAACACGTCAGCCTGCCCTTGAGCCACCAGGGCTGCATAGACGTTTCGCCCGGGCGGAGGTGGAGGGGACTGCGGCCCCCCGGTGAGTTGCAGCGCCCGTTGCTTGAGCGTGGCGGCCGAGCCTGCGGGCGCGGCACCAGTACGCTCTATGCGGTCGAACATCTCGAAGGCGTAGTCCCCCGAGGGATCGGCCTTGGGGGTGGACGTGCCCACGCGCCAACGGGTATCCAGCAGTTTGGCGACCAAGCCCCTGGGGTCAGTTGCGAAGTGGGCCGTGGCCAGCGCGCACAGTTCGTTGCGTGTGAAGGGCCGCACACTTGCCGCATGACCGCTGCGCTCCAGCGCCTGTGGATGCTCCATGTTGGCCGAGGCGAACAGGTCCGCCCGCTCGCCGCCTGCCAGGCGATCGCGCAGCAGCCCCGAGGCGCCAAACACGAGCTTGGGCTGCACGCCGCTTTGCAAGGCAAAGTCCTGCGCAATCTGTGTCATGGCCGCTCTGAGGCTGCCAGCGGCGTAGATCGTCAGCTCGGGGGACTTGTCTTGGGCCATCGTGCTGGTTGCCAGCGTCAAAGTGGTGATCAGGGTCAAGACGGCACGGGCAGCTTGGTTCATGCGCCTACCGATCATGGTTTGGCGTTGGGGAAGAACAGTTGTTCGCCGCCAATCTTGTAGGCTGCAATCGAGGCCTGGCCCGCAGGCGAGACCACCCAGTCGGCGAAGGTCTGGGCCAGATCAGCCTTCACATGGGCATGCTTGGCCGGGTTGACCACGATCACGCCGTACTGGTTGAACAGCCGCTGGTCTCCCTCGACCAGAATCGCCAGATCACCACGGTTCTTGAAATTCAGCCAGGTCCCGCGGTCCGTGAGGACATAGGCGTTGCGCGAGGCGGCGATGTTCAGTGCCGGGCCCATGCCGCAGCCGCATTCGGCGTAGCCCGCGGGCTTGGTGACCGCCACGTCAAGGCCTGCGGCACGCCAGTAGCGCAGTTCGGCTGCGTGGGTACCGCTCTTGTCGCCACGCGAGATGAAGCTTTCCTTGCCAGCACCGAGCTTTCGCAAGGCTTCGGCAACATCACGCCCCCGCAGGCCAGCCGGATCGCTCTTCGGCCCCACCAGGATGAAGTCGTTGTACATCACGGCCTGGCGCTTCAGGCCAAATCCCTCGGAGACGAACTTTTCTTCGGCCACCTGATCGTGCACGAAGACCACATCGGCATCGCCCCGCCGCCCGGTGTCGAGCGCCTGGCCAGTGCCCAGGGCCACGACGCGCACATCCACACCGGTGGCTTGCTTGAATGCCGGCAGCAGATGCCCGAAGAGCCCCGATTGCTCAGTGGACGTGGTCGAGGCCATCACGATGAAGCGGCCGCTCTGGGCATGCGCCTGCGGATGGCTCAACGCAGCGATCCCCGCCGCACAAAAGCCCAATACACCGAGGGTCCAGCGGCGGCGGGTTTGCCCCCTCATGCTCGAGCCCGACGCACCAGAACCTTGTGAGCACCACGAAAACCAGGAAAACATCTCAAACACTCCAGTTGTTAACGGTTGAGGCCGGCGCGATTGTTGGAAATTCGCGGGCGCTTGGCGATATGTCGAAGACTTCATAACAGGTCTTCCGGCGACGCCCCATCCCGTTGAACCGGGGGTTGGGCCATTGCTCCGCGTCAAACGGCCGCGCGACCATTGGCACATCCGCCCGAAACGGTTAACCTGCGACGGTCCTTCAAGCCACGCACTGCCACCGGGAGCCCGCCATGCCGACCAGACCCCTGCCCACGACCTCGGCCCCCAGCAAGCTGCCGGATCTGTCCATTTCGGTGGACACGCTGTTGCAAACCGCGTTCAAGCGCCTGGACCTCAACCACGATGGCTCCATCAGCCGCACCGAGTTGTTGAGCTCACTGGGCCCTGCCGGCAAGATGCCGCTGGCGGCCTTGATGGTGGGTCAAGTGATCAAGAGCTTGGACACTGGCGGCGATGGCTCCATTTCCCGAGGGGAATTGAGCACCTTTCTGAACAAGGCCGACGCCAATCACGACGCCTCGCTGTCGGCCAGCGAGATCCACACGGCCGGCGTTGGGCTGATCGGCGTTCTGGGGCTGTTCGGGCCTCCTCCCGGCGGGTGAGTGGTCGCGGCCACTGATGGCTGACGATCGGCTAAGCCAGCGCTGGGTCGCCACCTTGGCTGCGGCCTGCTGGGGAACCATCGGCTTGTGCGCATGCGGTGGGGGCTCAGGCTCGGTGTCGATCAGCACCTCGGCAGGGGCCAACACCCCTGTGGCCTCGGGTACGGGAACCGCCGGTGTGCAGTGCGACCTCAAGTCGGCTGGCACCTTGGCCATCGCAACGCTGGGCACCGAGCGTTCAGCGGCCACCACCGTGATGCCCTATCAGTACGCATGGTCCTGTGGCAGCAACGGCCGCAACCTGGTCGGCAACGGGGTTCCAGACCATCCCATCACGGGCGGCAACTTTGCCACGCCCATCAGCGTGCAGAGCCTGAATGTGTCCATGAGTCTGAGCCCGGCCATCCTGAACACGAGCGGCACCCCGCTGGGTGGGCCGAACGGGGCGCCTGGCTACAGCCTCAACGGCATCAAGTTTGACCCCGGCACAGCGGGTACCTGCACCCTAACGGCCTGCGACCCGGCTGGCAACGGCGGTGTATGGCGCATGGAAGCCCTCGGTGGCAGTTTCCGGTTTGGCACCGATGCCAACAATGCCCATGTGCAACCCAACGGCGAGTACCACCTGCACGGTGTGCCCGAAGTCCTGTTGTCGCGCCTGGCGCCGGGCAGTGCCCCAGCCATGACCCTGGTGGGTTGGGCCACCGATGGCTTTCCTGTGTACGCCCGCTACGGCTATGCCAACTCCACCGATTCGGCATCCGGCTTGCGCATCATGAAGAGCAGTTACCGCGTGAAGGCCACGCTGGACGCCGGGCGCCCATCGGCGTCCACGTATGTGCCGGGCAGCTTCACCCAAGACTGGGAATTCGCAGCGGGCAGCGGTGACCTGGATGAATGCAATGGGCGCAACGGGGTGACGCCAGAGTTCCCCAAAGGCATCTATCACTACTTCATCACCGACAGCTACCCCTATATTCAGCGATGCGTGAAGGGTCGGTGAGGCGCCGTGGCGGCGCCTGGATCGGCGCGTTCGCTTGGGTCGTCGCCAGCACGGTGCTGTCCGCGCACGCGCATCTATTGGCCGATGGTCACGGCACGTTGAACGTGCAGGACGGCGCGGCCTATGTGGTCCTGTCCCTGCCGATAGGATGGCTGGGTCCGGTTGACGATGACCGCGATGGTTATCTGAGCCCGACCGAGCTGCACGCCCACCGCGGACGCATCTTGGACTTGTTGAGTCAAGGACTGCGGTTGCGCAACGGGGGGCAAAGCGCGCCACTGCGCGATGTGCTGCTGTCACCCTCGGCAGCGCATCACCGCAGCGATGGAGCGGGCACGCACCTGTTGGTCATGGGGTCTCGGGCTTTGAGCGAGCCGATGGGGGCTGTGGTGATGCGCCTGCAGCTTCAAGGCCCCAAACAGGTGCTGCAGGTGACGGCCACCAGAGGCCCACTCAAGGAACTCGCCGCACTGGTGGGCCCCGATGGAAGCGTGATGGTCTTCGGATCCTGGTGGGAACGGTTGCGCCACAACTGAGGACGGGCCCCCAGGCAGCATCGAGACCTTGATGAGCCGCGGCCGCGCGCACCGCCGTCGCCGTTGGGCCGATGCACTAAGATCCGCGGCCGAAGCGAGACCTCCGTGCCCGTGTCGGTCTCCCTTGGCGTGGCGATGAAGCCGGCGCGATCCCTTCGAACCCCCGACGAACCTACGCCACGTGAGCACCCACCGCTGGACTGTCCTGCCCTTCGCGCTGACCATCTTCGTCAGCGCCTTCTTGCTCTTCCAGGTTCAGCCCCTGTTGAGCAAGCAGATCCTGCCCTGGTTCGGCGGCAGTCCGGCGGTGTGGACCACGGCGATGCTGTTCTTCCAATCCCTGCTGTGCCTGGGCTACCTGTATGCGCATGCGCTGTCCCGATGGCGTTCGCGGGCAATGCAAGCGCGCATTCATGGGCTGTTGCTGCTGGTGTCAGCGGCCTTGGCCACGCAGGTGCTGCCTGGACTGGACCTGCGCCCCGAGTCCCCAGACTCCCCCGTTTCCCAGGTGCTGTCCATCCTCGGGGTGAGCGTGGGGCTGCCTTACTTCTGCCTGGCCACCACCGGACCGCTCCTTCAGCATTGGTTCACCCGCACCCCGCACGCGCATTCGGTGTTCAGGCTCTACGCCCTGTCCAACATCGGGTCCTTCTTGGCCTTGCTGTCCTTCCCCTATGTGTTGGAGCCGTGGCTGGATCTGCAGCAGATGGCCGGTCTGTGGACAGCGGGCTACTGGGCGTTTGCCTTGATGTGCCTGCCCGTGGCCCTGGGTTTCGGGCAAGCCGCCGCGCCGCAGGTGGCGCCTTCTGAGGCGGCCCCCGAGGCAGCCACCAAGGCGGCTGATCCAGCGCGGCCGCCCGTTGGCGCCCTGCGCCGGGCGTCCTGGGTGGCGCTGCCGGCCTTGGCCTCCCTGATCTTCATCGCCGCCACCGACCAGATCAGCCATGACATCGCACCAGAGCCCCGCTTGTGGATCACCACGCTGAGCCTGTACCTGCTGACCTTCATCTTCACCTTCGACAACCCGCGCTGGTACCGCCCCCGCCTGGTGGCACTGTGCTCGCTGGCCTTGATCGCCGCCACGGCCGGCTTCCGCGACATCCCGAGTTGGTTCGGGTGGGACTGGGACTACGGAGTCAACGAACTGCGCTGGTTGCACTACGCCTTGCTGTTCGCGGTGTGCCTGCTGTGCCACGGCGAGCTCTATCGCCGCCGCCCGAGCGACCCGGGCCAGCTCACCGACTTCTACCTGTGCATGTCGGTGGGCGGGGCCAGCGGGGGACTGTTCGTCACCCTGGTGGCCACACACTGGTTTGACGACTACCACGAGTGGCTGGTGGCGCTGATCCTGGCCTCGGCCTTGGCCGCTGTTGTTCTGTTTCGCTCGACGAAGGCCCCAGAAGACGTGCGCAAGCACAGCGCGGTGCGGCGCGTGGCCACAGCCGGCGTGGCCCTGGGGATGATCGGTCTGTTGTGGAGCCTCCTGAACCCGTGGTCATGGCGCGAGGTGCACACAGCCGAATCCCGCCAGGTGCTGCTGGATCAGGCCCGCAACTTCTACGGCACCGTCACCGTCACGGAAGTGCGCTTTCCGGCCGATCCTGACCAGGATGAGCGGATCTTCTTCAGCGGCAATGTCACCCACGGCCAGCAGTTCCTGTCGCCCCAACGCCGCCACGAACCCACCACCTACTATGCGCGCGACAGTGGCATTGGGCAGACCTTGCAGTGGGTGATGGATCGCAAGCCCGGCGCATCGGTGGCCCTGATCGGACTGGGTGCAGGCACCCTGGCCAACTACGCCCGCGAAACCGATCGCTACGACCTGTACGAGATCAATCCCGAGGCGGTGCGCATCGCTCAGCGCTGGTTCGACAACCTGGCCTCAAGCAAGGCCCGAGAGAAGAATATTCTGCTTGGCGATGCTCGGCTGCGCATGGAACAACTGCCGGCTGACAAGCGCTACGACGTGATCGTGCTGGATGCCTTCACGGGCGGCTCGGTGCCCATCCATCTGCTCACGCGCGAGGCCTTTGCGATCTACAGCCGCCACCTCGAGCCCGACGGGCATCTGGCCATCAACATCACCAACGCCTATCTGCACCTCTATCCCGTCGTCAAGGCGCAGGCGCAGGCCCTGGGCATTCCCTATCGCCACCGGCATCAGGACTTGGATGAGGCGCGCAACGTTCGACGCAATCTGCACTTCATCATGACCCGCGATCGGGACTACCTGGCGGCCTTCCCCTCCGTGGATGGGCGCATCACCGATGAGTCCGGCCGGCTGCTGCGCACCGAGCCGCAGGACATTCCGGGCCTGCGTCTTTGGACGGATCAATTCAGCAGCATCGGGCCGATCGTGCGGTGAGCGTGGCATGGGCTTCCGGCTCAACCGGTCCGAAATGTAGTGGACGCCGCAGGGGGATTTCGTGCATGGGGCCGGTTGACGGCTAAGCTCAACAAACGAAACGCCAACGCGCTGTCGTTGCCTCCTCCTACTTCCACCTCGCGGACTGCTCGGAATTGCCCATGAATCGCTCTCGCCTCCTTTTGAACCTCGTCGTTTGCGCCCTGGTGGGCCTGGGTGTCGCGCACGCTGGAGCCCAGCAGTCGGGCGCCGATGCGGCCTACGTGCCCCAGCGCGGACAGCCTGGCAAGGATGTGATGTGGATTCCCACGCCGCAGGGCCTGATCGAGAAGATGCTGGACGTGGCCCGGGTGGGCTCGGACGACCTGGTGTTCGATCTGGGTGCCGGCGACGGCATCATCGCCATCAC
Source organism: Betaproteobacteria bacterium (assembly GCA_009923315.1). Lineage (GTDB taxonomy): Bacteria > Pseudomonadota > Gammaproteobacteria > Burkholderiales > Burkholderiaceae_C > RFTU01. Next base: position 7,317 of record RFTU01000067.1, read on the forward strand.
GGCCGCAGGCCGCCATGGCGCAAGGGCCGTGGGGATTGAGTACAACCCCCAGTTGGCCGACTTTGCGCGCCGCAAGGTCGCCGAAGCGGGCCTGAACAGCAAGGTGCGCATCATCACGGGCGACATCTTCAAGGAAGACTTCAGCACGGCCACGGTCGTGACCCTGTACCTTTACCCCGATCTCAACATGCGCTTGAGGCCCACCCTGTTGGGGATGAAGCCCGGGACGAGGGTGGTGTCCCATGCCTTCACCATGGGCGATTGGGAGCCCGATGAGACCGTGACCCATCAATCCGCGCGCGCCTTTTTCTGGGTGGTGCCCGCGCAGGTCGAAGGCGAATGGACCCTCAATGGCCTGGACAGCGGGCCGGTGCGGCTGAGTTTTCGTCAATCCTTCCAGCAGATTGGGGGCATGGCCACCGTCCAGGGGGTCAGCCAGCCCTTGATCGGGGCGCGACTGCGCGGTGATGAACTCAGCTTCAAGATGACCCTGCCCGACCGACAGTTGGTCAGCTTCACGGGCCGAGTCTCCGCGCGAGGGATCAGCGGCATGGTCAACACCCCCAGCGCCAACCTGAACGTAGAAGCCCGGCGCCACTGATTCGGCATGGCCGATCCGCAGGGCAAGCGCATGGCTTCAGACCAGGACGCCCACCCGCAGCGCGTGCTGCAACCCCTGGCGGCGGTGGCGCTCATCGTCGGCATCGTCGTGGGCGCCGGCATCTTCAAGACCCCCTCGTTGGTCGCCGGTATCAGTGGGGATGCCGGCTGGGCCCTGGTGCTCTGGGGCGTGGGCGCGCTCATCTCCATCGCCGGAGCACTGTGTTACGCCGAACTGTGCACGGCCTATCCCCACGCCGGAGGCGACTACCACTTTCTGCACCGCGCCTTCGGGCGCGACCTGTCCTTCCTGTATGCCTGGGCGCGCGCGACGGTGATCAATCCGGGGTCGATCGCCCTGTTGGCCTTTGTTTTCGGTGACTACATGGGCACCCTGCTGCACCTGGGGCCGTACTCCAGCGCGGTCTGGGCCCTGGGGATCGTCCTGGCCCTGACGGTGATCAATCTGGTGGGTCTGCACGCCTCGGTGCGTCTTCAGACCGCCCTCACCGCCATCGAACTGCTGGGGCTGGTGGCCGTGGTGGTGGCTGGGCTTTGGGTGGAGGCCCCAGCCGCTGAAGCCACCTCCTGGTTCGCGCAGGCCCCCGCGCCGGCGCAATGGGGGCTCTGCCTGGTGTTCGTGCTGCTGACCTTCGGGGGCTGGAACGAATCGGCTTATGTGTCGGCCGAGGTGCGCGGTGGGCCCCGAGCCATGGTCGGGGTGATCGTGGCCAGCATGGCCGTGCTCACGCTGATCTATCTGATGGTCAACCTGGCCCTGATGTGGGGCTTGGGGCTGCAGGGATTGAGCAGCAGCAAGACGGCCGCATCGGATCTGCTCGGCCAGGCCTTCGGCCCCTGGGCACAAAAGGCCCTGGGACTGTTCGTGGCCATCGCGGCACTGACCAGCATCAACGCCACCATGGTCGTGGGTGCCCGCAGCAACTACGCCTTGGGTACGGATTGGTCGGTCTTGCAGCGCCTGGGCCGCTGGAATGCGGGAAACGCCAGCCCCAGGGCGGCGCTATGGACACAGGCCCTGATCGCCATCGGCTTGATCGCCTTGGGTACCCAGGAGGCCGACGGCTTTGCCGCCATGGTGGAATTCACCGCACCGGTGTTCTGGAGCTTCCTGTTTCTGGTCAGTGTGGCCGTGGTGCGTCTGCGCCTGAACGATGACCAGGCGCAGCGTCCCTTCCGGGTGCCGCTGTACCCGCTGTTGCCCGTCGTCTTCGGGGCCGCCTGCGCCTGGCTGGCCTACTCCAGCATCACCTACGCCATCAGCCGCCAGGCCATCGACGTGTCCTTGTGGTTGATGGCCAGCGGCTTACTGGCCTTGTTGTTGCTGCGCTGGCGCGAGCATCGGCGCCATCCCCTTCAAGGCTGAGCCAGCCAGCGGGACAGCGCCGCAACGTCCTCGGGAAACATCTGCCCACGCTCGGACTGCACCACCCGAGCACTCCGATCCAGCACGATGGTGGACGGGATCATGCTCGGTCGGGCGAACACCCGTGCCAGTTCCTCATCGAACCACGCGCAAGGAAAGGTGTAGCCACCCTTGAGCAGATAGGCTCTGGCACTCTCGAGTTGACGATCAACCGAGATGCCCAACAGCCGCAGGCCCTGCCGAGCGTGGCGCTCCCAAAGGGCTTGAATCTGTGGGGTCTGCTCGCGACAGAACGGACACCAGCTCGCCCACCAATACACCACGGCGATCTGGCCCTCAAAGAACGAGGGCGACAAGGGCTCGCCGCTGATCAAGCGCAAGGGTGGAAAGCGCACCCGTTGGCCGAGTGCCGGCGGCACGGCCATGGGGCCTGGAAGTGACGTACTGGCGTGGCCCTGAGCCCCAAACAAAGGCCACCAGCTGGCCGCGCCCACAGCCAGCGTCTTCAAGGCCAGACGCCGGCGGCTCGGGGTTCGGGCGGCTGAAGGCTCAGGCATGTGCAGCAATGTACACAACGGTCTGGTCGTTGAAGGGGCCGCGGCAAGCCCAGCGGCTCCGTTTGAATCCACGCGCCTGGTGGCGCCTTGACGCACCGGGGGCGTCTATTGCGGCGCCGCAGGCGCTTGCGGGTAGGCCTGCTGAGGGTACTGCTGTTGTGGATACGGTTGCTGGTACTGCTGCTGAGGATTGGCCTGTTGGTTGTACTGCTGGTAAGCCTGTTGTGAGGCATCTGGCGCTCGAATACCGCGAGCCGCAAGCGACACGGGGCCGGGCGCCGCTGAGGAAGCCTCAGGGGCGGCCGGGCTGAACAGGCTGCGCAGCAGCTCGGGTCTTTCGGCCACCAACGCCTCGATCGCCCGGTCGATCACGCCCGCCAACTCTGCGTCATCTGCCGTTCCATACCACTGGGTACGGTTCGCACCCAATAGACGGGCTTGCTCGAGGTTGCAATGGGGCAGGTTGATGCGCAGCCAACCCATACCCGCCCGATGACGGGCGTCCGGGTGATGGACCGCTCGGCCGATCGTGCGGAACTCGGCGACTGAACACTGTGGCTTGGGGGCATCCCCAGGCCGAGCAGCCGCTTGGGCCCAGGACACGGGTGGAGACAGCGCCAACATCAGCGTCAGGGCGCACGTCCATCCACGCGTTCCCGTTGGGGCAGGCAAACGATCAGGCATGGTCGATGGTGGTGAAGGTCATCTCAGAGGGTCGGCACCGGGCCCCAAAACTGGAGGATGGCCATGAAGCAAAGAAAGCCGGCAGCGCCGGCTTTCGGTTCCGTGCAGGAAATGGGCCGGACATCAGCCCACTTCCACCTCTAGCCGCCCGGAGGTTTGGTCCCCGGCGGCGGCGGTTGGGTACCCGGAGGCGGCTTCGCGCCTGGGGGCGGCATACCGCCCGGGGGCATGCCACCTGGCGGAGGCCCGCCCTGGGGGGGCTTGGCGCCCGGAGGCGGCATGGCGCCTGGCGGCGGTCCGCCCTGGGGCATGCCGGTGGGGGCAGGCCCGCCCTGAGGTGGCTTGGCCCCTGGCGGCGGCATGCCACCCGGAGGCATGCCGGTAGGAGGCGGCCCACCTTGAGGCGGCTTGGCCCCTGGAGGCGGCATCGCGCCGGGTGGCGGCATCCCACCCGGGGGAGGCCCGCTGGTGGGCACCGCGCTCTGGGGCGGCTTGGCGGCCCCAGGCGGTGGTTTGGGGGGCTCTGTGTTCTGGGCACTGGCCAAGGTGGCCCCCAGTGCCAGAGCAGACAGAAGTGCGGTCTTCTTCACCATTCGAGTCTCCTTGCGTAACGGCGATACTCAGACGAAAAATGCCATCGGAACAACGCACCCAGCGGGTGCCAACGAACCAACAGGTCCATCGGGTCGTCTGAGGCCGCCCCAGAGTAGTCCTGAAAACCCCTGAGCGTCAATGGGGTATTGCCGTCCCCTGGAAGGTGCGCCGTCTTCTTGCCGTTCAGTCAAGCCCGTGCCAAGATCTCGCCGGCCGCTCTAGGCCCGCACCCATCGCCCGCCACGAATCGGCGGGCACAGGCTTGATGACGTGAGCAGGAACCCAGATGAAATTTCTGTATACCGACCTTGGCCCTCGGCAAGCCGGTGAAGTGGTGGAGGTCAGGCTCACGGCGGTGGCCAATGTTCGGCTGATGGACACACCGAACTTCACCAACTTCAAGAGCGGCGTGAAACACATCTACACCGGCGGTGTCGTGCGCCAGTCGCCTATCCGATTGACGATACCGACTCCTGGGCATTGGCACGTGGCCATTGATACCACGGGCATCCAGGGGACCCCCGGAGTCAGCGCTGTGGTGAAGGTGGTGGCAGCCTAGTGCCCGGCCGATCCAGCGGGTGGGCCCGCTGACACGTCACCACACAAGCGCCCACCTAAGCCCTGGCCACCCGCTCGTACATCTGAAGCGCCGCGGCCGGTGAGCGGGCTTCTGCCTTGGCGAACAAGCGGTGCTGTTCCAGCTGCAGCCGGGTGGAAAAGGGGTCGGCTCCCCAGGCCGGTTGAGGCTTGTGGCTCAGGTCTCGCACCGCCAGGCCGCCGCCACCGCCCGTGGCCTGTGCAGATGACTCGAGTTTCGGTCTGAGGGCCGCGCGGGACTTGCTGACAGCTGCAGAAGGCGCGCTGGGCTCAGCGAGGGAGGCCGGTGAAGGCGAGCGAGGCGCAGGCCGTGTCGTGGGCAGGGCAGGGGAACTGCTGAATTGGGCCTTCATTGCCAGCCTTTCTCAGGGGCGGGAGCAGCGCTTCAGTGTAGTGCGCTTGCGGCGTTCGTGGAACACCCGAGCCAAAGCGGGCGGGGCGAGTTGGGGGCGGTCCTAGAGCCTCGTGCCGATGGCCACGCGCAGGACATTGGCCGCGGTGTAGTTGGCTCGGGTGTCCCAACCCAGCCGAATGAAGCCCGGACCCAGGTCCAGGGTTCCGGTCAGGCCAGATCCCCTGAAGACAGGCTCGCCGCTGGAGGCAGCGCCACTGCGCGTGAAGAGGTCCAGCGTCACTCGGCGACCGGCCACGGGTGCGCGCCATACCCCATGCGTCACGCGTTGGCCGGTGCCCAAGCGGTCGTCCCTGATCTGATAGGCCATCACCACAGCGCCGGAGTCCAGGGTCCAGGTCATGCCCGCCATCAACGAGTCGTTAGGGTCGAAGTTCAGGTTGACATAGGGGCGGGCGTTCGTCCGGCCGATGCCCAGCAGCCCGCCCCACCCTGGGCCCGATGCGGGGCGTCCGTCCCAGGTGAGACTCCAGCCCACAAAGCCCCCGCTGGCCACCTGCATCGACG
>RFTU01000068.1 GCA_009923315.1 Betaproteobacteria bacterium
AACCAGCTGCCCGTGCCCATGATGAACGTCATCAACGGCGGCGCACACGCCAACAACAACCTGGACTTGCAAGAGTTCATGATCATCCCCGTGGGCGCACCGTCGTTCCGCGAAGCCGTGCGCTGGGGCGCTGAAGTGTTCCACGCCCTCAAGAAAATCATCCACGACAAGGGCATGAGCACCGCCGTGGGCGACGAAGGCGGCTTTGCCCCCAGCGTGGCCAGCCATGAGGCCGCCATCCAGCTGATCCTGGAAGCCATCGACAAGGCCGGCTACACCGCCGGCGAGCAGATCGCCCTGGGCCTGGACTGCGCCGCCAGCGAGTTCTACAAGGACGGCAAGTACCACCTCGAAGGCGAAGGCCTGACCCTGTCGGCCGAAGAGTGGACCAACATCCTGGCCACCTGGTGCGACAAGTACCCCATCATCAGCATCGAAGACGGCATGGCCGAAGGCGACTGGGACGGCTGGAAGCACCTGACCGAGCGCCTGGGCAAGAAGGTCCAGATCGTGGGTGACGACCTGTTCGTGACCAACACCAAGATCCTCAAAGAAGGCATCGACAAGGGCATCGCCAACTCGATCCTCATCAAGATCAACCAGATCGGCACGCTCACCGAAACCTTCCAGGCCATTGAGATGGCCAAGCGCGCCGGCTATACCGCCGTGATCAGCCACCGGTCAGGCGAGACCGAAGACTCCACCATCGCCGACATCGCCGTGGGCACCAACGCGGGGCAAATCAAGACGGGCTCACTCAGCCGCAGCGACCGCATGGCCAAGTACAACCAGCTGCTGCGCATCGAGGAAGATTTGGGTGATGTGGCGCTGTACCCGGGCCGCACAGCGTTCTACAACCTACGCTGAGCCTACTCCTGAGCACCACGATGCGCTGGATCACCGGAACCCTGCTGGCCTTGCTGGTGCTGGTTCACGTCGACCTGTGGTTCAGTCGAAATGGCGTCTTTCATGTGCGCGGCTTGCACAGTCAGTTGGACGAGGTGCGCCAGCAGATTGACACGGCCAAGGTCCGCAATGACCAGGTTCAGGCCGAGGTCAGGGACCTGCGTGAAGGTTTGGAAATGGTGGAAGAGAAGGCGCGCGCCGAACTGGGCATGGTCAAGCGCGATGAGATCTACATCCAGGTCGCGCCACGGCGGTGATGCCTGAAACTGGTTTTTGGGTCTTGCTCAAGACGGCTGCAGCCCCGCTGCAGTTCGAGGACTTCCAGCTTTGGGGTGCTCCCGTCACCCGGGCAGAATGGCTGGGCGCTGCCTTGGGCCTGTGGATGGTGGTTTGCAACGCGCGGGTGAACGCACTGGGCTGGCCCTTGGCCATGTTGAGTTCTGTGCTGTATGCGGTGGTCTTCCTGGACAAGCACTTGTACGGCCAGGCGGCCCTGCAGGTGGTGTTCGTGCTCATGGCCGCCTGGGGGCTATGGGAGTGGCTGCGGCCCGCCGGCGCTTGGCAACCGGCGTTGCAACCCCGACGCGCCAGCGCGCCGGTCCTGCGCAACGCTGTGGTGTGCACGCTCTTGTTGTGGGGCCTGCTGGGCAGCCTGCTGGCACGCACAACCGACAACCCGGCCCCCTACGCCGACGCCTTGCCCACGGCGGGCAGCCTGGTGGCCACCTGGCTGCTGGCGCGCCAATACAGCGACAACTGGTGGGTGTGGCTCCTGGTGAACCTCAGTGCCGTGGTGCTGTTCGCGCAGCAACGGTTGTGGCCCACCGTTGGCTTGTATGCCGTGTTCGCGGTGATGTCAGCCTGGGGTTGGTGGATGTGGATGCGCCGAGGGGGCACGCGGCCCCATGACAACGCCGCGCTTGGGCAGGTCCCATGATGGCCGAGCGCATCGGCCTGCGCCATCCGATGCACAAGCCACCCCTGGTCGTGGCCATCGTCGGCGCTGAGAGCACCGGCAAGACATGGTTGGCGCAGCGCTTGGCGCAGGCCCTTCAAGAGTCCTATGGCCTGCGCTGCACCTGGGTCAGCGAGTGGCTGCGGGCTTGGTGCGACCGCGAGGGCCGTACGCCCCGATCGGAAGAGCAGGCGGCCATCGCTCAGGAGCAGACGCGCCGCATTGAACATGCCTGCACGACACACGAGGTGGTGGTGGCCGACACCACGGCATTGATGACGGCGGTCTACAGCGAGTGGTTGTTCGAAGACCGTTCACTGCGCGCGGCGGCACAGGACCATCACCGCGCCTATGCCTTGACGCTGGTCACCGGCAACGACCTGCCCTGGCAGGCGGATGGCCTGCAGCGCGACGGGCCGCAGGTGCGCGAACCCGTTCGGCACCTCATCATCGACACGCTCAACGAGGCCGGTATCCCATTCGACGAGGTCACAGGCCTGGGTCCAGAGCGCCTGGCCGCCGCCCTGCGGCAGGTGCAATCGCGCTTACTGGACCGACCGTGATGCCGGTGGCTGGTCCGAATCGGGCGTGAACATCTGCGCCACATCCACGGCGTCGAACACATAGCGCGCTCCGCAAAACTCGCAGCCGATGTCGACCTGGCCCTGCTCGCGAAGGATGCTCAGGCTTTCCTCATGCCCCAAGCCGCCGAGCATGCGCTGAACCCGCTGGCGTGAACAACGGCAGGCAAAACGGGGACGCAAAGGCTCAAAGTGGCGGACGTCTTCTTCCCAGAACAGCCGTCGCAGGATGGTGTCGGCATCCAAGTCCAGCAGTTCATCCCGGCTCAGGGTAGCGGCCAGATGGGCGATGCGGTTGAAATCCTCGGATTGTCCAATCGCCTCTTCGTCGCTCTTCCAGTTCGAGCCCCCCAGATTCGCATGGCCGCCCACGGGCAAACGTTGAATGAGCAGACCCGCGGCCATCCGGTCACTGGCGGCCAGGACCAGTCGGGTGTCCAACTGCTCAGACTGCAGCATGTAGTGCTCCAGTACCTCGGATAGGTTTTGCAGTGGCTCGCGCTGGTCACCGTGCAGCGGGACCACACCCTGATAGGGCTGTTGACCGGGAAGACGGTCCTTGGGGTCGAGCGTGATGGCGCAGCGTCCCTGGCCGTTCAGATTCAGCAAGGCCTCCAGCCGGGCGCCATCGGTGACGGCGCCCTGCACCGTGGCCGTTGCCCGAAAGCTGAGGTCGGGCTGCACTTCGGCCACGGCCAGTCGCACTGGGCCATCGCCCTGAACCTGCAGAATCAGCGCGCCGTTGAACTTGATGTTCGATTGCATCAGCACCGCTGCAGCCGCCATCTCACCCAGCAGGCTGCGCACGGGTTCAGGATAGGCGCCCGATTCGGCCTGGGCACGGCGCTGGAGCAGATCCTGCCACGACTCGGTCAGGCGAACCAACAGGCCGCGCACCGGCAGGCCTTCGAACAGGAATTTGCGCAACTCGCTCATGCGATGATTCTAGGGATGGACATGCGCGAGCGTGCGCTGCAGGCCTTGTTGCAGCCAGACCCTGATCAAAAGGCGGCAGCCGTTGCCGCCCTTTATGAGGCCTGGCAGGTCCATGAACTGCCCCTGGCACCACAAGTGGTGCTGCGGGAACCCCTGAATGCCCAGGGCTTGAGCGCCCTTCCCGGCCGACCTCAGCGGCCCGTGCTGGTCCCGCCGCGTGAGTTGCCGCAGCGCTCGCCACAGACCGCCCAGGGTCACGCGGCCTTGATCCATGCAGTGGCCCACATCGAATTCAACGCCATCAATCTGGCGCTGGATGCCGTTTGGCGATTCGCGGACTTGCCGCCTGGGTTCTACGCCGACTGGCTGCGGGTGGCGCACGAGGAGGCCTTGCACTTCCGTCTGCTGCAGGCGCATCTTCGTACGCTGGGCCATGCCTACGGCGACTTCGAAGCCCACGACGGGCTGTGGATGATGACGGCCAAAACCGCCACGGATGTGGTGGCGCGCATGGCGCTGGTGCCGCGCCTGCTGGAAGCGCGAGGCTTGGACGCCACACCCCCTATGCAGGCGCGCCTGGCGCGTGTGGGTGACACCCGTGCGGTTGAGATCCTGGAGATCATCCTGCACGATGAGGTGGGACATGTGGAGGTGGGCAACCGCTGGTTCCGCTATCTGTGCGCGCTGCAGGGACTGGACCCCTTGACACACTTCCGGTGGCTGGCGCGCCACTACGGAGCACCACGCCTCAAGCCCCCGTTCAATCTGGATGCGCGGCGCCGCGCCGGGTTTGAGGAGGCCGAGCTCTCGGCGTTGCATCAGACGGACTGAGCGGTTCTGGCGCGCTGGAGTCTAGCCGCGAGGGTGATGCTGCTGATGCAACTGGCGCAAGCGCTCGCGCGCCACATGCGTGTAGATCGTCGTGGTGGAGATGTCGGCGTGGCCCAGCAGCAGCTGCACCACACGAAGGTCGGCGCCATGGTTGAGCAGGTGGGTGGCAAACGCATGGCGTAGCGTATGCGGCGACAGCGGCACGCGAACACCGGCGCGCAGCGCGTGTTGTTTGACCAGGGTCCAAAACATTTGCCGCGTCATCGGGCCCCCACGCGACGTGATGAACAAGGCATCGCTGGACTGACCCTTCAAAATCAGCGCTCGAGCTTCTTCCAGGTAGCGCACGATCCATCCACGCGCCTCATCCCCAAAGGGCACCAGACGTTCACGAGCGCCCTTGCCCATGACCCTCAACACCCCCTCCTGCAGGCTCAACCGAATCGTCTTCAGGGCCACCAATTCCGTGACGCGCAGACCGCTGGCGTACATCAGCTCCAACATGGCACGGTCGCGCAGCCCCAAGGGGCTGGATACATCGGGCGCAGCCAGCAGCGCCTCCACCTGGGTCTCGCTCAAGACCTTGGGCACCCGCAGCGGCTGCTTGCTGCCACCCATCTTCAAGGTCGGGTCCTGCGCGATCAGATGTTCACGCAGCGCCCAGCGGAAGAATCGCTTGAAGACGGTGGTGCGTCGGTTGACCGTGGCCGCGCGCGATTGGTCATGGCGAGCAGCCATGTAGGCCAGCAGCTGCGCCTCGGTGGTCGCCAAAATGCCCAGAGTCCCCGGATGGGCGTCGTGCCACCAGCGTGCATAGAGCGTGAGGTCGCGTCGATAGGCGGACAGCGTCAAGGCGCTCAGTCCGTCTTCCAACCAAAGCGCGTCCAGGAAGCGGTCCACCACCGTGGCCGACAAGCTGGGCAGAGCCCCAACGGTGTGGGGCTTGCGCCCGGACTGGCGGGGCTTCAAGGTACACCACCCATCAAGAAGGGCCACCGTGCGCCCGGCACCTGGGGCACGGTGGTTCAAGACGGGGTTCAGTCCAGCTTGAGCTTCTGCTCAGCCACCACTTTCTTGTAGACATCGAACTCGGCCTTGATCTGGTCGGCGAACTGAGCCGGCGTGTTGCCGATGATCAGGGAGCCGGTGTCCTCGATGCGCTTGCGCACCGAGGGGTCCTCCAACACCTTGCGCACCGCGGCGTTGACCTTGTCAACCACGTCCCTGGGCATACCCTTGGGACCCAAGATGCCGTAGTACGCCATGCGGTTGACCGGCTCCAGCCCCACCTCCTTGAAGGTCGGCACATTGGGCAGTTGGGTCAGGCGCTGCGGGGCGGCCACGACGATGGGCACCAGGCGGTTGTCCCGGATGAAGGGCAGAGCCGAGGGCATGTTGTCGAAGATCATCGGCACCTGGCCCGCCACCGTGTCATTCAGGGCCGGGCCAGCGCCACGGTAGGGAATGTGCAGCACAAAGGTGCTCGACAGGCTCTTGTAAAGCTCCATCTGCAAGTGGCCAATGCCGCCGGTTCCGGAACTCGAGTAGCTGTACTTGCCAGGCGACTTCTTCAGTTCGGCCAGGAAGCCCGCATAGTCGCGCGCCGGGAAGCTGGGATGCACCGCGATCACATTAGGGGTGGCGGCAATGTTGATCACCGGGGTGAAGTCACTGATGGGGTCGTAACCGATGCGGGCGTTGATGGCCGGGTTGGCGGCCGTGGTGGACACGGTGGCCATGCCCAACACATGACCGTCTGCTGCGGCCCGCACCACTTCGAGTGCACCCACCGACCCGCCACCGCCAGCCCGGTTTTCAACGACCACATTGCCACCCAAGGCGCCGCCGAGCTTTTCCGCCACGATGCGGGCCACGATGTCGGTGGTGCCGCCGGGCGCAAAGGGCACGATCAGGCGCACCGGCTTGCTCGGATAGTTGCTTTGGGCCAACGCGTTCAAGGGCGCGTAACCCACGGCCGTCAGGGTGGCCATGGACAAAAGCTTGAGGGTCAGACGCTTCATGCAGGAGACTCCAAATGAACGAATCGCGCGATTATGGTGGGCACACCCAGGAGACCCATACGCAATTCCACGACCGCATCCTGGGGATCGACCTAGGGATCACCCGAGGTGTGGGCACTCAAGTCGAAGCCCTGGGCGCAAGCGCCCAGTCGATGTGCTCGCGAACCATTGGGGTCGCCGCGTCCCGTGCCGCGACCAGGGCGGCGCGTGCGGCTGCGGCCCAGTGGCCGGATGCATCAGCGTGCAGCCCATTGCCCAGCGCCACCGCCAAATTGCGCCGCCAACGCTCGTAGCCGATTCGTCGAATGGCGCTGCCTTCGGTGCGGTGCAAGAAGGCCTGTTCCGTCCAGCCCCACAGTTCCAACAACTCCGGATCCTGAAGGGCTGGTCGCTCCTGGAAGTCCTGCAAGGCACTGCGCTGTGCGTACTTGTTCCAGGGGCAGGCCAGTTGACAGTCGTCGCAGCCGTAGATGCGGTTGCCCATCAGAGGCCGCAAGGCGGGGTCGATCGGGCCCGCGTGTTCGATGGTGAGGTAGCTGATGCAGCGCCGGGCATCCAGCCGATAGGGCGCCACGATGGCCGCCGTGGGGCAGACCTGGAGACAGGCGCTGCATTGGCCGCAGTGATCGCTGGCCGATGGGGTCACCTTCAGGGGCAAATCCACAAAGAGTTCGCCCAGAAAGAACATGGAGCCGCCATCTCGATCCAGCAACAGCGTGTGCTTGCCACGCCAACCCAAGCCGCTGCGCTGGGCCAACTCGACCTCGGCCACCGGGGCCGAATCGGTGAAGGCGCGATGTCCGAAGGGACCGATGCGCGCCTGCAGCCCATCGGCCAAGCGCGCCAACCGGTGGCGCAGCACCTTGTGGTAGTCGCGCCCTCGCGCGTACAGGGAAATCGTGGCCTGCTGGGCACGCCCCAATCGGCTCCACTCCATGGTGCGCCAGTCGGTCTCCTGCGACACCAGGGTCCGAGACGGGCCATAGTCGTGCGCCAGATAGTCCATGCGAGCCGTGATCACCCGAACCGTCCCGGGCACCAACTCGGCCGGCCGCATCCGCTTCAGACCGTGCTCGGACATGTAGGACATGGTGCCGGCGAATCCAGCCGCCAGCCACGCCAGAAAGCCCGGTTCGGCACTGGACAGGTCCACATCGGACACGCCAATCTGTGAGAATCCCAACTCGCGCGCATGCGCCTGCAGATGAAGCCAAATGGCTTCATGGTCCAGCCGATCCTGGGGTCGGTCCGCAGGGTTGGCATCCCCGCGCGAAACCTGTGGTGCACCGTGACGCATAGCCTGATTCTAGAAACCGCCACCCTGCACTGGCCCGATGAAGCCGCCTGCTCCCAGGCGGCACGGGCGTTGGCAGCCGCTGCACCACGCGAGGCGGTGATTGCCCTGGAAGGCGACCTGGGGGCCGGCAAGACGACCTTTACCCGGCACCTGCTGCACGCCTTGGGCGTACAAGGTCGGGTCAAGAGCCCCACCTATGCGATCTTGGAGTCCTACGATGTCGGCTGGGCGGTGTCGCACTTCGATTTCTACCGCTTCGACGATCCGCAGGAGTGGGAAGACGCCGGGTTTCGCGACGTGTTTGCCCAGCCGGGACTCAAGATCTGCGAGTGGCCGCAGAGGGTGCAAGGCCTGATACCCACCCCCGACCTGGCCCTGCAGCTGCGCATTGGCGCTGACGAGGCGAGGCACGTGCAGGCCCAGGCCCACAGCACGACCGGTCTGCAACTGCTCAAAGCCCTCAAGTCCGGATGAAGCCCTTCTCCACCTGCACCCGCCGCTCAGTTCTGGAGCGTCTGGGCGTTGTCTTGACGGCCTTGGGACTGCCCGCGACGGCCTGGGCCAGTGTGGTGCGCTCGGTTCGGGTATGGCCCGCGGCCCTGTATACCCGCGTGACGATTGAGTCTGACACCGCCCTGTCCGTCACCCACCAACGACTGAGTCTTCCCGAACGCTTGGTCATCGACATCGACGGTCTGGAGCTGTCGAGCCAGCTGCGCGATCTGGTGAGCAAGGTGCAGCCCGATGACCCCTACATCGCCGCGGTGCGAGTGGGTCAATTCCAGCCTCGTGTGGTGCGCCTGGTGCTCGACCTCAAGCAGGCCGTGGCCCCGCAGTTGTTCAGCTTGGCGCCGGTGGCCAACTATCAGCACCGGCTGGTGTTCGACCTGCATCCCACGGTCGAGCAGGATCCATTGCTGCAGTTCCTGCAGGACAAGTTGCGTGCGGAAGGCCAAGCCCAGCGTCAGCTGGACGATGCCCTGGGAGACTTCATCGGCCAAGTTGGTCAGCGCAGCACAACGCCAGGCCCGCCTGGGCCGACCGCGCAGGATCTGCAGCGCCTGGAGCGGCTGATCATCGTGGCCATCGATCCGGGACACGGAGGTGAAGACCCTGGGGCCATCGGTCCCACCGGGCTGAAGGAGAAGGACGTGGTCCTGTCCATCGGACTGCAGCTGCGCGACCGCATCAACGCCACGCCGGGGATGCGGGCCTTCATGACGCGCGACGGCGACTACTTCGTTCCCCTGGGTGAAAGGGTCCGACGCGCCCGCCGCGTGCAGGCCGATCTGTTCGTCTCGATACACGCTGATGCCTTCTTCACGCCTCAGGCTCGCGGTGCTTCGGTTTACGCCCTGTCTACACAGGGCGCCAGCAGTGCAGCGGCGCGCTGGATGGCCGATCGCGAGAACGCCTCCGATGCCGTGGGGGGCATCCAGGCCCCGGTGGCCGATGCCCAGGTGTTGCGGGCGATGCTGGACATGAGCACCACGGCGCAGATCAACGACAGCCTGCAGCTGGGCAGCGCGCTGCTGACCCAGCTCGACCAGGTCGGACGCCTGCACAAGCGCCGGGTGGAGCAGGCCGGCTTTGCCGTTCTCAAGGCCCCCGATGTGCCCAGTGTCTTGGTGGAAACGGCGTTCATCTCCAACCCCGAAGAGGAACGGCGGCTGGCCGACAACGACTATCAGGCGGGGTTGGTGAGCGCCTTGCACCGGGGTATCCGGCAATACTTCTCACGCAACCCACCGATGGCACGGCGCCGCACACTGTGACGCCCCCTGTGATGGTCCGTCCCGAGAACCCCATGCTGCACCCTCAAGCCCAAACCCTGCTGCAACTCATGATCGACCGCGGTGTGCCGCCGATGTACACCTTGTCGGTCGATGAAGCGCGCCGGACCTATCGCGAACGCAAGCCGCTGACCCAGCCTGCGCCACCGGCCGTGGCGCACTGCATCGATCTGGAACCCGGCTCGGCCCTGGCGCCGCCCGTGCGCCTTCGGGTGATCTACGGCGAAGCGCCGTCCAGGAGTGCGCTGCAGCCCGCTCTCGTGTTCTTCCATGGGGGCGGCTGGGTCATCGGCGACTTGGACACGCACGACACCCTGTGTCGACAGTTGGCCCTGCAAGCCGGCGTGGTGGTGGTGTCGGTGGACTATCGCCTGGCACCGGAGCACCGGTTTCCGGCTGCAGTGGAAGACTGCGTGGCCGCCACGCGGTGGGTGCACGCCCATGCCCATGCCTTGGGCATCGATGCGCAGCGCCTGGCCGTGGGTGGCGACAGTGCCGGTGGCAACCTGGCTGCGGTGGTCGCGCTGGCCTTGCGTGATGGCCCTGGGCAGGAGGTCTTCGGCGCGCTGCGGCATCAACTGCTGATCTACCCGGCCACTGACATGCGCCGCGTAGCCGCTTCGCACACCCACAATGGCCAGGGCTACCTCCTCACGCAGGAGATGCTGCACTGGTACCACGGGCACTACATGGGCGGCACCGAACGGGACAAGGACTGGCGCGCCTCACCGCTGCTGCATCCGGACCTCCAAGCCCTGCCCCCCGCCCTGGTGCTGACGGCCGGCTACGACCCCCTGCGCGATGAGGGTCTGCAGTATGCGCAGGCCTTGGCGCAGTCTGGCGTGCGCTGCACCCAGGTGTGCTTTGAGCGGCAGATCCACGGCTTCATCCTCATGGGCAAAGTGTTGGACGAGGCCCACACCGCCGTGGCGCTGTGCGCGGGGGAATTGCGCCGGGCGCTGCGCGAAACCTGACGGTGTGTGCCAGAGCCCCGGGGGCTCAGCGCGCCTTCGGCCGGCGGACGCAACCCTCAGGCACCGATCAAACCCGATCGTTGGCGGTGCGCTGCGGCGCGGCGCGGCGCGCCTTCCAAGCCCCCAGGATCGCGATCAGTCCGGGAATGATGATGAGCGCCCAGATGATCTTGCTGAGGTGGCGTTGGACCCATTCCAGGTTGCCGAACCAGTAACCCGCCAGCGTCAGGCCCACCACCCACACCACGGCGCCGATCACGTTGTAAAGCGTGAAGGTCCGGCGGTTCATCGCGGCTACCCCGGCCACGAACGGAGCGAAGGTACGAATGAACGGCATGAAGCGGGCCAGAATGATCGTGACGCCGCCATAGCGCTCGTAGAAGTCATGGGCCTGTTCAAAAGCGCGGCGGTTGAACCACCGACTGTGCTCCCAGGTCCACACCTTCTGGCCAACCCGTGCCCCAATCGCGTAATTGGTCTGGTCTCCGGCAATGGCCGCCACCAGCAGCAGCGGCACCACGATCTGAATCTCGATCAAGCCCAGACCCGCCAAGGCGCCGGTGACGAACAGCAGCGAGTCACCCGGCAGGAAGGGCATCACCACGAGCCCGGTTTCCACGAACACGATGGCGAACAGCAGCGCATACACCCAATGGCCGTAGGCCGAAACGAACTCGACCAGATGGCGGTCCACATGCAAGATGAAATCGATCAGAAACAGCGCCAAATCCATGGCTGGAGATTGTCCCATCCCTACAATGGTCCCATGTCCCTTGCACCTCAGGACCTGTCTTCCACGATCGTTGGCCAGCTCTGGGCTCAAACCGAATCAGCCACGGCCGCCGGTGAGGCACGGCCTCGCCGGCCGATTGTCGAACTGTCGGATGAACTCGTCAGTCAGATTGCCGCCGGCGAGGTGGTGGAGCGGCCTGCTTCGGTGGTTCGGGAACTCTTGGACAACGCACTGGACGCCGGTGCGCGCGACATCGTGCTGCGCCTGAGCGGCGGTGGTATTCGGGCTATCGTGATCGAAGACGATGGTCTGGGTATCCCACCGGGCGAACTGCCACTGGCGCTCAAGCGCCATGCCACGAGCAAGATCGGCAACCTGCTGGAACTTGAACGGGTGGCCACGATGGGCTTTCGGGGCGAAGCGCTGGCGGCCATCGCCTCGGTCTCCGACATGAAACTGGTCAGCCGTACCGCGCAGGCCGCACATGCCATGAGCCTGGAAGCGCGCAGTGGCGAGTTGTCACCCGCCTCCCGCGCCGTGGGCACCACCGTAGAGGTTCGAGAACTGTTTTTTTCCACCCCGGCGCGGCGGAAGTTTCTCAAGAGCGAAGCCACTGAATTGGCCCACTGTGTGGAGGCGCTGCGCCGCCATGCACTGGCCAGGCCCGATGTGTCCTTCGCGCTGTGGCATGAAGGCAAATTGGTGCAGCAGTGGCGCGTGCCGCCGCTGATCGAGGAAGCCGCCACCAGCGATTCAGCCCGCCACCGCCGCATCCGCGAAGTGTTGGGCGAGGAGTTTCATGCGGGCAGTCTGCCGATCCAGGCCGAAGCCGGCCCCCTTCGCTTGCGCGGTCGAGTGGGCCTTCCCGATGTGGCCAGGGCGCGTGCGGACCACCAGCACGTGTTCGTCAATGGACGCTACGTCCGCGACAAACTCATCGCACACGCCTTGCGCGCCGCCTACGAGGATGTGCTGCACGGGCAGCGTCAGCCCGCTTGCGTCCTGTTTCTTGATATCCCGCCCGAACTGGTGGATGTCAATGTTCATCCGGCCAAGACCGAAGTTCGGTTTCGCGATGGACGGGCGGTTCACCAGGTGGTCCAGACCTCCATCGAATCGGTCTTGGCGCGCCCGCGTGCGGGCGCCGCGATGGGCCCAGCTTGGGCGCCGGGGGCAGCCGCCGATCGGCCGCAGCCTCAACTGGCGCTGCAAACCGCGCGACTCCTGTACGAACAGGGGGGGGCAACTTGGGATCCCCCTGCGGCCCATTCGAGCCATCCGGGCCCTGAGGGATCCGCCGTGGACCACGGCGCGAGGCCCTGGGCCCTGGATCAGGTCACCGCAAGCCATGGGGGGGAGCCCATCCAGGAGGACTGGCCCCTGGGGCGCGCGCTGGCCCAGCTGCACGGCATCTACATCTTGGCGCAAAACCGCCATGGCTTGGTAGTGGTGGACATGCATGCGGCCCATGAACGCATCGTCTATGAGAGGCTGAAAGCCGACGACGCCCTGC
>RFTU01000069.1 GCA_009923315.1 Betaproteobacteria bacterium
CAGGCCGATCAGGGCGGTGGGGTCTTGTGACTCCACGCTGTGCAGCAGCGCAATGCCCAGGCCTTCGCTCTTGGCGCTGCCGGCACAGTCGTAGGGCTGTTCGCGCCGCAGATAGGTTTCGATCTCTTGGTCACTCAGGTCTCGAAAGCGCACCACCACCGGGCTCAGGCGCACCTCGGCCACGCCTGCGTTCTGGCGCACCACCGCCACCGCGGTGTGGAACACCACGCTGCGCCCGCTCATGGCGCGCAACTGTTGCACGGCGCGTTCATGGGTGTGGGGCTTGCCGATGGCCTGGCCCGCAAGGTCGGCCACCTGGTCCGAGCCGATCACCACCGCGTCGGGGTGCCGCTGCGCCACCGCGCGGGCTTTTTCCAGGGCCAGGCGCTGCGCCAAGGCCGCTGGGGCTTCGCCGGGCAAAGGCGTTTCGTCGACGCCCGGCGCCTCCACGTCGAACGGCAGCTGCAGCCGCTGGAGCAAGGCACGCCGGTACCGCGAGGTCGAGGCCAGGATCAGGGCAGGTGCCATCATGTTGGAATTGTCTCCCAGGGCTACACTGAGCCAAGAGGCGCAAGCGCCACACCGCACACCCCTCGTGCGGCCTTGCCCCTGTGGCCACCCTTTGATTGACAGCATGCCCGCCCCCTCCAGGCCCTCCGGTGCCAAAGCCCTGAACCCCCAGCGGCTGGATGTGTCGGCCCTGGCCGATCGGGGTGATGGCTTGGCCGGCCAGCGGCCCTTGGTCGAGTGCACCCGGCTACTGGAGCCTGGTGAGCCCTTGCCTCCGCCCGAGGCCCTGCTGCATTGGAAGGCGCTGGCCGAACACCGCCCGGTGCGCGGCGGCGCGCCCGAACTGTGGCTGCACCTGGCCTTGCACACCACGGTGCAGCGCACCTGCCAACGCTGCCTGCAGCCGGTGGCCCTGAGCCTGGCCCTGGAGCGCGACTTCCTGTTCGCGCCCACCGAGGCCCAGGCCGAAGCCTGGGACGCCGAGCGCGATGACGCCGATGTGCTGGTGCTCACCAAGTCGCTCAACCTGCTGGAATTGGCCGAAGACGAGGTGTTGCTGGCCCTGCCCCTGGTGCCCCGGCACGAAGCCTGCCCCCAGCCCTTGGTGGCGCCCGCGGAGCAGGCCGCACCGTCGGCTGACCCGTCGGCTGACCCGTCGCCCGAGGAGCCCAAGCGCGACCACCCCTTTGCGATCCTGGCTCAGTTGAAGCGGCCGCACTGAGCGGGGGGCTGAGGGCGCCCGGCCGCGTTGGCAGGGTGGGGCCCACTGCGCTACAATGGAAAGCTTTTCGCCACCGGATTGAACCATCATGGCCGTTCAACAAAACAAGAAGTCGCCCTCCAAGCGCGGCATGCACCGCTCGCACAATGCCTTGGGCACGCCGGGCACCGCCATCGAGCCCACCACGGGCGAAGTGCACCTGCGCCACCACATCAGCCCCACCGGCTTCTACCGTGGCCGCAAGGTGCTCAAGTCCAAGGCTGACGCCTGAGGTTCTTTCCGTTCCGCTCGCAAGAGTGAACTGATCCGTGTCGAGCGCGCAACCGCTGGACACCGTCCGCCTTTCGGTGGACGTCATGGGAGGTGACCACGGACCGTCGGTCACCTTGCCGGCCTGCCGCTCCTTTCTGGACCGCCACCCCAAGGCCGAGCTGATTCTGGTGGGAACCGAGTCCGCCTTGGCCAGCGCCCGCGCCTGGCCCCGGACCACCTGCGTGGTGGCCACTGAAGTGGTCTTGATGGACGACCCGGTGGAGGTGGCGCTGCGCAAGAAGCGTGATTCTTCCCTGCGCGTGGCCATCGCCCAAGTCAAGTCGGCAAGCGCCGAAGACGGCAGCCCGCAGCCCGCGGCCGCGCACGCCTGCGTGTCGGCGGGCAACACCGGCGCGTTGATGGCCGTGGCCCGCTATGTGCTGAAGACCCTGGACGGGATCGACCGTCCGGCCATCGCCACCGTGATGCCCACGCAAACCGATGGCTTCACCACCGTGCTCGACCTGGGCGCCAATGTCGACTGCAGCGCCGAACACCTGCTGCAGTTCGCCCTCATGGGCAGCGCCTTGGTCACGGCCACACAGGGCAAGGCCCAGCCGACCGTGGGCCTGCTCAACATCGGCGAAGAGGCCATCAAGGGCAGCGAAGTCATCAAGGAAGCGGCTGAGCGCCTGCGGGCAGCTCACGCGGCGGGTCAACTGAACTTCCACGGCAATGTGGAAGGCAACGACATCTACAAAGGCACCACCGATGTGGTGGTGTGTGACGGTTTCGTGGGCAATGTGCTGCTCAAGACCTCCGAAGGGCTGGCGGCCATGTTGAGCCAGTTCATCAAGCAAGAATTCACCCGCAACCTGTACAGCAAGTTGGCCGCGCTGATCGCGCTGCCGGTGCTGCAGCACTTCAAGCGCCGCGTGGACCACCGCCGCTACAACGGCGCGGCCCTGCTGGGCCTGCGCGGCCTGGTGTTCAAGAGCCACGGCTCGGCCGACGCCTATGCCTTCGAGCATGCCCTGCGCCGCGCGCACGATGCGGCGCGCAACCAGCTGCTGCAGCGGCTAGAAGCCGGTATTGCCGTCCCCAGCGCCGGATAATGGTCCTGTGAACGTACCCCGCACCAGCCGCATCGCCGGCACGGGCAGCTACCTGCCCCCGCGCCGACTGAGCAACGCCGATCTGGCGGCACAACTCGCGCAGCAGGGCATCGAAACCTCCGACGAGTGGATCGTCGAGCGCACCGGCATCCGCGCGCGCCACTTTGCCGATGAGGGCGTGGTGTGCAGCGACCTGGCCGAACACGCCGCGCGCCGCGCGATGGACGCTGCCGGCGTGGGCCCGCAGGACATCGACCTCATCATCGTGGCCACCTCCACGCCCGACATGGTGTTCCCCTCCACCGCGGCCATCCTGCAGGGCAAGTTGGGCATCACCCACGGCGCGCCGGCTTTCGATGTGCAGGCCGTGTGCTCGGGCTTCGTGTATGCGCTCACCGTGGCCGATTCGCTGATCCGCACCGGCACGGCGCGCCGCGCCCTGGTGATCGGTGCGGAGGTGTTCTCCCGCATCCTGGATTTCAAGGACCGCACCACCTGCGTGCTGTTTGGCGATGGGGCCGGCGCGGTGGTGTTGGAGGCCTCCCACGAACCCGGCATCCTGGCCTCCGACCTGCACGCCGATGGCCGCCATGTGGGCATTCTCTGTACCCCGGGCACCGTCAGCGGCGGGCAGGTGCTGGGCGACCCCACGCTCAAGATGGACGGCCAGTCCGTCTTCAAGATGGCGGTGAAGGTGTTGGAAGAAGCGGCCCGTGCCGCGCTGGACAAGGCCGGGGCGACGGAGGCCGACATCGACTTCCTCATCCCCCACCAGGCCAACATCCGCATCATGCAAAGCACCGCGCGCAAACTGAAGCTCGGTGAAGACCGCGTGATCGTCACCGTGGACCAGCATGGCAACACCAGTGCGGCTTCCATTCCGCTGGCCCTGGATGTGGCGGTGCGCGACGGCCGCATCCAACGCGGCCACCGCCTGATGCTCGAAGGCGTGGGCGGCGGCTTCACCTGGGGCGCGGTCTACCTTGTCTACTGAACCATGAAACCCTTTGCTTTCGTATTCCCCGGTCAGGGCTCGCAGTCGGTGGGCATGCTCGACGCCTGGGGCGACCACCCCGCCGTGCGCGCCACGCTGGCCGAAGCCTCCGAGGCGCTCAAGGAAGACATCGGCGCGCTCATCCAGAATGGCCCGAAGGAACAACTCGACCTCACCGCCAACACCCAGCCGGTGATGCTCACCGCAGCCATCGCCTGCTACCGCGCCTGGCGCGCCGAAGGTGGCGATGCCCCCCAGGCGGTGGCGGGGCATTCCCTGGGTGAGTATTCCGCCCTGGTGGCCGCGGGGGCCTTGACCCTGGCTCAGGCCGTGCCCCTGGTGCGCCTGCGCGCGCTGGCCATGCAGGACGCGGTGCCGGTGGGCGCGGGCGCCATGGCCGCCATCTTGGGTTTGGACGCCGCCACGGTGGTCCAGGGCTGCCGCGAGGCCGCCGCCAGCAGCGGCGAAGTGGTGGAGGCCGCCAACTTCAACGACCCCAAGCAGATCGTGATCGCCGGCACCAAGGCCGGGGTGGACGCCGCGTGCGAGGTGCTCAAGGCCAAGGGCGCCAAGCGTGCGCTGCCCTTGTCGGTTTCAGCGCCGTTCCATTCCAGCCTGATGAAGCCCGCGGCCGAGCGCCTGAAGATCGCGCTCGAAGGCGTGGCCCTTCAGAGTCCCACCATCGCGGTGGTCAACAACATCGACGTGTCCGCCCCCACGGGGGTGGCCGAGATCAAGGATGCCCTGTACCGTCAGGCCTTCGGTCCGGTGCGCTGGACAGAAGTGATCGGCGCGCTCAAGGCCCGCGGCCTGCAGCACATCATCGAATGCGGCCCGGGCAAGGTGCTCTCGGGCATGGTCAAGCGCATCGACGCCGAACTGCAGTCGGCCACGCTGCTGGACCCGGCCACGCTGCAGCAAACCCAGGAACTGCTCGCCTGAACGTCGGTGGCCTCGAGGCCACACTGCCACCATCGAATCCGAACGCCACCCTCTCATGAGCGACCAGACCCCCACCCTTGAAGGCCAGATCGCCCTGGTCACCGGCGCCACCCGCGGCATTGGCCGCGCCATCGCGCTGGAATTGGCCGCACGCGGCGTGAAGGTGGTGGGCACGGCCACCACCGAAGCCGGCGCCGCCACCATCACCCAAGCGCTTCAAGCGCAGGGCGGGCAGGGCCTGTGCCTGAACGTCACCGACGGGGCGGCGCTGGAATCGGCCATCGATGGCATCGTGAAGGCCCACGGCGCCCTGCACATCCTGGTCAACAACGCCGGCATCACCCGCGACATGTTGGCCATGCGCCTGAAGGACGACGACTGGGACGCGGTGATCGACACCAACCTCAAGGCGGTGTTTCGCGCCAGCCGTGCGGTGATGCGCCCCATGATGAAGCAGCGCTATGGCCGCATCGTCAACATCACCTCGGTGGTGGGGGCGGCGGGCAACCCGGGCCAGGCCAACTACGCCGCGGCCAAGGCTGGCGTGGCGGGCATGACCCGCGCCCTGGCTCGGGAATTGGGCAGCCGCAGCATCACCGTCAACTGCGTGGCCCCCGGGTTCATCGCCACCGACATGACCGATGCCCTGACCGAGGACCAGAAAAAGGCCCTATTGGCCGGTGTGCCATTGGGCCGCCTGGGCTCGCCGCAGGATGTGGCCGCCGCGGTGGCCTTCCTGGCCTCTCCCCAGGCGGGCTACATCACCGGCACCGAACTGCACGTCAACGGCGGCATGTTCATGAACTGAAGCAAACCCCGGGCCAGGCCCGACCGGTCGTCGCCCAAGGGGGCATCGTAGAATCCGGGCCGAACATTGAACAAGCCCATCACTGGGGGACACATGAGCGACATCGAAGCACGCGTCAAGAAGATCATTGCCGAGCAACTGGGCGTTCCTGAAGAGGACGTCACCAATGAAAAGGCCTTCGTGGCCGATTTGGGTGCCGATTCGCTGGACACCGTGGAACTGGTGATGGCGCTGGAGGACGAGTTCGGCATCGAGATCCCGGACGAAGAAGCCGAGAAGATCACCACCGTGCAACTGGCCATCGACTACGCGGTCAAGCATCAGAAGGCCTGATGTCCGCATGAGTCGCCGCAGAGTCGTTGTCACCGGGCTGGGCCACATCAGCCCGGTGGGCAACACGGTGGCCGACGGTTGGGCCCAATTGGTGGCCGGCCGCACGGGCATCGCCAACATCACGCGCTTTGACGCCTCGGCCTTGGCCTGCCGCTTCGCCGGTGAGGTCAAGGGCTTCGACATCGCCCAGTACATTCCGGCGAAGGAAGCCCGCCACATGGACACCTTCATCCATTACGGATTGGCGGCGTCGATTCAGGCGGTACAAGACGCGGGCCTGCCCTCCAAGGAAGAACTGAACGAGGAACAGGCCGAGCGCATCGGTGTGATGGTGGGTTCGGGCATCGGCGGCCTGCCGATGATCGAGGAAACGCAGAAGGACTATCTGGAGCGCGGCCCCCGCCGCATCTCCCCCTTCTTCGTGCCCGCGTCGATCATCAACATGATCTCGGGCCATGTGTCCATCCACCACGGTTTCACGGGCCCCAACTTGGCGGTCGTCACCGCTTGCACCACCGGCCTGCACTGCATTGGCCAGGCCGCGCGCCTGATCGAGTATGGCGACGCCGACGTGATGGTGGCCGGCGGCGCCGAGAGTACCGTGTCACCCCTGGGGATCGGCGGCTTTGCGGCCGCCCGGGCCCTGTCCACCCGCAACGACGACCCCGCCACGGCATCCCGCCCCTGGGACCGGGACCGCGACGGTTTCGTTCTGGGCGAAGGGGCTGGGGTGCTGGTGCTGGAAGAGTACGGGCACGCCAAGGCGCGCGGGGCCAAGATCTACGCCGAATTGGCGGGGTTTGGCATGGGCGGCGATGCCTTCCACATGACCGCGCCGAACGTGGACGGCCCCAAGCGCGCCATGAAGGCTGCCCTGCGCAACGCGGGCATCAATGCCGACCAGGTTCACTATGTGAACGCGCACGGCACCTCCACGCCGCTGGGTGACGTGAACGAAACCAACGCCATCAAGTTGGCCCTGGGCGACCACGCCCGGCAGGTGGTGGTCAACTCCACCAAGTCCATGACCGGACACCTCTTGGGTGGCGCCGGTGGCGTCGAGTCGGTGTTCACCGTGTTGGCGCTGCACCACCAGGTTTCGCCCCCCACCATCAACATCTTCCACCAGGACCCGGAATGCGACCTGGACTACTGTGCCGGCTCGGCACGCGACATGAAGATCGAGGTGGCGGTGAAGAACAACTTCGGCTTCGGCGGCACCAACGGCACCTTGGTGTTCCGCCGCGTCTGATTCCGCCCACCCCAGGGTCGTGAGGCGGCCCCAAGCCCTTGAACTGCAGGTTCCCGCCGAACCGGTTGCGGTGTGGGCCACGCGCGGCGTGCAGGCCATGGCCATCCTGGTCCTGATGCAGTGCGCCTGGGCGTGGTGGGCGGCCCATGACGAGGAGGCCGCGCCGGCGGTGGTGTCCGCCTTGCAGGCCGTGATCGCGTCGCCCTGGGCCCTGGCGGGCCTGGTGGTGTTGGGGGTGGTGCTGGGTGTGCTGCTCATGGCGCTGGTGATCAGGGCGGTGCGGGGTGTGGTGAGGGGTGTGGTCGCCAAGCGGTGCGGTCGACCGTCGACGCTGGCGGAAGTTCGTACACCCTCGCCGGGGGCCCACGCACCGGCCTGGGTGT
The DNA here is from genome assembly GCA_009923315.1 of Betaproteobacteria bacterium. GTDB lineage: Bacteria > Pseudomonadota > Gammaproteobacteria > Burkholderiales > Burkholderiaceae_C > RFTU01. The sequence goes on from RFTU01000069.1 coordinate 7,311, forward strand.
TGCGCTTTGATGGCCAGTGCTGGCACTGGTGGGGCGCCCACGCGGCCGGCGGCAGCGGCCGCTTGAGCCTGGCGCTGGCCTGTGGCCCCTGGTGCTTGCTGCGGGCGGTGGCCGCGCCGGGGCACGGACGCAGCGCCTGGATTTGGCTGCGGCCCTCGGCCGTTGCCGCGCCAGCCGGTGGACTGGGCGGGGGCGCGGCACGGCTGCGCACCTTGCTGAACTGGACATGAGCGACGCGCCCCGCGGCCCGGGCGAGGCCCTGCCGCCACCCCTGGACAGCGACCTGGCCTTGGTGCGGCGGGTCCAAGGCGGCGACAAGCGCGCCTTCGACCTCCTGGTGTTGAAGTACCAACGCCGCGTGGAGCGCCTGATCGCCCGCTTCGTTCGCGACACGGACTTGGTGCAGGACCTGGCGCAGGAGGCCTTCATCCGCGCCTATCGCGCCTTGCCCCAGTTTCGGGGTGAGAGCGCCTTCTACACCTGGCTGTACCGCATTGCGGTGAACACGGCCAAGAAACAGTTGATGGTGCTCGGCCGCGACCCGGTGATCACCGAATCCGCTTTGGCCGAACGGCGCGATGCCGAGGATGAAACTTCCGCGCCGCCCTTGGAACAAAGAGATGAGGAGACCCCCGACGCGGTGCTGGCCGGCAAGGAAGTGGCGAGGGTGGTCAACCAGGCGATCGAAGCCCTGTCTGAAGATCTGCGCCAGGCCCTGGTGCTGCGCGAGATCGAAGGCCTGAGCTACGAAGAAATCGCCGACGTGATGAACTGCCCCGTGGGCACGGTGCGATCGCGCATCTTCCGTGCCCGCGAGGCCATTGCGCAACGCCTGCGCCCGGTCCTCGACCGGCGTGGGGGCGCGCGTTGGTGAGGATCGGAGGTCCACGATGAACCCAACAGACGAAGAGGCCCGCCGGGCGCGGCTCTCGGCGGTGATGGACGGTCAGGCTGATGAGGCGCAGCTGCAGCGCTGGCTGCAGTCAGACGCCCAGCAGGCCTCGACGCGCCAGGACTGGCACGCCTACCACCTGATCGGCGACGTGATGCGTTCGGCTGATCTGGCCTCGGATGCGGCGCACGACCACCGCTTGTGGGCGGCTGTTCGTGAGGCCGTGCACAAGGAAGCCGTGGTGGTGGCGCCGGCGGCGCTGGACGCCTCCAAGGCGCGGCCACGCGCGCCGCGACTGCGCTGGCGGCTATGGGCCGGCGCGGCCGCGGCCGTGGCGGGTGGGGCCGTGGTCTTGTCGGCCTATCTGGTGACCCGGGTGGAGGAGGGCAGCTGGGGCTCGGTGGTGGCCTCGGTGGCGCAGCCCATCGACGACATCCGCCGCGCCTCGGTGGGTGCGGCCACGTGGTCCAACGGCAGCGCCGCGTGGGTGCAGCCGGGCCCGAATCCGCTGTCTTCGTCCGCTTCCGCGTTCCGGGAAATCCTGCGCCTGCCCCGCGGCCCCGCCGGCCGCCCTCTGGAATCGGTGCAGGTCTTGTATTCCAACGGGTCCGCCACCATCTCCGTGGTGGTGGAGCCGTTCAAGCCCGGTGAGCATGTGCCCCGCACCGAAAGCTCAGAACGGCTCAACACCCTGACCGTGCAGCGTCAAGGCAACTGGCTTACCCTGTCGGGCGATGTGCCCTTGGGCACCTTGCAGCAGATGGCCTTGTCGCTGCCGACATCACCTTGAACACGACACCCGAGACCGCCCATGTCCGCTCGACGCTCGACCCCGCCTGATGTTTCCTATGGTGAAGGCTGCGTGACGCACCCCGCCCCCGGCGCACCCTGGCGCCGCATGAAGGCCGCCTTGGGCGCCTTGGGCTTCAGCGTGGTGGCCGCTGGCGCGGCCTTGGGCGGCGCCCCGTTGGCGCAGGCCCAGGCCCTGAGCGGCCTGCCCGACTTCACCGAGCTGGTCGAACGCGTGGGCCCCAGTGTGGTCAACATCCGCACCACCGAGCGGGCCAGCCGCAGCGGCCGCGCCGAGATGGACCCCCAGATGGAAGAGTTCTTCCGTCGATTCGGCATTCCCATGCCCGGCACGCCCAACCCGGGCCGGCGCAACGCGCCGCGCGGTGGGGAAGATGAGCCACCTCAACAGCGCGGCGTGGGGTCGGGCTTTGTGCTGACGGCCGACGGCTTCATCATGACCAATGCGCATGTGGTGGATGGCGCCGATGAGGTGCTGGTGACCCTGCCGGACAAGCGCGAATTCAAGGCGCGCATCGTGGGTGCGGACGCCAACACCGATGTGGCGGTGGTCAAGATCGACGCCACCGGCTTGCCGGTCGTCAAGATCGGCGACACCAACCGGCTGAAGGTGGGTGAGTGGGTGATGGCCATCGGCTCGCCCTTTGGTCTGGACAACAGCGTCACGGCGGGCATCGTGAGCGCCAAGCAGCGCGACACGGGCGACTTCCTGCCCTTCATTCAGACGGATGTGGCCATCAACCCGGGCAATTCCGGCGGCCCGCTCATCAACCTGCGCGGTGAAGTGGTGGGCATCAACTCCCAGATCTACAGCCGCTCGGGCGGCTTCATGGGCATCTCCTTTGCCATCCCCATCGATGAGGCCATGCGGGTGGCCGACCAGCTGCGCGCCAACGGCCGCGTCATACGCGGCCGCATCGGCGTGAGCATCGGTCAGGTCAGCAAGGAAGTGGCCGAGTCCCTGGGCCTGGGCAAGCCGTCCGGCGCGCTCGTGCAGGGCGTGGAATCGGGCAGCCCGGCCGACAAGGCCGGCGTGGAGCCCGGCGACATCATTCTGAAGGTCGACGGCAAGGTGGTGGAGAAATCGGGTGATCTGCGCCGGTTGATCGGGGCGACCAAGCCCGGCTCACGCGCCACGCTGCAGGTGCTGCGCCGCGGCAGCACGCGCGACATCTCGGTGACGGTGGGCGAGTTCGAGGCTGAGCGTCCGCGCCGCGCCGCGGCGGGCACCGAGCCGCGCGAGGGTGCGGCGTCCAAGTTGCCCTTTGGCCTGACCGTGACCGACACCACCGAGGCTCAGCGCAAGGAGTTGCGCGTGCGCGGCGGTGTGCGCGTGGAGGCGGTCGATGGTCCGGCCGCGCGCGCCGGTCTGCGCGAGGGCGATGTGATCGTGGCCTTCGACAACCAGGAGGTGACCGACGCCAAGCAGTTTGCGGCCTTGGTCAAGAAGGCCGACGGCAACCGCCCGGTGCCGTTGGTGGTCAACCGGGGCGGCTCCACCAACCTGCTGGTGCTGCGGCCCCGTTAGGGTGGGTTAATCCCCGCTGGCCAGAAGGGTCTTTGGGCGGGTCAGGGCCGGCCGGGCCCTGACCACCCGACTTGATGTAAGCATTCGCTCACATCAAAGCCTGACGGAACGGCCGGCTGGGCCCACCCGCTAGAATGCACGGTGCGTGCAAAACCCAGCCGGTTTGGCCTTGATTTCCACCCTTTTGGGGGTTCTCAGGGGGCCTCGGGCGGGGCCTGTGACCCCCGCGCCCCGCGGGCCACACGCTCCGGAAGTGGGTGTGTATAACTTGTTAACAACTTTTGGTGTTGGAACACTGCAACGGCGCAAACCCCAGTGTTGGCGCGGTTTCCAGCGGGGCGCTTTTCGCTAGAATGAAAGCCCAACAAGCAGTTGCCATACGTTTTGTTGGAAGGCGCGTCACCATTTCGACGCGCCTTTTTTTTAGTCCATGAACCACATCCGCAACTTCTCCATCATCGCCCACATCGACCACGGCAAGAGCACGCTGGCCGATCGCATCATCCAACGTTGCGGGGGCTTGTCTGATCGAGAGATGGAGGCGCAGGTGCTCGACTCGATGGACATCGAACGCGAGCGCGGCATCACCATCAAGGCGCAGACCGCCGCCCTTCGATACACCGCACGCGACGGCCAGGTCTACAACCTGAACCTCATCGACACGCCGGGGCACGTCGACTTCTCTTACGAAGTGAGCCGGTCGCTCAGCGCGTGCGAAGGCGCCCTGTTGGTGGTGGACGCCAGCCAGGGCGTGGAGGCGCAGACGGTGGCCAACTGCTACACCGCTCTGGACTTGGGTGTGGAGGTGGTGCCCGTCCTCAACAAGATGGACCTGCCGCAGGCCGACCCCGACAACGCCAAAGCCGAGATCGAAGACGTGATCGGCATCGACGCCACCGATGCCATTCCCTGCAGCGCCAAGACCGGCATGGGCATCGACGACATCCTGGAAGCCGTGATCGCCAAGATGCCGCCGCCGCGCGGCAACCCGGATGCCCCGCCGCGCGCCATGATCATCGACGCCTGGTTCGACAACTATGTGGGCGTGGTGATGCTGGTGCGCGTGGTCGACGGTCAGATCGGCAAGGGCGAGCGCATCCGACTGATGGCCACCAACGCCGTGTACGGCATCGAACACCTGGGCGTGTTCACGCCCAAGAGCGAAAACCGCGAGGTGCTGCGCGCCGGCGAGGTGGGCTTTGTGATCTGCGGCATCAAGGAACTGGCTGCGGCCAAGGTGGGCGACACCCTGACCCTGGAAAAAAAGCTGCCCCAGAACCTGGGCCCAGCCAGCCAGGCCTTGCCCGGCTTCAAGGAGATCCAGCCCCAGGTGTTTGCCGGCCTGTACCCCACCGAAGCCAGCGAATACGACCAGCTGCGCGACGCGCTGGAGAAGTTGAAGCTCAACGATTCCTCGCTGCGCTTTGAGCCCGAGGTGAGCCAGGCCCTGGGCTTTGGCTTTCGCTGCGGCTTCCTGGGCCTGTTGCACATGGAAATCGTGCAGGAACGGCTGGAGCGTGAATTCGACCAGGATCTGGTGACCACGGCCCCTTCCGTGGTGTACGAGGTGGAGCTGGGCGACGGCACCGTGCTCCAGGTGGAAAACCCCAGCAAGATGCCCGATCAGGGGCGCATCGCCGACATCCGCGAACCCATCGTCACCGTGCACCTGTACATGCCGCA
>RFTU01000070.1 GCA_009923315.1 Betaproteobacteria bacterium
GCGCCGGTGGTCCATTCGGCAGACCGAGCCGCAGATCAGTCAGCCCGAGCACCGGACTCCTGCACCACCTTGCTCCACTTGGTGATTTCAGCGGCCTGGAGCCGTGCCAGCTCCTCGGGGGTGGAGATCCACGTCACCAGCCCCAGCGATTTCATCCGCTCTTCCACGTCGGGTAGTTTGAACACACGCTGCATCTCACCGTTGAGCCGCGCCACGATCTCTCGCGGCGTACCGGCGGGCGCGAAGATGGCAAACCACGTGGTGGCCTCGAAGCCGGGTACGGTTTCAGCCACGGTGGGCACATCGGGTGCCGCCGATGAACGTTGTGCGGTGGTTTGGGCCAGAGCTCGAATCTTGCCTTCGCGCGCCATGGGCAAGGCCGAGGGCATGTTGTCGAACATGGCCTGAATCTGCCCGCCGACCAGATCGGGAATGGCGAACTGACGGCCCTTGTACGGCACATGTTGCATCTTGGTGCCCGTCATGGACTTGAAGAGCTCGCCACTGACGTGGACCGAGGTGCCGATGCCTGGCGAGCCAAAACTGACCTTGTCGGGGTTGGCCTTGAGGTAGGCGATGAACTCGGCCACATTCCTGACGGGCAGTGCGTTTGTGACCACCAACAGGTTGGGCGCCGATGCCACATGGCCCACCGGTGTGAAGTCCTTGACCATGTCGTAGGACATCTTCGAGTACAGCGAGCCGTTGATGGCGTGGGTGCCGACGGTGGCCATCACCAGCGTATGGCCGTCGGGCGCCGCTTTGGCCACGAAGTCGGCGCCGATGTTGCCGCCTGCGCCGGGCCTGTTGTCCACCACCACGGTTTGCCCCAGTGAGGCCTTTTCCGAAAAGAGACGGGCCAGGATGTCGGGCGCCCCCCCGCTGGGGAAGGTGACGACCAGGCGGATCGGTTTGGTGGGGAAGGCCTGTGCCTGCGCCCCAGCGGCGTGGGGCCACAGCCAAGACACCGCCGTGGCGAACAAAGCCGCGGCGGCAAGGCGCCGGGTGCGCGTGTGAATGGGTGCGTGCAAGTTCAACAATCTGATCCCCTTGAGCGTTGGCCGTTGCCAAAGCCTAGCCGCCGCGCGCGGCCTTGTGACTCAAGGTTTGCTCGGGGGGCGCCCGTAGCTCAGGCGCCGCCACAAGGCTTCAGCCGGGCCCAGTTCATGGCGCGCCAGCCACCAGCGGGCCAGCGGCACCTGGATCATGCCAAACAGCAAGACGGCCAAGGCGGTCTGCGCGCCTGGGCCCAGTTGGTCCCAGTACCCCAGGCCCCAGCCGTGAAAGATGAAGGTGCCCATGAGGGACTGCATCAGATACAGGGTCAGCGGCATGCGCCCTGCCAGCGCCAGGTGCTGGCGCACCGTGACACCCTTCGAACCCAGGCACCAGCGCACGACCAGGCCCGCATAGCACAGGACCATCAGGACCCGGTGAGTGTCGCCCAGTATCCAGCCCAACAGGACCTCGGGTGTCGGGGCTTGGCGGGTGTCGTGGTCTGCCGTGAGCTCGGCGCTGGCCATCCAAAGTCCCAGCGCCAAGAACAACAGGATCAGCAGAGACTTCAGGCCGGCTTTGGATGCCAGCCAGCGCGCCGGTGCCGTGTCGGCCTTGAGCCAGCCGGTGCGCTGCACCCAAAGGCCCAACACGGCGGTGGTCAGCAGCGCCAGCCAGAACCAGCTGGTGGCCGGCCACAGGAATTCGTGAGCGTAGAGCCACCAGGATTCCCGCGCCCGCAGCTCAACACCCTGCCACCAGGGGCCTGAGCCGAATACGACATGGTCCAGCGTCATCATGCCTTGGAGAAATCGCTGCTCGGCCTCATAGGCTTCAAGGCTCCAGTGCTGAGCCATCAACACGCCGTGCGCGAACTGGGCCAACAGCAGGACCAGGGCCAGCGCCAAGAGGCGCGCGGCGTGCCAATCTCGCACCGCCCACAACACCCAGCCCAGTAGGGCATAGATGTGCAGCACATCGCCGCCCCACAGCAGGCAAGTGTGGAGTACGCCGATAGCCAGCAGCACCACGAGGCGTCGGGCCATCACGGCGCGTTCACCAGTGAGCGACAGGCGTTGCAACTGCAGGGCCAATCCCATGCCGAACAGCAGGGTGAACAGGCCGTTGAACTTGCCTTCCAACAAGGCCGCGTTCAACAGGTACACAGCCGAGTCCACCGCGTTGGCGTGGTCCATCTTCTCCCGCACAACAGCTTCCGGCATGAAGAAGCTGCTGCCAAACCACGGCATGTTCATGACGAAGATCCCCAGCAGCGCGATGCCGCGCATGACATCCAGCGCTTCGATGCGATCGGCGCGTCCAGTCGGTTGTGCAGGTGCCGGTTCGGTTGATGGTGCAGTCATGTCATCAGGGGGCAGGGGGCCAGATTCCCATCCGGGTCTTGCTGGCGCGAAGCGTCAGGGCCGTCGGCCCAACTGCTCCTGCACCCAGCGCTCCACGGTGTGGCGCATCAGCTCCAGAGGCATGCCACCGTTCATGAGAACAACCTCGTGGAAGTCCCGCACATCAAAGCGGGCGCCGAGCGCCGCCTCGGCCTGCCGGCGCATCTCCAGGATAGCCAACTGCCCCACCTTGTAGGCCGTGGCCTGCCCAGGCGACACCACATAACGCTCTACCTCGCGCTCGATCTCCGCAGCGGGCATGCCGGTGTGCTCGATCATGTAGGCGATGGCCTGTCCTCGGCTCCAGCCCTTTGCGTGTAGGCCGGTGTCGACCACCAGCCGGGCCGCGCGGAACATCTCGGCCTGCAGGCGGCCCAAGTCACCCAGCGGATCGTCTTGGTACAGGCCCATGTCGGTCTTGGCGATGCGCTCAGCGTACAGCGCCCACCCTTCTGCATAGGCGGTGAAGTTGGCCATCTGCCGCATGAGCGGCACGCCCTGTATGGACAGGGCTGCAGCGGCCTGGAAGTGGTGACCCGGTGCGCCTTCGTGGATCATGAAACTGGCCAGGGTCCAACGTGGGTTGTCTGCGGTGTCCTTCTGGTTGATGTAGAAGCGACCGGGTCGTGAGCCGTCCAGCGCGGGGCCGTTGTAGTAGCCCCCGGGGCTGCCGTCCTGCTGATACTCCGGCACACGGACGATCTCCAGGGGATGCGGCGGTACGGTCTTGAAGTGTCGTGGGGCAGCGCGCATGACGCGCTCATGAATCGACTGAAGGTGCGCGATCATCGCTGCACGCCCGTCTTCCGTGTTGGGAAAGATCTGTCCAGCTTGGGCATTGAGTTCGGCGATGCGCTGCGCCATCGGGTGAGACGGGCGACCGATGCCCTGCGCATTCAGGATGGCCAACATCTCGCCCTTCAAGCGCTGCACCTCCGACAGCCCGAGGGCATGGATCTCGTCGGCCGACATGCGCGTGGTCGTGTGCGAGGCCAAGGCGGCGGTGTAGATGTCTCGGCCCTGCGGGATCCGCTCGATGCCGGCTCGAGAGTCGGTTTGCCTCAGCAGGTCTTGGTGCAGTGTGATCAGCCGCCGGTAGCCCGGGAAGATGCGCTGCTCGACGATGGCTTGAGCCTGCTGGGACAGTTCGGCTGCTTGTGATGGGCTCACCGAGTCGACGGCCTTGAGCCGAGTCTCCAGACTGGTCACGAGCACATTTTGGCTGGCCGGCAAGGCCAAGAATGCACCCAATTGGTCCAGTATGCGCCTGACGATGAAGTCCGGCGGCAGTACACCGTGGTCACGATCTTCAGCGATGCGATCGTGGGCCTGCTGCAGGATCTCGCCGAAGGCCTCAAGGCGCTTGAGGTATCGCTGCGCGGCGCGCTGGCTGCGCACCGGGTGCACATCGGTGAGGAACTGCGGCAATTGCACGGTCACTCCGTCGAGTTGGGTAAGACGGTAGCCTCCCCTTTCGAAGCGTGACTGCGCCAACTGGTCATCCATCATCCAGGCTGCGATGTGCCAGGTGAGTCGCTCCTGTCCGTCCAGACCTTCTGGACCGTAGCGATTCAGCCCCTCACGGGCCTGACGCACGAACGCGATGGAGCGCAGCTCCTCTTCCCGTGTGAAGGGCGTCAGACGGTGGCCGTGGAAGTCCAGCAGCGTGTCGTCGAGCAGGCCCAGCGAGGTCAGCGACTCCGGCGAGCGCAGCAGAAACTGCACGGTGATCTTGTTGACGTAGTTGTTCACGCCCACCGGTGTGAACCAGAACCACATGGAGGCGCCGATCAGTCCGGCCGCCGCCAAGCCCGCCAGTGCGGCCAGGCCCTTCTTGATCTTGGATGTCATCTTGAGGTGTGCGTGCAGTTGGTGGCCCAGGGGTGCATCCACAGAGGCCAGAGCACCATTAGACCGCGACTGCACAGGCCCGGTGGCGAGCCGACGGGACCGCGGGCAGCCGATGGTCTTTGGGGGTGATTTTGGATACCCACTGGATTGGGCAAAGCCAAGTGCGCGGCAGGGTGATCTCCTCACCTTCGTGCATCCCAGCTTTGTTGCATTCACAGTGCTGCCTTTCAACCTCCTGGGGGCAACAGCATGGTCAAGTCAAAGGTATCGGGCGCAGTAGCAGGTATGGCGGCGGTGTCTGGGCTGCTGGGCGCGTTGCCACCGGCCCAGGCCATCGAACAGCCGCGGTATCGGGTGGAGCAGGTGTTGGCGCCCGAGAGCATCGAAGTGCGTCGCTACGAGCCCTACATCGTGGCGGAGGTGGTGGTGCCCGGGCCGGCCGAGCAGGCGGGCAATCAGGGCTTCTCCTATCTGGGAGGCTACATCTTTGGCCGAAACAAGGGCGATCGCAAGATTGCCATGACGGCTCCCGTGGTGCAGACCCCCCAGCCGGTGAAGATCGCCATGACCGCCCCGGTGGCGCAGACGCCCCTGGAGGGCGGGCAGTCCTTCGCGGTTCAGTTCATGATGCCGTCCTCGTTCACCATGGAAACGCTGCCCGAGCCGCTGGATCCGCGCGTGAGCCTCAAGCCTGTGGCCCCGCAGCGTGTGGTCGCCATCACCTACTCGGGCACGTGGTCGCAGGCCAACTACGATGAGCATCTGGCCAAGCTGCGCAGCGCCGCACAGTCTGCCGGCCTGAAGACCGAAGGCGAGCCGGTCTATGCCCGTTACAACGGCCCCTGGGTGCCCTGGTTCATGCGCAAGAACGAGATCTGGTTGACGGTCAAGTGACTTCGCTTAGGCTATCGCGGGGTTTGCACGATCCCGGCGTGAACATGGATCCCGCGCATTCACGCCTTGTTCAGCGCGGTCACAGCCGCATCTGAGCAGGCAGCCACGTCACCAGGCTGGGGACGAACCAAATCAGCAGCACGGCGCCGATCATCAGAAAGAACATGGGCAGCGACACTCGAGCCAGGTAGGGCAGCTCGCGCCCAGTCATGCCCTGCAAGACGAAGAGGTTGAAGCCCACTGGCGGTGTGATCTGGGCCATCTCCACCACCAGCACGATGAAGATGCCGAACCAGATGGGATCGATGCCGGCATGGAGCACAGTGGGCATCAGCACGCCCATGGTGAGCACCACCATGGAGATGCCATCCAGGAAGCAGCCCAGCACGATGAAGAAGCCCATGAGCGCGAGCATCAGCGCAAAGGGCGTCAGGCCCAGCGATGAGATCCATTCGGCCAGATGCCGTGGCAGACCGATGTAGCCCATGGACAGGGTGAGGAAGGCAGCGCCGGCCAGGATGAGCGCGATCATGCAGTACAGCCGTGTGGCACCCATCAGGGAGTCGCGGAAGATGACCCAGCTCATCGAGCCCTGTGCGGCCGAAAGCACGAGCGATCCCAACACCCCCACCGCGGCAGCCTCGGTGGCCGTGGCCACGCCGCTGTAGATGGAGCCCAGCACCGCGATGATCAGCAGCACCACCGGAATCAAGCTGCTGGATTCGCGCAGCTTGGCCCCGAAGCTCAAGGGCGGATCGCGCGGCGGAATCTGATCGGGGTGGCGCAGGGCCCACAGGGCGATGTAGCCCGAAAACAGCAGCGCCAGCAGAATGCCAGGGATGACGCCGGCAATGAAGAGCTTGGCGATCGATACATCGGCCGCCACGCCGTAGACGATCATGATGATCGACGGCGGGATCAAGAGGCCCAGCGTGCCCGAACCGGCCAGCGTACCGATGACCATGTCGTTCGGATAGCCGCGCTTTTGAAGTTCGGGCAGCGTCATCTTGCCGATGGTGGCGCAGGTGGCCGCGCTCGAACCCGACACCGCCGCAAAGATGGCGCAGCCCACCACGTTGGTGTGCAGCAGGCGACCGGGCAAGGCTTGCATCCAGGGCGCCAGGCCCTTGAACATGTCTTGGCTCAGGCGTGTGCGAAACAGGATTTCGCCCATCCACACAAACAGCGGCAAGGCGGTGAGGGTCCAACTCGAGGACGAGCCCCAAATGGTCACGGCCATGGCGTCGCCAGCCGGCCGCGAGGACATCAGCTGCATCCCGATCCAGGCCACGCCAGACAGGGTCAGGCCAATCCACACGCCCGAGCCCAGGATCAGGAACAGGCTCAGGATGAGCAGGGAGGTGATGGCCAGGTCGCTCATCGGCTGTGACTATTCGTTGCGGGTGGCTTCTGCTGAGCTGGGCGTCACACGATGCCCCCGCAGTTCCATGACCCACTCGTCGACCAGTGCGAGGGCAAACACGGTGGTGCCCACCGCCATCGCCAGTTGCGGGATCCACAGCGGCGTGGCGTCGTTGCCAGTGGAAATGTCATGGAAGAGGTGCGACTGCCAGGCCAGGCGTACGCTGTAGAAGGCCAGCAGGGCGGCCAGCAGGGCACCGGCTGACAGGCTCCAGATCTCCATCGCACGTCGCGCCTGGGGCGGCAGGGCTTGCAGCACCAGGGTCACCCGGATGTGCTCGCCCCGCTTGAGGGTATGGGCCAGGGCCAGAAAGGCCGATGCAGCCATCAGGTAGCCGGCATAGGCATCGGTGCCTCGCACATGGAAGCCCAGTTCGCGGCTGGCGATGGACAGCATCACCATGAGCAGCAGCCCGACCATGCAGGCCGCAGCCAGCCAGGCGGCGGACTCGTAAAGGGCGTCCAGAGTGCGGCGCAACATAGAGCCTGACCGTAGGGGCTGCCTGGCCGCGGTGGGCCAGGCGCGCCGTGAAGGGTTGGGGAAGACCGCTTAGGGTCGGTTGTAGGCGTCCACGATGGCCTTGCCTTCAGCGCCAGCCTTGTCCAACCATTCCTTGAGCATGGTGTCACCCACCTTCTTCAGGTCGGCCTTGAGCGCTGCAGAGGGTGGGGTGACCGTCATGCCGTTGGCCTTGAGCGTTTCCAGCGTGCTGGTGTTGACCTTGCGGGATTCCGCCCAACCACGTGCCTCCGCATCGCTGGCGGCCTTCATGAGCGCATCCTGTGTGGGCTTGTCCAGCGCATCGAATGCCTTGCGGTTGGCGATGACGGCGTTCTTGGGCAGCCAGGCCTGCACGTCGTAGTAGAACTTCAGGTGCTCGAAGAGCTTGCTGTCCACGCCGGTGGCTCCAGAAGTCATGGTGGACTCCACCACACCGGTGGCCAGGGCTTGCGAGAGCTCGGCGGCTTGCACGGTGACAGGCTGTGCGCCGACGAGTTCGGCGATACGGGAGGTGGACGGGCTGTAGGCGCGCCACTTGATGCCCTTGAGGTCCGCGGCCGTGTTCAGGGGCTTCTTGCTGTAGATGCCCTGGGGCGGCCAGGCCACGGAGTACAGCAGCATCATGCCCTGCTCGGCCAGCTTCTTGTCCAGCAGCGGCTTTTGTGCGCGATAGAGCTTCATGGCCTCGTCGTAGCTGTCGGCCAAGAAGGGCAGACCGTCGGCGCCAAACGGCTGCCACTCGTTCTGGAAGTTCACCAGTAGGACTTCGCCCACCTGCGCCTGGCCCCCCTGCACCGCGCGCTTGATCTCCGGCGCCTTGAACAGCGAGGCGTTGGCGTGCACCGTGATCTTGAGCTTGCCGCCGCTGAGTCGGTCCACATCGGCGGCGAACTGGTTGAGGTTGACCGAGTGGAAGTTGGTGGCCGGGTAGGCTGCCGGGAGGTCCCACTTGGTTTGCGCAGCGGCCGGAAGACTCAGCGCCATCGCGCTGGCGGCCAGGGAGATGCTGAACAGGCGACGCTTCATGGCAAGGCTCCGTTTGACAGGTGTGGGCGAACTCTATCGGCCGCGTCACAGGCTGCGATCGGTGGTTACCCTGAACGTCAACAAATTGTTGGCAAATCGTCGGCAAGGCACCTACACTTTTCTCCATCAGAGGTCCGGCCTGGACCGGATCTGCAGGCGTTTTCATGTCCAAAACCAAAGTCCGCGGCAAGCCGACCACCGCCACCCCCATCGTGTCCTCGGCGCATCTGGTGTCTCCCCGTAGCGCGCAGATGAGCGAGTTCGAGTTTGGGCTGATCGTCTCGGGCAATGCCTTTCATCGGTGGGTGGTGCACTGCATGAGCGCGGCGGGTCTGAAAGACCTCACGGCATTGGATGTGCTGGTGCTGCACCATGTGACGCATCGCGCCCGCGACAAGCGTTTGGCCGACATTGCCTTCATCATGAATGTGGAAGACACCCACCTGATCAACTACTCGCTCAAGAAGCTGCAAAGCCTGGGCGTGGTGGAGTCCACCAAGGCGGGCAAAGAGGTGACTTACGCGCCCACGGCCGCAGGCAAGGCCCATGTGGAGCGATACCGGGAGATTCGCGAAAGCTGTCTGATCAATGCCCTGAAGGCCGACGATGCTCTCAACCAGGACATCGGCGAGTTGGCTCGCCTCCTGCGGGTCCTGTCAGGCATTTATGACCAGGCCGCCCGGTCGGCGGCTTCGCTGTAGGGCTCGGGATGGGCGCGACCACTTCCCCTCAGGCGAGGTCAGCCGGCCAGCCGGCCCGCTGGGAGTTCTGGATCGACCGCGGCGGCACCTTCACCGACATCGTGGCGCGGCACCCTGATGGCCGTCTGCTGACGCATAAACTGCTGTCGGAAAACCCCGAGCGCTACCGCGATGCGGCGGTTGCCGGCATCCGCCACCTGCTGGGGCTGCCCCCTGGTGCGCCCGTGCCCGCCGAGCAGGTGGCCTGCGTCAAGATGGGCACCACAGTCGCCACCAATGCGCTGCTGGAGCGCAAGGGTGAACCGACGCTTCTGGTGACGACCCGCGGGTTTCGGGATGCGCTGCGCATTGCCTATCAGAACCGTCCGCGCCTGTTCGATCGGCACATCGTGCTGCCCGAGTTGCTCTACAGCCGGGTTGTGGAGGCTCAGGAGCGCCTGGGTGCCGACGGTACGGTGGTTCAGGCCCTGGACGAGGCGCATCTGCGCGAGCGGCTCTGGGCCGCCTTCGATGCCGGCCTGCGCAGCGTGGCCATCGTCTTCATGCATGGTTACCGCTATACCGACCACGAAATGGCCGCCGCCCGCCTGGCCCGTGAAGTCGGTTTTACCCAGGTCAGCGTTTCGCACGAAGTCAGCCCGATGATGAAGTTCGTCGGCCGCGGCGACACGACGGTGGTGGATGCCTATCTCTCGCCGATCTTGCGCCGTTACGTCGATCAGGTGGCCGCGGAGATGCCTGGCGTGCCGCTTTACTTCATGCAGTCCTCCGGAGGCCTCATCGATGCCCGTTGCTTTCAGGGCAAGGATGCGATCCTCTCGGGCCCGGCCGGCGGAATCGTCGGCATGGCACGCACGGCAGAGATCGCCTTGAATGGGCAGAGCGTTCAACAGGGCGTGCGGGTCATCGGCTTTGACATGGGCGGTACCTCCACCGATGTGTCGCATTACGCCGGCGAATTCGAGCGCGAGTTCGAAACCCTGGTGGCCGGCGTGCGCATGCGCGCGCCGATGATGAGCATTCACACCGTGGCTGCGGGAGGGGGTTCGATCCTGCGCTTCGATGGCGCGCGCTTTCGCGTCGGGCCCCAGAGCGCCGGCGCCAATCCGGGGCCGGCCAGCTACCGCCGCGGCGGTCCCTTGACCGTGACCGATGCCAACGTGATGCTTGGCAAGATCCAACCGGCCTATTTCCCCAGCGTGTTCGGGCCGGGCGGGGACGAGCCGCTGAGCCGTGAAGCGGCGGTGCAGGGTTTCGAAGCCCTGGCGCAAGCCAGCGGCCCCCAGCACCCGAGCGCTGAATCGGTGGCCGAAGGGTTCGTGCGCATTGCGGTTCAGCAGATGGCCCATGCCATCAAGAAGATTTCGGTGGCGCGGGGTTATGACGTCACGCGCTACGTCCTGCAGTGCTTCGGCGGTGCCGGCGGCCAGCATGCCTGTCTGGTGGCCGACGCACTGGGCATGACACGCGTGCTGGTGCACCCCATGGCCGGCGTGCTCAGCGCCTACGGCATGGGCCTGGCCGATCAGGCCCGCATGCGGGAGCAGTCGGTGGAGCTGCCGCTCATCGAGGAGTCGATGGCTCCGGTTCAGGCCCAGCTGGACCAGCTGACCCAGGCCGTCTGTGGGGAGCTGGCGCAGGAACAGGTCCACACAGGGGCGCTCGTCGTCAGGCCCCGGGTGCATGTGCGCTACGAGGGCAGCGACTCGGCTCTGGTCGTGGGCCTGCCCGACAATTGCCCCACCGCAGCACAGCGGGTGGCAGCGCTGACGCAAGCTTTCGAGTCGGCTTACCGACAACGTTTCGCCTTTCTGATGTCGGGCAAGCGTCTGGTGGTGGAGGCTGTTTCCGTGGAGGCCGTGGTGGCTGCGGATGCACCAGAAGAGCCGAGGTTGGCCCTGAATCCGCCCCGAGCGGTACCGCGCCGTGAGACGGTTCGGATGTATGCCGATGGCCAATGGCACGACGCGGCCCTGGTGGTGCGCGAGGACCTGAGGGCCGGCGACCTCATCATGGGGCCGGCGATCATCGCTGAGCGCAACGCCACCACCGTGGTGGAGCCGCAGTGGCGGGCCGAGCTCACGGTACGCGACCACCTGGTGCTCACCCGCAGCGAGCCGCGCGCGCTGCGCTTTGCCGCTGGCACCACGGTGGATCCTGTGCTCTTGGAGGTGTTCAACAACCTGTTCATGAACATCGCCGAGCAGATGGGTCTGCAGTTGCAGAACACCGCGCACTCGGTCAACATCAAAGAGCGCTTGGACTTCTCTTGCGCGCTGTTCGATACGCAAGGGCATCTCATTGCCAACGCGCCGCATATGCCGGTGCACCTGGGCTCCATGGGCGAGAGCATCCAGACCGTGATCCGCGAGAACGCCGGACGGATGCGCCCGGGCGACGTCTTCGTGCTCAACGACCCTTACCACGGGGGTACCCACTTGCCCGATGTCACCGTGATCACCCCGGTCTTTCTGAGTGGTGATGCCACCGGTGCAGCGACGACCAGCGCATCTGACGAACCGCCGCAGCCCGCCTTCTACGTGGGCTCCCGTGGTCACCATGCCGACATCGGCGGGCTGACGCCAGGCTCGATGCCGCCGTTCTCCACGCGAATCGAGGAAGAGGGCGTGCAGATCCGCAACTTCCTCTTGGTACAGGGGGATGCGCAAGGGGTGGGCCACCTCCGGGAAGCTGAAATCCTGGCCCTGCTCAACAGCGGTCCTTACCCCAGCCGCAACCCCCAGCAGAATCTGGCTGATCTCAAGGCGCAGATTGCCGCCAATGAGAAGGGCGTGCAGGAACTGCGCCGCATGGTGGAGCAGTTCGGGCTGGCGGTGGTGCAAGCCTACATGCGGCATGTGCAGGACAACGCCGAGGAGTCGGTGCGGCGCGTGATCACGCGCCTGAGGGATGGCGCCTATACCCTGCCGCTGGACAACGGAGCGCAGATTCAGGTGGCCGTGCGGGTGAACGCTGCACAGCGCAGCGCCGAGATTGATTTCACGGGTACCAGTGCGCAACTGGCCAACAACTTCAACGCCCCGCGCGCGGTGTGCATGGCCGCGGTGCTGTATGTCTTTCGCACCCTGGTGGAT
Organism: Betaproteobacteria bacterium; assembly: GCA_009923315.1. GTDB lineage: Bacteria > Pseudomonadota > Gammaproteobacteria > Burkholderiales > Burkholderiaceae_C > RFTU01. The sequence goes on from RFTU01000070.1 coordinate 11,891, forward strand.
GACGACATTCCGCTGAACGCCGGCTGCCTCAAGCCCCTGAAGGTGACCATTCCCGAAGGCTCGATGCTCAACCCCCTGCCGCCGGCCTCGGTGGTGGCCGGCAATGTGGAGACTTCCAGCTGCATCACCAACGCGCTCTTCGGCGCCTTGGGCGTGATGGCCGCCAGCCAGCCCACGATGAACAACTTCACGTTTGGCAATGCCCGCTATCAGTACTACGAAACCATCTCGGGTGGCAGCGGGGCAGGGGGCGTGTTCGA
>RFTU01000008.1 GCA_009923315.1 Betaproteobacteria bacterium
ACTGTTCCATTTGACGAGCAAGGTATTGTCGGGCACGCAGATCCGCCAAGTTCAGCCGGTTTTCATTGACCAGCATCGTCTGGTGGCGCTTCCACTGCTCGAATGCCTCTTTGCTGATACTGTCGTATATGCGCCGGCCCAGCTCACCCGGATAGGGGGCGAAATCAAGCCCTTCGGCTTCCTTCTTCAGATGGGTGCAGTGGATCATGCGGGGCATGGGTTCTCCTTGTCGAATCAGGTGCTGAGTTTTTTCACGAGTACCACCGAACGGCGGTCCCAGTTGTACTTGCGTTTGCGGCCTTCGGGCAGCCATTCAGGGTCGACCTGCTGAAAGCCGCGCTTGATGAACCAGTGCATGGTGCGGGTGGTGAGCACGAACAGGCTGTTCAAGCCCATGGCGCGGGCACGCTGTTCGATGCGCTTGAGCAGGCGGTCCCCATCGCCCTGGCCCTGAACTTCGGGGCTCACGGTCAACGCCGCCATTTCTGCGGTTTGGGCCTCCGGATAGGGATAGATCGCCGCACAACCGAATATCACGCCGTCGTGCTCGATCACCGTGTAATTGGCCAGGTCGCGCTCGATTTCGTGCCGTTCCCGCCGCACCAGGGTGCCGTCTCGCTCGAAGGGTTCGATGAGTTTGAGAATACCCCCCACATCATCGGCCAGTGCTTCGCGCAGGCTCTCTAGTTTTTCGTCTACCACCATGGTGCCGATACCGTCATGCGTATACACCTCCATCAGGAGAGCGCCATCTACGGAATACGGCAAGATATGAGAACGCTCAACACCGGCTTCACATGCCTTGACGCAGTGTTGCAAATAAAAAGCGGTGTCGGTGGGGTGGGTGGGGGCAGGCAATTTGCCCAGAATGCGGCGGGCGTCGGCGAGCGTGAGTTCGGTATCGATCGGGCTTTCAGGGTCGTCGAATATCTCGCGGATGCCGGGGACCTCCGTCATGAATATCAACTTGTCGGCCTGCAGCGCCATGGCAGTGGCGGTGGCCACATCTTCCATCGCCAAATTGAAGGCCTCGCCCGTGGGTGAAAAACCAAACGGGGAGAGCAGCACGATGGTCCCGGTGTCGATGGCGCGGCGGATGGCCAGCGCATCGACCTTGCGCACCACGCCGCTGTGCATGAAATCCACGCCGTCCACTACCCCCACCGGTTGCGCGGTGAGGAAATTGCCGGAAATGACGCGTACCGTGGCATTGGCCATGGGCGTGTTGGGCAGCCCTTGGGAGAACGCCGCTTCGATTTCAAAGCGCAGTTGGCCTGCTGCCTCTTGAGCCGCGTCCAGCGCCGTGGCATCCGTGATGCGACGGCCCTGGCTGAAGCGTTCGGGGTGCTGCTTGGCTCGAAGCTGTTCGCTGACCTGCGGCCTGAAACCATGGACCAACACGATCTTGATGCCCATGGCGTGCAGGATGGCCAAGTCCTGCACGAAAGGGTTGAGCTTGCCGGCGGCAATCATCTCCCCGGCCACCGCCACCACGAAGGTCTCCCCTCGGTAGGCATGGATGTAGGGCGCCACCGAGCGGAACCAGGGCACGAACGTATGGGGGAAGACGAGATTCATGGGCGGTGAGGTGAGCAGCGGGATTGTGCCGCAGCAGCCCGGATAATCTCGGCCCTGCCCATGAGCATCGAAGCCCCCCGCGCCCCATCGCTGCGACTCGACTTTCCCGATAGCCTGCCGGTCAGTCAGCGGCGCCACGAGATCATGCAGGCCTTGCAGGCCCATCAGGTGCTGATCGTGTGCGGCGAAACCGGCTCGGGCAAGACCACGCAATTGCCCAAGATGGCTTTGGCAATCGGTCGCGGGGCGGCGCGAGCGCCGGGTCAGCGTCCCAGCCTGATAGGCCACACGCAGCCCCGTCGCATCGCGGCCTCGAGCGTGGCCAAGCGCATCGCCGAGGAGATGCAAACACCACTGGGGGAGGTGGTGGGCTACAAGGTTCGCTTCCAGGACCGGCTGCAGCCCGGGGCGCGTGTGAAGCTGATGACCGATGGCATCCTGTTGGCCGAGGCGCAAGGCGACCCTTTGCTGCGCGCCTACGACACCATCATCGTGGACGAGGCGCACGAGCGCAGCCTGAACATCGATTTCCTGATCGGGCACTTGCGTCAGATCCTGCCCAAGCGGCCTGATCTGAAGCTGATCGTGACCTCGGCCACCATCGACGCCGAACGCTTCGCCCAACACTTCTGCGGGCCGCAGGGGCCGGCCCCGGTTTTCATGGTCAGCGGGCGGACCTACCCCGTGGAGCTGCGCTGGCGGCCTTTCGAGGAATCCAAGGAGCGTGACCTGCAGGACGCCATCACCGAAGCCGTGGACGAGTTGTGGCGCGGCGGCGCCCACGACGGCGACATCCTCGTGTTTCTGCCCGGTGAGCGCGAAATCCGAGAGGCGGCCGACCATTTGCGCCAGCATCTGGCACCTCACCCCGTGCTGCGCAGCGCCGACATCCTGCCCTTGTTCGCTCGCCTGAGCCAGCCCGAGCAAGACCGGGTGTTTTCACCCAGCAATGGGCGGCGCATCGTCTTGTCCACCAATGTGGCAGAAACCTCGCTCACGGTACCCGGCATCCGGTTCGTGATCGACGCGGGAACCGCTCGCGTCAAGCGCTACAGCTACCGCCACAAGGTGGAGCAGCTGCAGGTCGAACCGATCAGCCGGGCTGCGGCCCATCAGCGCGCCGGGCGCTGCGGCCGTGTGGCCGCCGGCGTGTGCATCCGGCTTTATGACGAGGAGAGCTTCGCGGCCCGGCCCGCGTTCACCGAACCGGAGATCCTGCGCAGTTCATTGGCCAGCGTGATTCTGCGGATGAAGAGCCTTGGGCTGGGCGAGGTGGAGGACTTTCCCTTTCTGGAAGCGCCACCGCGCAAGGCGATCGCCGATGGCTATGCCCTGTTGGCCGAGCTCGGTGCGGTGGATGATGACCATGCCCTGACCGAGTTGGGTCGTTCACTGGCACGGCTGCCGCTGGACCCCCGCATTGGCCGCATGATTCTGAGCGCGCGGGAGCAGGGCTGCCTCAGTGAGATGCTGGTGATTGCCAGCGCCATGAGCTGCCAGGACGTGCGCGACCGCCCGCTGGAAGCCCAGGCCGCGGCCGATGCCAAGCACAAGCCCTTTGATGACGAGCGCTCGGAGTTCATGGGCACGCTGCGCCTGTGGCAGTGGATCGAGGACGGGCGTGGCCGTGGAGCCGCCCAGCCCACGCACAAGCTGTCCAACCGGCAGCAGGAAGCCCGGCTGCGCGAGCACTTCATCAACCCCCGCAGGGTGCGTGAATGGCGCGATGTGCACGCCCAACTGCACCTGGTGGTCGCAGAGCATGGTTGGCGCCTGAACAGCGACGCGGCGTCTTACGAGCAAGTGCACCTGTCGCTGTTGTCGGGTCTGTTGGGCAACATCGGTTTGAAGGCCGATGACGAGGATCACTATCTGGGTGCGCGCGGCATCAAGTTCTGGCGTCACCCAGGAGCCCACCTCAGCCGTAAGCCCGGGCGTTGGATCATGGTGGCCGAGTTGGTGGAGACCACGCGCCTGTTCGGTCGGGGCATCGCAGCCATCGAGCCTCCATGGATCGTGCAGATGGGTGGGCACCTATTGAAGAAGCAGCTGCTGGAGCCGCATTGGGAGCGCAAGGCCGGGGAGGTGGTGGCGGTGGAGCGGGCCACCCTTTATGGCCTACTCGTCTATTCGAATCGCCGGGTGAGCTATTCGAAGGTGGACCCGGCGCTGGCACGCGAGATCTTCATCCGCGAAGCGCTCGTTGGGGGTGATGTACCGCCCGACTGGGATCAGCGCTTTGCCTTCTTGCCTCACAACCGCAAGGCGATTCGCTCCGTAGAGGCGCTGGAACACAAGTCGCGCCGTCAAGACCTCTTGGTCGATGACGCCTTGATTCAGGCGTATTACGACCAGCATGTTGGCGCCGAGGTGTGCAGCCAGGCCACACTGGAGCGCTGGTACCGGGCGGCACGGCGTGAGCATCCGGACGTCTTGAAGCTCACGCCCGAGGAGTTGATGCGGCATGAAGCGGCGGGGATCACCACGCAGGCCTTCCCGAAGGTGGTGCGGCTTGGCGGCGTCGATTGCCCTGCCAGCTACCTCCACGAGCCCGGCGATGTCCGGGATGGTCTCACGGTGACCGTCCCGCTGTATGCCTTGAACCAGGTGCAGGAGGCACGTTGCGAATGGCTGGTGCCCGGCATGCTCAAGGACAAGGTCCTGATGCTGTGCAAAACGCTGCATCAAAAAGCGCGGTCGCGACTGGTTCCCTTGCCGGACTTCGCAGCCGAGTTCTGCGAGCTGGCGACCTTTGGAGACGGCTCGCTGATGGACGCCCTGCTCAAGGCGGTACGTGAACGAACCCAACTGGCGGTGCAAAAGGCCGATTTCAAGCCTGAACAGTTGTCTGCCCACCTCCTGATGAACCTTCGGGTGGTGGATGAGCATGGGCGTCAACTCGGTATGGGGCGTCACGTGGCCGGCCTGAAGGCGCAATGGGGTGCGCAAGCCCGGGGCGCCTTTCAGGCACTGGCGGCGTTGCAGCGCAGCCGTGACACGGAACCGTCTGAAACGCCGGTTGACAGGCGCTCCATGGCAACGGCGGTACCCGGGCCTGCGCCAGCGCCCAGACCCTTGGAGGCGGCGGGCCGCCCCTTGGACGCTGGCAGCCGCGCCATCGCCAGTTCTGTCGCAGAAGACCGCGTGTACACGGCCTGGGACTTTGGCGAGCTGCCGGAATTGATGGAGATCAGGCGCAAGGGGCAGGTGCTGGTGGGCTTTCCGGCCTTGGTCGACCAGGGCCATGGCGTACGCATTGAGGTGTTCGACGATCCGGATCAGGCGCAGCCTGTGCACCGACAGGGGCTGCGGCGCTTGATCGCACTGCAGATCCGCGAGCCTCTGAAGTTCCTGGAAAAGAACATACCCGAGCTGCAGCGCATGGCCGTGGCCTACATGCCACTGGGCACCGAGCAGGAGCTTCGCGAGCAGATCATTCAACTCGCGCTGGACCGAGCTTTCACGATTGACCGCATGCCCACCGATGCGGAATCGTTTGCCCAGATGGTGGAGCAGGGGCGGCCCCGCTTGAATCTGGTGGCCCAAGAGGTGGCGCGCCTGGCCGGACAAGTCCTGGCTGAGCACGCCGGGGCGCTGCGCAAGCTTCGTGATGCGCGGCTGCCCAAGGAAGTGCACGAGGACATCCAAGCCCATGTGCAGCGACTGGTGACCAAGCGTTTCCTGACCGAGACGCCGTGGATCCTGTTGCAGCACCTCCCGCGCTACCTCAAGGCGGTGGTGATGCGCGTCGACAAGCAACGCGCCGATCCCGCACGTGATCAGCAGCGCCAAGCCGAGATTCGTCCGCTGGAGCAGCGCTGGCTGCGCAGGCTACAGGAGCTCAAGGGACGACGCGACGAGCGTTTGGAGGACTTTCGGTGGCTGCTTGAGGAATTGCGCGTGAGCCTGTTTGCACAGGAGCTGCGCACACCGCAGCCGGTCAGTGTGAAACGCTTGGAAAAGGTCTGGGCTCAGATGCAGGCCTGACATTCACGGCTCGAACAACTCCAGCAGTCGGTCCAAGCCACCTTGCTCGATCGCCACAAGGGCCTGCTCACGTACCCTGGGCTTGGCGTGGAAGGCCACCGACAGGCCCGCCGCGGCCATCATGGGCAAGTCATTGGCGCCGTCTCCCACCGCAATGGCCTGGTGGGGCTTGATCCCGTGTCGTTGGCAGGTGTACAGCAGCATCCTGCGCTTCTCCTCGCCGTCGCAGATATCGCCCCAGGATTGGTCGATCATGCGCCCCGTCAGGCGTCCATCGACCACTTCCAGTACGTTGCTGCGCGATTCCTCGATACCCAAGCGGGCACAAACGACGTCGCTGAAGTAGGTGAAGCCGCCGCTGACCAACAAGGTGCGCAGTCCCATGGCCTTGCAGGCCTGCACCAGGCTTTGTGCCCCCGGGTTGAGCTGCAATCGCCGTTCCAGTATGTCGTGAAGCGCTCCCACGGGCACCCCGCGCAACAGGGCAACCCGTTGGCGAAGGCTGTCCTTGTAGTCCGTGATTTCGCCGCGCATCGCGGCTTCGGTGATGGCGGCCACCTCGGCTTTTCGCCCGGCTGCATCAGCGATCTCGTCCACGCACTCAATGTTGATCAGGGTGGAGTCCATGTCAAAGGCGATCAGGCCAAAGTCGCGAAGGCGAAGCGGCGGCGTGACCCCTCGAATCGTGAGCCCGGGGCTGTAGGTGGTTCGTGCGGTGGACATGATGGGTTGTCGCTTCAGGGGCTGGGTGGTGTTGTCGGCGCTGCCCGTGGCGTGCCCAACGCCCGCAGGGTCTCGCGCGTCAACTGCGCCCGCTCAGCAGCGCTGTGCGTGACGCGCTCGATCCGCAGCTTGTCATTGCCGGCCAACTTGATGTCGCGGTTTCGTTGAACCAGTTCGATGATGCGCATCGCGTCGACGGGAGGGTTGGGCCTGAAGGTGATGTGCACGAGTTTTGGGCCTGCATCGATCTTGATGATGCCCCAGTCCTGCGCCATCACACGCAATCGGTGCGTGTCGAACAGCGTTTGGCCTTGAACAGGCAACTTGCCAAAGCGGTCGGTGACTTCTTCCAGCAGAGCATCCAGCTGCTGAGCGTGGCGCGCGCTGGCCAAGCGCTTGTAAAGGCTCAGCCGGGCGTGCACATCGCCGCAATAGGAGTCGGGCAGAAGGGCTGGAGCGTGCAGATTGACATCGATTCCCCCGCCAAACACGCCGTTTAGAGGGTTGAGCAGGTCGGGTTCGCGTCCCGACTTCAGCGAGCGGACGGCTTCGGCCAACATGTCGTTGTACAGCTGGAAGCCCACCTCCATCATGTTGCCGCTCTGGTGCTCGCCCAACACTTCTCCCGCTCCACGAATCTCCAGGTCATGCATGGCCAGGTAGAAGCCGCTCCCCAGTTCCTCCATGTCCTGAATCGCCTGCAGACGCTGAGCAGCTTGTTTGGTCAGTCCCTCGACATCCGGAACCAACAGATAAGCATAGGCCTGGTGATGGCTTCGACCCACACGGCCGCGCAACTGATGCAGCTGAGCCAGGCCGAACTTGTCGGCCCGACTGATCACGATGGTGTTGGCCGTGGGGACATCGATGCCGGTTTCGATGATGGTCGAGCACAAGAGTAGGTTGTGCCGCTGAGCGACGAACTCGCGCATCACGCGTTCCAGATCACGCTCAGGCATCTGGCCATGCGCCACGGCAATTCGGGCCTCGGGCAGCAACTCGGCCAATTTGCTGCGTCGGTTCTCAATGGTCTCCACCTCGTTGTGCAGGAAGTAGACCTGTCCCCCACGCTTGAGTTCGCGCAGCACGGCCTCGCGGATGGTGCTGCTTCCTTCGGCGCGAACAAAGGTCTTGATGGCCAGCCGTCGCTGTGGTGCCGTGGCGATCACACTCAGGTCGCGCAGGCCTTCGAGTGCCATGCCCAGGGTTCGAGGGATCGGTGTGGCGGTCAGGGTCAGGACATCGACCTCGGCGCGCAAGGCCTTCATCGCCTCCTTGTGCCGCACGCCAAACCGGTGTTCTTCATCGATGATCAACAGGCCCAGGCGCTTGAATTGCACATCAGCGCTGAGCAGCTTGTGTGTGCCCACCACAATGTCGATGCTGCCGTTGGCCAAACCCGCCATGGCCTCCTTGATTTCCTTGCCGGTACGAAAACGGCTCATTTCTGAAACCTTCACCGGCCACTGGGCGAAGCGGTCGCTGATGTTCTGAAAGTGTTGTTCAGCCAGCAGCGTGGTGGGTGCCAGCAGCGCGACCTGTTTTCCCGCCGTGACCGCCACAAACGCTGCCCGCAGCGCCACCTCCGTCTTGCCAAATCCCACATCCCCGCAGATGAGGCGGTCCATGGGCCGTGGGCTGACCATGTCCTGGATGACCGCGTGGATGGCCGCGCGTTGGTCGGCGGTTTCCTCAAATCCAAAACTGGCGGCGAAGGCCTCGTAGTCGCTTGCAGAAAAGCGAAAAGCGTGTCCTTGCCGCGCGGCGCGGCGCGCGTACAGATTCAGGAGCTCGGCTGCCGTGTCTCGGACCTGCTCGGCCGCCTTTCGCTTGGCCTTCTCCCACTGGCCGGAGCCCAAGCGGTGCAGCGGCGCCTCTTCGGCGCTCACACCGGTGTAGCGGCTGATCAACTGCAACTGTGAAACCGGCACATACAAGGTCGCCTGGTCGGCGTATTCCAGGTGCAAGAACTCTGAGGCGCCTCCATCCACGCCGTCTGCCAGGTCGATATTCACCAGTCCCTTGTAGCGTCCGATTCCGTGGTTGGCGTGAACCACGGGGTCACCCACCTTCAGCTCCGACAGGTCCTTGATCAGGGCCTCGACATTGCTGACTTGTTCCTGCTTCTTGCGCCGGCGCGCGGTGGGGGTGGTGGAGAACAGTTCGCTCTCGGTGATGAAGTCCACCGGTGGCAGCTTGCCTTCGCGCACCCATCGAAAGCCTTCAGCCAAGGTGGCTGCGGTGATGCCTGCGGCTTCATCGCTGGCTTCAAACTCAGCCAGCGTGGCAAAGGCCGGTATCGACAAGCCATGTTCGCGAAGCAGGTCCAACAGGCTTTCACGCCGGCCCTCGCTCTCGGCCACGATCAGCACACGGCTTTGGCCAGCCTTGAGATGATGCTCCAGTGCGGCCAGAGGCTCGGTGGCCCCGCGCTCAATGCCCACATGCGGCAGCTTTTCTGCCCAATCGATCGGCTCGGTGCCCCGCAGGGACAGGCAGGCGTGTTCCTGAACGCGGGCATAGAACGCTTCGACCCGCTGGTACAGCGCCTCAGGCGGCAGGATGGGTCGTTCCGGGTCGTGCTGAAGGAAGCGGTGTCGCTCTCGCGTGTCGTGCCAGAACCGGTCCAGCGACTCATCCACCGCGCCGTGAAGCACCACCTGGGCCTGCTGACCCACGTAGTCGAAGATGGTGGCGGTTTGATCGAAGAACAGCGGCAAGTAGTACTCGATTCCCGCAGTAGCGATGCCTTGTCCAATGTCCTTGTATACCCGCGCCTTGGTCGGGTCGCCCTCGATGCGCTCGCGCCAGCGCGCACGAAAGGCGGTGCGCGCGGGCTCGTCCATCGGAAACTCGCGCCCCGGCAGGAGACGAACCTCCGGCACGGGATACAGGCTGCGCTGCGAGTCCGGGTCAAAGGTCCGGATCGAATCAACTTCGTTGTCGAACAGGTCCACCCGATAGGGCACGGCAGCACCCATAGGGAACAGATCGATCAGACCTCCGCGCACCGCATACTCGCCGGGCGAGACCACTTGGCTGACATGCTGGTACCCGGCGAGCGTCAACTGAGCCTTCAGCGCCGCTTCGTCAAGCCGCTGCTTTTGTCGAAACTCAAAGGTGGTGGCTGCGAGGAATGAGGCGGGCGCCAGCCGCCCCAGGGCTGTCGTGGCCGGCAGCAGCAGGACATCGATGTCGTGCGCTGCATGAAGCCGCCACAGTGTGGCCAGGCGCTCGGAAATCAGGTCTTCATGGGGGCTGAAGCCGTCGTATGGCAGGGTTTCCCAGTCGGGGAACAGGGCGGTTTCGAGATCCGGCGCGAACAGGCGGATTTCCTCCTGCAGGCGAGGTGCATCGGAGGGTTCGGCGGTGAACACCACCATGGGCTGGCGCTGGGCCTTGATCTGCCGCGCATGACGCGCCAACAGCATGGCATCGGCTGAACCCTGCGGACGGGGCAGGGTGTAGCGCTTGCCAATGGCCAGCGCGGGAACAATACAGGGCATGGTGGGACGGGATTCTAGAATCCGGGGCATGTCCGACTGGTCAGCCCTGCGAGTCGCCCTCAAGCGCCCCCTGCGTGTGGCCCTGTTGCCTTGCGCCGGACGAGGCGATCGGTCTGGTGCCGACCGCCCCAAGCAGTATGTGGAGATCGTGGGCCGCAGTGTCGTGCACTGGACGCTGTCGGCCTTCGATGAGCTGTTCAAGCAAGGGGAGTTGGACGGCTTGGTGGTGGTGCTGGCTGCGGGTGATGAGGCATTCGATCAAGTGGTTCCGCCCGAGCTCCGAAGCCGGCTGCAGGTCGTGACCGCTGGGGGGGCCACGCGTGCGCAGAGTGTGTTGGGCGGCTTGCGACTGCTGGCCAGGCAGGGGGTAAGCAGTGAGGACTGGGTGCTCGTGCATGACGCTGCGCGCTGCCTGGTGGAGCCGCTCACCCTTCTGCAGCTGATTCGGGAGTGTGATCAAGACCCCGTGGGCGGGTTGCTGGCCCACCCCATTGCCGATACGCTCAAACGCGCCGATCCACAGGGACGCATACAAGCCACCGTGCCCCGCGAACACCTGTGGGCTGCGCAGACGCCTCAGATGTTTCGCATGGGCCGATTGCTGGATTCTCTGGAGCGCGCGCTGCAAGCCGGTGCGGTGGTCACCGATGAAGCCAGCGCGCTGGAGTGGGCGGGCTATTCCCCGCGGCTGGTCATCGGGCCTGCAGAAAACTTCAAGCTCACCTACCCCGAGGACTTCCGTCGCGCGGCCTGGGTGCTGCAGCAGCGTGTGAACTCGGCAGGGGGATCGCCATGAGCCCAGGCAGCCCCAGGCATGGGCTTGGCTATCGAGAAGCCCGCCGCATACCCGGAATTCGAGGAGGTAGATCCGCATGACCATCCCGCAACTGCGCATCGGCGAAGGCTGGGACATCCATGCCCTGGTGCCCGGGCGGCCGCTGATTCTGGGTGGCGTGCACATTCCGCACACCGCGGGCCTGCTCGGCCATTCGGACGCCGATGCGCTCTTGCATGCCGTGAGTGATGCGCTGTTGGGCGCGGCTGGCCTGGGCGATATCGGCGCCCACTTTCCGGACACCGACCCCACCTATGCGGGCGCGGATTCGCGCGTGTTGCTGCAACGGGCCTTGTCGGCCGTGCGGGCGCAAGGCTGGCGCTTGTTGAATGTGGACAGCACCCTTGTGGCGCAGGCGCCACGTTTGGCCGCTCACATTCCTGCGATGCGCCAGACCTTGGCGCAGGCCCTGGAATTGGAGCTGCAGGCGGTGAACGTCAAAGCCAAGACGGCAGAAAACATGGGGCCTGTGGGTGAAGGCCGGGCCATCGAAGCCCGGGCGGTTTGTTTGCTGATCAGGGGCTAGGGCCTCGGTCGGGAACGAAGACATAGCCCACGCCCCAGACGGTCTGAATGAAGCGAGGGTGGGCAGGGTCTTCCTCGAGCATTCGCCTCAGGCGCGACACCTGAACATCGAGGCTTCGGTCGTAGGGGCCGAATGTGCGGCCGCGAGCCAGCTGGGCCAACTGCTCACGCGTGAGTGCTTGGCCGGGGTGCCGCACCAGGGCCTTGAGCATGGCGTACTCGCCCGTCGTCAGGGGAACGCTCTGGGGCCCTTTGCGCAGTTCGCGTCGCTGCAGATTGAACTCAAAGGGACCAAAGTGGATCACCTCGGCAGATCGGGCGGGCGCTCCAGGCGGCTCCGAAGGGGGGCGACGCCGCAGCACCGCTTGCAGCCGTGCGCGCAGCTCGCGCGGGTGGAAGGGCTTGGCGAGGAAGTCGTCTGCGCCGGCCTCCAGGCCCACGATGCGGTCCACGTCGGTGGCTTTGGCACTGAGCATGATCAAGGGGGTCGCATCGCCCGAAGCGCGCAACCGTCGACACCATTCCAAACCGGCTTCGTGCTCCATCTCCGTGTCGACGAGCAAGATGTCGGTGCGGCCGGCCACATGCAGTCGCCCCGCCGCCGCAAGGTCTGACGCGAGCATCAACTCGAAACCGGTGTCCCTCCAAGCCTCACGAAGCAGGGCTTGAGTGGCCCGATCCTCATCCACCAGCAGTACCCGCAACCGGGCGGGTTCAGCCTGTTCCACCATGCGCGCTCCCAGAGTCTGAGCCGCAACATGCGGCCATGACTGCGCAGGAGTCTGCGGTCACCGAAGGGATGTGGGCTTGTGTCGGATCAAGGATGCAACCCAGAGCCGCTTCCTTGGATCACCCCATGGGGCGGTCCCCCTATTGCGCCACCCATCCACCATCCACATTGATGGCCGCTCCTCGAAGGTTGTTGGCCGCCTCCGAGCACAGGAACACGGCCAGTTCGCCCAACTGTTCCGGCGTGGTGAACTGCAGGGAGGGTTGCTTTTCTGCAAGAAGCGCCTTCTTGGCGTCGTCCAGGCTCAAGCCCTCGGCGGCGGCCCGCGCGTCCACCTGCTTTTGCACCAAAGGCGTCAACACCCATCCGGGGCAGATCGCGTTGACTGTCACCCCCGTGGTGGCGGTTTCCAGGGCCACAGACTTCGTCATGCCCACCAGGCCATGTTTGGCCGCCACATAGGCCGACTTGTTCGCCGAGGCCACCAATCCGTGTGCCGAGGCGATGTTGATGATCCGTCCCCAGTTGCGGCTTCTCATGGCCGGCAGGGCCAGCCTGGTGGTGTGAAACGCCGAGTTCAGGTTGATCGCGATCACCGCATCCCAACGATCGACCGGGAAGTCCTCGATGGGCGCCACATGCTGGATGCCGGCGTTGTTCACGAGGATGTCCACATGGTCAAAGGCCCGCTGCGCGCTGTGGATCAGGTCTTCGATTTGCTCGGGCTTGCTCATGTCAGCGCCGTGGTACAGCACCCGGGTGCCCGCCGGCGCGACGGCCTGCACGGCCGCTTGAGCGCCCTGGGCGTCGCCAAAGCCATTGAGCATCAGGTGCGCGCCATGGCGCGCCAAGCTGGTGGCGATACCCAGTCCGATGCCACTGGTGGATCCCGTGACCAAGGCGACTTTTCCTTTGAGCATCATGTGAGGTGTCCTCATGACCCTGAGCGGGCCTTGTTAGCATTCAGGCGATTATCGAATGAGCTTGAGCCTCCTCGGACCGAACTTGACATGGAACAGCCCCGCTTGAACCACGTGCAGTGCCTCAACGCCCGCGGACTTCACCGCATGGCGTACTGGGAGTGGGGAGACCCCGACAACAAGCGGGTGCTGCTGTGCGTGCACGGTTTGACGCGTCAGGGTCGTGATTTTGATGTCCTGGCTCAGGCCTTGTGTGCCCACTATCGCGTGGTCTGCCCCGACGTCGTGGGCCGCGGTGAGTCGGACTGGTTGTCCGATCCGGCAGGCTATGTGGTGCCCGCATATGTGGCCGACATGGTCACCCTGTTGGCCCGGCTGAACGCTCAGGTCGTGGACTGGGTGGGCACCTCGATGGGGGGCTTGATCGGCATGGGACTGGCTTCGCTGCCCGAGAACCCGGTGCGCCGCCTGGTGCTCAATGATGTGGGCCCGAGAATGGAGTTGGCTGCGCTTGAACGGATCGGCCAGTACGTGGGAGCGCCGGGGCATTGGGACAGTTTCGAACAGGCCGCTCAGGCCTTGCGGGCGCTGACACCGGGCTTTGGGCCGCACTCCCGTGAGCAGTGGCATGCATTGACGCGGCCACAAGTTCGACAGAACCAAGACGGGCGCTGGGGTTTGCACTACGACCCTGGGATCGCGGTCCCGTTCAAGGCGCTCAACGCCGACCTGGTGGCTGCCGGTGAGGCGAACTTGTGGCAAGCATGGGATCGGATCACCTCACCGACGCTGGTGTTGCGGGGCGCTCAGAGCGACCTGCTCACCTCGGACACGACCACGGAAATGTCGCGGCGCGGCCCCAAGGCCTTGGTGAGGACCTTCGACGGGGTGGGGCACGCCCCCACGCTGGTGGCAGATGAACAAGTGGAGGCGGTCAGCAGCTTCTTGCTGGCTTGAGATGATGCAGATCCCTGGCGTCGATCATCCGGCCCCCCCGACCTCGCCGATCATGGCCCTGGCCGATCTGCAGCAGCAGGCTGAATCCGACGCCGACCCGCTGGGGCAGGCCGCGCTGACGGATGTTCAGCGAGCGCGTGTGTTCGCGCAGCCGCTGCTGGATGGCCGCTTGCTGGATACCGGAGAAGACGCCTGGGGTCATGCACAGGCGGTGGCCACCACGCTGGCCGGTCTGGGTGCTGCGCAGAGCCTGCAGGCAGCCGCCTACCTCGTGTACGCCGCCGATTTCATCCAGAAGCCCGACGAGGTCATCGCGAGGGCCTTTGGTGCGAGCCACGGCGCCATGGTCGCCCACACGCGCAAACTCGTGCAGATTCAACGGGCGGCCATGAAGGCACGGGTAGGCGAAGACGACCGAGCCCAACAGACTGAACGGGTTCGCAAGATGCTGCTGGCCTTCTCGGCCGATTTGCGGGTGGTCCTGCTGCGCCTGGCCTCCAGACTGCAAACCCTGCGTTGGTACGCTGATTCGAAGCGAGAGTGTCCGGGTGCACTGGCGCGTGAGTCCTTGGAGGTGTTCGCCCCCTTGGCCAACCGCTTAGGTATCTGGCAGATCAAGTGGGAATTGGAAGACTACGCGTTTCGGTTCCTGCAGCCGCAGGACTACCACACGGTTGCACGGTTGTTGGATGAGAAGCGAGCCGAGCGCGAGGCGGGTGTGCAGGCTTTCGCGCAGCGCCTGCGGCATCTGTTGAGCGACACGGCACTCCAGGCTGAAGTGCAGGGCAGGCCCAAACACTTGTACAGCATCTGGCGGAAGATGAAGGGCAAACAAGTGGGCTTCAGCCAAGTCATGGATGTGCGAGCCATGCGTGTGATCGTGCAGGACGTGCCCCAGTGCTACGCGGTGCTGGCACGCGTCCACGAGCAATTCACACCGGTGGACGGCGAATTCGATGACTACATCGCCAAGCCCAAACCCAACGGCTACCAAAGCTTGCACACCGTGGTGCGTGACGAGTCGGGTCGTAACGTGGAAATCCAGATTCGCACCCGGGATATGCATGAGCACGCGGAGTTCGGCGTTGCCGCCCACTGGGCCTACAAGGAAGCGGGCCGTCAGGGCTACGCCGGCATCACGGCGTCAGGTTCCTTTGAAGACCGGGTGGCGCAGGCTCGAAAGGCTGTGCTGCAGCAGCTGCTGGCCTGGGAGCGCGAAACCGTCGATCAGGCCGCTCCGGGTTTTGAAGACCGGATCTATGTGTTCACACCCCAGGCGGCCATCATCGACCTGCCGGTCGGCGGTACGGCCGTGGACTTTGCATACGCCTTGCACACGAACCTGGGCCACCGCTGCCGAGGTGCGCGCGTGGATGGGGTCATGGTGCCGCTCAACACGCCCTTGAAGACCGGGCAGACGGTGGAGGTGGTCAGTGCCAAGGAGGGCGGGCCCTCGCTGGACTGGCTCAACCCTGAACTGCGCTACTTGGCCAGCGCGCGTTCGCGAGCGAAGGTGCGGGCCTGGTTCAATGCGCTTGAACAGGCGCAAACCATTGCCCGAGGTCGTGAGGCCGTCGAGCGACTCTTGCAGCGGGAAGGCCGGACGGCAGTCAAGCTCGATGAATTGGCCGTCCAACTGGGTTTCAAGAATGGCAGCGACCTGTTCGAGGTGGTGGGCAAGGATGAGTATTCGCTGCGCAACATTGAGCAGTTGTTGCGTCCTGCAGCAGCGCCGAAGCCCGAAGATGATCACCTGATACTCAAGCGCTCCAAGGCCGAAAGTGCGGGCTCGGGCGTCTTGGTGGTGGGGGTGGACTCTCTGCTGACGAATTTGGCGCGCTGCTGCCGTCCTGCGCCACCGGATGCGATAGCCGGCTATGTCACGCGCGGCCGAGGCGTCGCCATCCACCGCCGAGACTGCAGCAGCATGGCTCACATGGTGAGCCAGCAGCCGGAGCGTTTGATCGCCGTGGCGTGGGGCGCCTCGCGCGCCGACAGCGTTTATCCGCTGGATGTGCAGGTGGAAGCCGCCGACCGCTCAGGGTTGTTGCGCGACATCAGTGAAGTCTTCGCCCGTGAGAAGATCAACGTCACCGGGGTGAAGACGCAGTCCCTTCGCGACCGATTCGGTCCTTCGGCCCGTATGACGTTTACGGTGGAAGTTGGCTCGACGCAGCGATTGCCTGCCGTCTTGGGCGGGTTGTTGCAGGTGCCTGGTGTACGCGCTGCGCGCCGGCGATGAGTTACACTCTGGGCCCTCAGGCGCATAGCTCAGTTGGTTAGAGCACCACCTTGACATGGTGGGGGTCGTTGGTTCGAATCCAATTGCGCCTACCACGTTCAAAGGCGACGCACCGGCGCAACGCCCCTAAGCAAAACGCCCCGCATCTGCGGGGCGTTTTCATTCCGGCTCTGATGGAATCAGAAGCGATGGCGGATGCCCACTCCGTAGGTGTTGCCCGTTGAGCGGCCCGGCACCTGTTCGTTCATGTAAACGGCGTACAGGTCCGTACGCTTGCTCAGGAAGTGGTCATAGGCCAGGGAGGACGTCTTGCTGGCTTTGGCGTTGCTCGGCTCCATGGAACTGTATTGCGCCAGGATCTTGCCGTTGGGGCCCATCGGCACCGAGGCGCCTACACCCATGTGGTCGTAGTTGGTCTTGAAGGTGATGTTGTCCACCTTGCCAACTTGAGCAAACAGCTTGACCGTCTTGAGGTCATAGGCGGCACCAATCTGCCAGGCATCGCTGTCGCTGGCGCCCACGGATCCGGGTGCGCCATCACGTCGACGAACTTCCTGCCAGGACGCGCCCATGCTCAGCGGACCTGCGAAGTACAGGGCCGACACGTTGGTGTTGGCCCCCGGGCGGCTGCCCTTGAGCGCGTGCATCACGCTGACCGTGGCGCCCGCCATGTTGGGCAGTGTCACCTTGATCGCTTCGTTCCAACCGGTGTCGCCGCTGGCCTGGCCCGCGCTGAGGTGCAGCATCTTGATGGCCGGCGAAAAACCGAAGGAGTCACCCAAGGCGTTGAAGATCAGGTTGTTGACGAACAGGGAGTTCGTGATGCGGCCCACGGACACGCTGCCGAAACCACCCGACAGGCCGACGTTCGCATTGCGAGAGAACAGCGGGTCCCCGTCAAAGCGCCCGGCCGCGCCGTTCGTGTTGCGCAGAAAGCCCTCGGCCACCGCTTCAGCCTTGAGTCCCCCGCCGAGGTTCTCGGTGCTCTTGAAGCCGTAGAAGCTGGTCGTCATGTTGCCGCTTTGGGCCTGCGTCACCGCGGTGGTGGCACCGGGCGCCTTGGTGTTCACGATGGACATGTCCACCAGCCCATACAGGGACACGCTTTGAGCTTGCGCGCCAGCGCTGGCCAAGGTGGCCACCGCAGCCGCCAGAAGGGTCTTCTTGATCATGGATCGGATCCTGGAGTGAAGTTGAGGATGGGTACGACTGATGACCATTCTAGGAACATGGCCGACCTGGTGCTCAAAAACGCGCGGTTAGGACCTTTGGGCGGTCTCGAAACGTTGGACGCATGCCACAGGGCCCATCGGACGCACCCCATCGGGGCTGTTGGAGCGCGTTGTCGCACCGGCTTGGTGCGCTTTGCGCCGGGGTCCAGGGTCTAGGGCGGCAACGGCAAGCTCAGCAATTGGGCGGCCACGGCCACCGCCACCACCGCGGGTTCTTTGCCGCTCACACCCGGCAGGCCTACCGGGCAGATCAGATCGGCGATTCGGTCGGCGGCCACCCCGCGGGCCTGCAATCGATGCTCGAACTGGCCGCGCTTGGTCTTGGACCCGATCAGGCCCACCAGGCCGGTGTCGCGTCTGAGCAGCAGGGCCAGCACGATGTCGAAATCCAGCGCATGGCTGTGTGTCATCACCACGTGATGCGCTCCGGCGGGCGCCGCCGCTGCATCCGCTGCAGGATCCTCCGATATCCGACAGTGCATACCCCGTCGGGGCGCGGTCGAGGGCTCCTCGGCGTTCAGGCTCAGATCATCGCCTTCAAGCCAAGGCCCCCCTTCGGTCCCGAAGGTCCCGTCGCGGGAGTCAATCCAGTCCAGCGAGACGTCCACATCCCGTAGGACCCGCACCAAGGCCCGTCCCACGTGGCCCGCTCCATAGAGGAACAGGCGCAGTCGAGGTGGCGGCAGATCCCAGGCCGCCAGACTGTCTTGGCTCAGAGGCTGGTACGACAGTTCTACCGCACCGCCACAACACTGTCCCAGCGAGGGGCCCAGGGCCACCCGTTGCGGGGCTGGCCAGGGTTGGCTGCCCTGCAGCAGGCGTCGTGCGGTCTGTTGCGCCATCCATTCCAGATGTCCGCCACCAATCGTGCCCAATGCGCCGTCCAGTGCCACCACCATGCGCGTGCCGGCTTCACGTGGCACGGATCCTTTGGCGGCGGACAGTTGCACCAACACGCTCGGTCGTCCCTCGGCCAGCCATTGCGCGGCCCGCCGCCTCAACGCCGAACTGTTCATGCGGAGGCCGCTGATGCGTCGGTGCGCGTTGAGCCGGGCATCGCCGGGCTCGAGGCTGCAGCCCTGGGGACCTGTCGCAGCTCCTGCAACGCAGACAACAGGGTTTCGGGCGTGGCCGGCACAGGAAGCCGCATCGCCGCGGCCGATGGACCATCCGGTGCGCAGGCTGCCAGAGCATCGCGAAGGGCCATCAGCACCGAGAAGGACAGCAGCAGCGGGGGCTCGCCCACCGCCTTGCTTCGGTGTATCGACTCGGCCGCATTGGGGCGCCCAAACAGACGCACCCGGAACCGCGTTGGAGCATCATTGGCGCAGGGAATCTTGTAGGTGCTGGGAGCGTGCGTCATCAGACGCCCGGTCTGCGGATGCCACCACAATTCTTCCATCGTCATCCAACCCATGCCTTGGATGAACCCGCCTTCGATCTGCCCAATGTCCAGCGCGGGGTTGAGTGAGCTGCCCACATCGTGAAGGATGTCGACGGCCACCACGCGAGACTCTCCGGTCAGCGTGTCCAGCATCACCTCGCTGACCGCGGCACCATAGGCATAGTAGTAGAAGGGCTTGCCGGTCATGGTCTGGCGATCCCAATGCAGGCCCGGCGTTGAATAGAACCCGTCGCTCCACAACTGCACACGGCCCACGTAGGCGCCAGCCACTGCTTCCTCGAAACTCAAGCGTCGCTGCCCGAGCGCCAATCCATCGTCAATCAAGCGAACCTGCTCCGGGGCCAGCCCTTCACGCTGTGCCCAGAAGCGCACGAGGCGTTGCGCCACCGTCGCCGCGGCGTCCTGCGCGGCTTTGCCGTTGAGGTCGCTGCCGGTGGAGGCAGCGGTGGCCGAGGTGTTGGCCACCTTGTGGGTGTCGGTGGCGGTCACGCGCACGCGGTGCAGCGACACGCCCAGTTCCTGCGCCACCACCTGGGCCACCTTGGTGTTGAGTCCCTGACCCATTTCGGTGCCGCCATGGTTGACCAACACCGTGCCGTCGGTATAGACGTGGACCAGGGCGCCGGCCTGGTTCAGGTGCGCCAGGTTGAAGGAAATGCCGAACTTGACCGGCGTGAGGGCCAAGCCACGCTTGACCAGGGGACTGTGCGCATTGAACGCCGCGATCTCGCTGCGGCGCTTGGCGTAGTCGCTGGCGCCGCTCAAGTCCGCCATCAGGTCCGGCAGGATGTTGTCCTCCACCACCTGACCGTATGGGGTGGTGCTGCGGCCGTCCTCGGGCGTGGTCGCATACAGGTTCACCGATCGGACCTGGAGCGGATCACGGCCCAGGTGCCGCGCCATCGCATCCATGATGGACTCGATCACCAACGCACCCTGTGGTCCTCCAAAGCCACGAAAGGCCGTGTTGCTCTGGGTGTTGGTTCGCGCGCAAAACCCTTGAATGTCGACGTTTGGCAGGTAGTAGGCGTTGTCGAAGTGACACAAAGCGCGTGTCATCACCGGCGCCGACAGGTCGGCGGAAAACCCGGCGTTTGAAATGAACTGTGCCCGCGCGCCCAACAGCCGGCCTTCGGCGTCGAACCCCACCTCCCAGTCCACCTCAAAGGGGTGCCGGCGACCGGTGACCATGAAGTCGTCATCCCGGTCCACCCTGAGCTTGACGGGCCGGCCCAGCCGCTGCGCGGCCACGGCTGCAACGCAGGCAAACAAGGCCGATTGCGACTCCTTGCCGCCGAAGCCGCCGCCCATACGGCGGCACTCCACCTGCACGCGGTGCGAGCCCACACCCAGGGCGTGGGCCACCAAGTGCTGCATCTCGCTGGGGTGCTGGGTCGAGCAGTGCAGCTTCAGGCCACGGTCTTCCTGCGGCAGGGCGTAGCTGATCTGCCCCTCCAAGTAGAACTGCTCCTGCCCACCGATCACCTGCGTGCCCGAGAGCCGGTGGGGAGCGGCCTCGATCGCCGACGCGGCATCGCCGCGCCGCATGGCCATCGGAGGCACGACATAGTGGCCCAGTTGATGCGCCTGTCGCGCCGTCAAGACCGCCGCCAGGGGCTCGACCGTCACCACCTGAGAGGCCAGGGCGGCCGCCCGAAGGGCCAAACGGCGGTCATGGGCCACCACGGCGTAAACCGGTTGGCCCAGGTAATGCACCGTGCCGTCGGCCAGGATCGGGTCGTCTGGGAGGATCGGCCCGCACTGGTTGGCGCCCGGAATGTCAGCCGCGGTGAGGACTGCCAGCACGCCCGGTTGCGCCAACAGCTGCGCCCGGTCGATGCCCACGAGGCGCCCATGCGCTGCGGGTGACAGACCCAGTGCGGCATGCAGCGTGCCCGCCACCTCGGGTATGTCGTCCACGTAGGTGGCTCGGCCGGTCACATGCAGGTGGGCCGACTCATGCGGCAGGGGACGTCCCACAGGGGACTGCATCCCCCCGGCGTCCGCAGGCTCAGGCCGCGTCACCGCCACACCTCCACGCGCATCGCCGCGCCTGGATCCATTCCAACGGACCCTGGGGCTTCCGCAGGGGATTGTGAATCATTCGATGCCACCAGCGATCCGGCGGACTCCAGCGACCACCACAAGCGCTGCAGCAGCGCGCGTGCAGCTTCGAGCCGGTACGCTGCGGTAGCGCGCAAGTCGGTCAAGGGCTGGAAGTCCTGGGCCAGCGCCAGCTGCGCTGCCGCGATGCCGTCTTGGGTCCAGCCAGCTTGCATCAGCGCCTGTTCGGCAGCGCGCGCGCGCTGCACGGTGGCCGCCAGCCCGCCGTAGGCGATCGTCACATCCTGCAAGCGCGTACCGCCGACCTTGGACGATGGGCCGCGAGTCCATTGGCCATGCGTGTCGGCGGCAAAGTGCAATCCAAAGCCCGCACACACCGCGGAAATATCGCTGTCGTATCGCTTGGACACCTTCCAGGCATGAAGCACCTGCCCGGGCTTGGGAAGCGGTACCTCAATCCACTCGATGAATTCACCCGGTTGCAGGTCCTTGCGCTGGTAGCCCAGGTAAAAGGCATCCAGCCAGACCTTGCGGCGCCGTGACCCTTGCCGAAGAACCAGTCGAGCCCCGAGGGCCATCAGCACCGGGGGGCCATCACCGATGGGCGAGCCGTTGGCCACATTGCCCGCCATCGTGCCCGCATGCCGAATCGGTGGCGAGGCAAAGCGCCGCCACACGTCATGGAGGGTTGGCCAATGGTGGGACAGGCGCGCCCAAGCCACCTCCAGCGATACCGCCCCTCCGATGCGCATCCAGCCCTCGTGTTCCCTCACCTCGGTCAGGTCGACAGCTCGCCCGGTGTAGACCAGGTGCCCCACATCCCGGTGAGCCTTGTTCGTCCACAGGGCGATGTCGGTGGCGCCGCCCAAGACCCGTGCATGCGGGTGAGCCTGCAGGCAGGCGGCCAGATCATCGCTGCTTTGCGGTGTGCTGAACCGGCGAACCTCGCCCTGCGCCGGGTCGTGAGCGGCGTACTCCAGTGCAGGCGATGGCACCAGGGCCTGCAAGGCTTGGCTCAGAGCCTTTCGATCGATGGCTCCGTTGGCGGCTGGCTGGCTCACGCAGGCCTGTGCCGCATCCAGAATGGGTCGGTAGCCGGTGCAGCGACACAGGTTACCCGCCAGGGCATCAGCCCATTCCTGACGGCTGGGCATCACGCCCGTGTGTTGCGCCGCTTCCCATTGCGTCCACATCGTCATGACGAAGCCGGGGGTACAGAAGCCGCACTGGCTGCCATGGTGGTCCACCAAGGCCTGCTGCACGGGGTGCAGCTGTCCGCTGCACAAGCCCGTGAGATCTTCCACCGAAAAAAGGGCCTTGCCGTCCAAGGCGGGCATGAACAGCAGGCAGGCGTTGAGGTTGCGCAGGGTCACCGCTCCATCCGGTTGACGCTCGGCCACCGCCACGGTGCAGGCTCCGCAATCGCCTTCGTTGCAGCCTTCCTTGGTCCCGGTACAGGCCGCGTGCTCGCGTAGCCAGGTCAGTACGGTGGTCGTGGGGGGGAGCCCTGTGGCTTGCACCACGCGCCCCCGGTGCAGAAAGCGGATGGGTCGAGTTCCAACGTCCATGACCGTACGGTAGCGCATTCGGCGCGGATGGTGTGAGCTATCCTCTTGGAAGGACCACGCCCCAACATGGCAGACGACAACTGGGCCCTGCGGGGCGACCTCCTGGACTTTACGGGCGAACCAGCCTGGGGGCAGACGCAACCACCTGAGGTTCGGTGGCGACCTGACCACTGGGTGCTCGTTCGCGGCCGGCACATCGAAGCGGTTCAGGCCGAGCCGCCTGGCCCCGAGTGGCGCCGGGTGGAGCACGGCGGCCGGCTGGTGCTGCCGGGATTGATTGACACACACGTGCACGCACCGCAGCTGGATGTGTTGGCGAGCTACGGCACCGAGTTGCTGGACTGGTTGAATGACCACACCTTCCCGGCGGAAGCGCGCTATGCGGACGAGCGTACTGCGCAACTCGGTGCCCAGCGCTTTGTCAAGGCGCTGCTGCGCCATGGCACCACCGCGGCACTGGCGTTTTCGACGGTCCACGAACAGGCCACCCATGCGCTGTTCGAGGCCGCCCATGCGCAGGGCATGCGCATGATCAGCGGCAAGGTGCTGATGAACCGCCACGTGCCGGCCACTTTGCAGGACGATGTGCAGGGCGCCGAACAGGCATGCCGGCGGCTCATCGAACGATGGCACGGCACCGGTCGGTGCGCCTATGCGGTCACCCCGCGCTTCGCGCCGACTTCCACGCAGGCTCAGCTGACCATGGCGGCCAAGCTGCTACGCGAAGACCCGAGCCTCTACCTGCAAAGCCATGTGGCCGAAAGCCAGGCTGAGGTGCAGTGGGTACGCGAACTGTTTCCCCAGGCCCGCAGCTATCTCGATGTGTACGCCAGTTGTGGCTTGTTGCATCGCCGCACGGTCTTCGCGCATGGCATCTGGCTCGATGACGAAGACCGCGTCCAGTTGCGCGATGCGGGCGCGACGCTGGCGCACAGCCCGACGTCCAACTTGTTTCTGGGCAGTGGACTGTTCAATTGGCGACAGGCCCACGACGCCGGGGTGCGGGTTTGCTCCGCCAGCGATGTGGGCGGCGGCACCAGCCTGAACCTGTTGCGCAACCTTGCCGCGGCCTACCAGATCCAAGCGCTGCTGGGCGAGCGACTGACCGCGTGGAGTGCGCTGCACTCGGTGACGCTGGGTGCTGCACAGGCCTTGTGCCTGGACGGTGAAATGGGGCGGCTGGAGCCCGGCTGTGCCGCCGACATCACGGTGTGGGACTGGTCGCACGATCCCGTGGTGCAGCACCGGCTGTCGTTGGCACGGGGGCTGCACGAGAGGGTGTTTGCCTGGTTCATGCTCGGCGACGAACGACTGCTGCGTGCGGCGGTAGTGGCCGGGCGCGTGGTGCCGCGCGAGGGCTGATTCACAATTCGCGTTCATGGTGTCCGCCTCCAGTCCGCCCCCCGCCGTCGCTCGCCTTTGCCTGCGCGGCATCACCAAGCGTTACCCGGCCGTGGTGGCCAATGACGCCATCGATCTGACGGTGCAGGCTGGCGAAATCCACGCCCTGTTGGGTGAAAACGGAGCGGGCAAGAGCACCTTGATGAAGATCATCTATGGTGCGGTTCAGCCGGACGCAGGCCAGGTGCAGTTCAATGGGCAAGCCGTGCAGATCCGGGGACCCCAACAGGCCCGAAACCTGGGCATCAGCATGGTGTTCCAGCACTTCAGCCTGTTCGATACCCTCAGCGTGGCCGAAAACGTTTGGTTGGGGCTTGGCCGTGAACTCAGTCTGGGGGATGTGGCCGGGCGCATCACCGAGAAGGCCACGGCCTATGGCCTGGAAATCGATCCCCAGCGGCCGGTGCACACCCTGAGCGTGGGTGAGCGGCAGCGCGTGGAAATCATCCGAGCGCTGCTGGGCGAGCCGCAGCTGTTGATCCTGGACGAGCCGACCTCGGTGCTGACACCCCGTGCGGTGGAGCGCCTGTTTGAGGTGCTTCGCCAATTGGCGGCACAGGGCTGCAGCATCGTGTACATCAGCCACAAGCTGCATGAAATCCGCGCCTTGTGCACCGCTTGCACGGTGCTGCGTGCTGGGCGCGTCACCGGTACCTGCGACCCCCGTCGGGAAAGCGATGCCTCCTTGTCGCGAATGATGATCGGCAGCGACCCGCCGCAGCTGCAGCATCGCCCTCAAGCCGCTGGTGTGGCGGCCCTGTCGGTGCGCGACTTGACCGTGCCCAGAAGCGATCCCTTTGGGACCGATCTGCAGGGGATCGACTTTGACCTGCACGTCGGCGAAATTCTCGGCGTGGCCGGCGTTTCCGGCAATGGACAGCGCGAACTGTTGGCCTGCCTGTCTGGGGAGGACCGCCGCGCCCCTGCGGGCACCATCGAATTGCGGGCGCATGATGTGAGCCGGGCCTCGGCGGCTGAGCGTCGCCGGTTGGGCCTGCACTTCGTGCCCGAAGAACGCCTGGGGCGTGGTGCTGTGCCGGGTCTGAGCTTGGCGCACAACACCTTGCTGACCAGGACGGAACCCGTTGAGCGCGGGTGGTGGATCAATCGAAGCCGCATGCGAGACCTGGCGGCTCGGCTGATCCAGCGCTACGACGTGCGCACGGGTGGGCCTGATTCGCTGGCCCAGTCGCTTTCCGGGGGCAATCTTCAGAAGTTCATCGTGGGGCGGGAGATCGATGCGCAGCCTCGTGTGCTCATCGTGGCTCAACCCACCTGGGGCGTGGACGTGGGCGCTTCAGCGCAGATCAGAGCCGCCTTGCTGGCACTGCGTGATGCCGGGACGGCCGTGTTGGTCATTTCCGAAGAGCTCGATGAGCTTTTCGAACTGGCCGATCGAATGGTGGTGATGGCCAAAGGTCGGCTGTCGCCGTCCATGCCGCGTAGCCAGGCCAGCACCGAGCGCATCGGCCAGTGGATGTCGGGGCTGTGGGATCCACGATGAGCCTGCAACTCGAACGCCGCTTGGAGCCTTCCGGCCTGATGACCTGGGCCTCGCCCGTCATTGCCATGCTGCTCACCACGGTGCTGGCGGCTGTCTTGTTTGCGCTCTTGGGCAAAGACCCTCTGCGGGGCTTGTCGATGTTCTTCATCGAGCCACTGGCCAACACCCGCCTGATGGGCGAGGTGCTGCTCAAGGCCACCCCCCTGGTGTTGTGCGCATTGGGGCTGGCCGTTTGCTACCGCAGCAACGTGTGGAACATCGGCGCTGAGGGGCAGTTCCTGCTGGGCGCCATTTGCGCCAGCGGAGCGGCCCTGTGGCTGGCCACGCTGGGTCTGCCAGGCGTGGCCGCAGAGGGCGGCTCGGTGGGTTCGGCCAACCCTGAGGCCGCCTCGCGTGGCCTGTACGCCCCCTTGGTGCTGGTTGCCGGTGTGCTGGGTGGCATGGCCTGGGCCGCGCTCACCGCGCTGCTCAAGGACCGTTACAACGCCAATGAGATCCTGGTGAGCCTGATGTTGGTCTATGTCGCCCAGCAGTTGTTGAACTACCTGGTCTTTGGGCCATGGAAAGACCCCCAGGGCTTCAACTTTCCCCAAACGCCCAGCTTTGACGTCACCATGCTGCTGCCGCCCCTGGTGGGCGGCACTCGCTTGCACCTGGGCTCATGCTTGGCTTTGGTGGCCGTGGTGGGCTTCGCGGTGTTCCTGTTTCGCTCCTGGCAGGGCTACCAACTTCAGGTCGGAGGCCTGGCACCCGCGGCGGCGCGCTACGCGGGATTTTCAGCGCGACGAGCGTTGTGGGCGTCGCTGCTCATTTCCGGCGCGATGGCGGGGCTGGCCGGTGCCATGGAAGCCGCCGGTCCCCTGCAGCGCCTCACGCCTCATGTCTCCACGGGTTACGGCTTTACGGCCATCATCGTGGCCTTCATTGGCCGTCTGCACCCGGTGGGCATCCTGGTGGGGGGCGTGCTCCTGTCGATGGTGCTCATTGGCGGTGAGCTCGCCCAATCGCGCATGGGGCTGCCCAATGCGCTGACGGGCGTCTTCCAAGGCTTGTTGTTGTTCCTGTTGTTGGCCTGCGATACCTTGGTGACCCATCGTCTGCGATGGAAGTCCCGTGATGAGCGCTCGGCCGCGTCCACCACCACTGCGAGCCCCGGAGCCCCATGAACGAGCTGGCACTCCTTTTGGCTGCCGCCATCGCATCGGGCACCCCGGTGGCCTTGGCCGGCTTGGGTCTTCTGCTCAACGAAAGGGCCGGGGTGCTCAATCTGGGCGCTGAAGGACTGATGCTGATGGCGGCGGTCACCGGTTTTGCCGTGGCCTTCAACACAGGCAGCGATGTGGCGGCCTTCGCCGCAGGTGCAGCGGCCGGCGCCCTGGCCGCGGCGTTGTTCGGTTGGCTGGTCATCGGGCTCAACACGAACCAATACGCCACGGGGCTTGCGCTGTCCCTCTTCGGGGCTGGCTTCTCGGCCTTTGTTGGGGTGGGTCTGGTGGGCAAGAAGCTTGAGGACCGCACGCTGCACGAAGTGCCGGGACTGGCTGACCTGCCCTTCATCGGCCCGATGCTGTTTCAGCAGCACCCGATGGCCTATGTGGCCCTGCTGCTCACCGGCGCCATGGTCTGGTTTCTCTATCGCACCCGAGCGGGTCTGGTGCTGCGTTCCATTGGTGAGTCCCCCGAATCCGCGCACGCGCTGGGTTACCCGGTGCGCCGGATCCGGTTGATGGCGGTGGTGGCCGGGGGGGCACTGTGCGGCCTGGCCGGCGCCTTCCTCTCCGTGGTCTACGCGCCCATGTGGGTGGAAGGCCTGGTAGCCGGTCGCGGCTGGATCGCTTTGGCCCTGACCACCTTCGCCACCTGGCGCCCGGTGCGCGTGCTGCTGGGGGCCTACCTGTTTGGCGGCGTCACGATGCTGCAGTTCCACCTGCAAGGGCAAGGGGTCCAGATTGCCAGCCAACTGCTGGCGATGCTGCCCTACATCAGCACCATCTTGGTGCTCGTGTTGATTTCCCGCAACGCCACTTGGCTGAGGGTCAACATGCCCGCCTCGTTGGGTCGCCCATTCCATCCCGGGCACTGAAATCTGGTTTCATAATCGCGGCTGGTTTCTCACCCCATTCCACCCTGTCACTGGAGATCCTCATGACCCTGCGTTCCAAGCGAACCCTCATCCAAGTCGCCGCGCTCTCGCTGGTTTCGGCCACACTGGCCCTCAGCGGATGCGGCAAGAAGGAAGAGGCCAAGCCAGCCGCCGCGCCCGCGCCTGCAGCCAAGCCCGATCCCATCAAGGCGGCCTGGATCTATGTGGGCCCTGTGGGGGACGCCGGTTGGTCTTTCGCACACGACCTGGGTCGCAAGGCCGTGGAAGCGAAGTTTGGGGACGAGGTCAAGACCACCATCGTGGAGAAGGTTCCTGAAGGCGCCGATGCCGAGCGTGTGATCCGTGACCTGGCTCAGCAGGGCAACAAGATCATCTTCGCGACCAGCTTCGGCTACATGGACGCCATGCTCAAGGTGGCCGGCGAGTTTCCGGATGTGAAGTTCGAGCACGCCACGGGCTACAAGACCGCGCCGAACATGCGCATCTACGATGCCAGCTTCTATCACGACACTTACATGGCGGGCATCATCGCCGGCACGATGACCAAGTCCAACACCCTGGGCTTCGTGGGTTCGTTCCCCATCCCGGAGGTGCTGCGCAACATCAATGCCTTCACCCTGGGCGCGCAGAGTGTCAATCCCAAGATCAAGACCAAGGTGGTGTGGGTCAACACCTGGTTCGATCCCCCTAAGGAAAGCGAAGCCGCACAAAGCCTGATCAACCAGGGCGCCGATGTGCTGCTGCAGAACACCGACTCCACCGCCGTGTTGCAGACGGCCGAGAAGAACGGCAAGTACGCCTTCGGTTGGGACAGCGACATGAGCACCTTTGGCCCGAAGGCCCACTTGGCTTCTGCGGTGGCCAATTGGGGCCCCTACTACATCAAGGCCATCGAAGAGCTCAAGGCCGGTACCTGGAAGACCGAGCGCACCGTTTGGGGCGTGAAGGAAGGCTTGAACGACCTGATCAAGATCAACGATGTGGTGCCTGATGGCGCCAAGAAGAAGGTCGAGACGATCAAGGCGGGTCTCAAGGACGGCTCCTTCGAGGTGTTCACCGGCCCCATCGTGGACAACGCCGGCAAGGAGCGTCTGGGCAAGGATGCCAAGGCTGACCAGGCGTGGAAAGACAAGATCGACTTCTACGTCAAGGGCGTCGAAGGCAAGGTGCCCAGCGGCAAGTGACCGTCCGCACATGAGTGTCGCGCCGCCGTGTCGTCTTGGCACGGCGGCGTTTTTTCTGGGGTCTGAGGCTGAACGGTCGTGAACGAACAGGCATGGTGGTGGCCCATCTCACGGGTCGACGATGTGGGTGCGCAACCGCAGGCCGTGCAGTTGCTGGGAGAGCGGTTGGTCTTGTGGCAAACCGACGCGGGCGGGGTGTCCCTGTTGACCGACCGTTGCCCCCACCGAGGCGCCAAACTCTCGATGGGGCGGGTGCAGGGCGATGTCCTACAGTGCCCGTACCACGGTTGGCGCTTCGGGGAACAGGGGCACTGCGTGTCGATTCCGGCGCAGCCCGGGTTTGTGCCGCCGGCATCGAGCGCGGTTTGTCGTCATGCGGTGCAACAAGCCCATGGGCTGTGGTGGGCGGTCTTGGGTGCGTCAACGGCGCGCTCAGTCCCTGGTTCGGCCTCAGCCTCAGCGCTCGGATCGGCCGGCCCCCTTCACCCGATTCCCCAGCTCCTGGGATTGCCCGCGCGCCGCCTCATCTACGGTCCCTTCGATGTGGCCACCAGCGCCCCCCGCGCTGTGGAGAATTTTCTCGACACCGCCCACTTCGCCTACGTACACGAAGGCTGGTTGGGCGACGCGTTGCATCCCGAGGTGCCGCCCTATGAGGTGAGCCACACCTCGGATGGAAGACCGGTGATCGAGCGTTACCGCGCATGGCAGCCCCGCGCGTCGGCCAGTGCGCAAGACGGTGCCTGGGTCGAGTACCGCTATGAAGTGCTCAGCCCCTTTGCAGCCTTGTTGACCAAGCAAGGTGAGGGCGAGGGCTCGGCGCAGGACAGCTATGTGATCTGGGCGTGTCCGCAAAGCCCGGGCAGTTGCCGCCTGTGGTTCGCGCAGTACACGACGGACGGGCGCACCCCCGACCACGAGCTGCGCGATTTCCAGCTGGCCATCTTCGCGCAGGATCAACCCATCCTGGAGTCGCAGGAGCCCAAGGCCCTGCCGCTGTCCGGCGGCGAAGCCATGTCGGCCGCCGACCGGCTCAGTGCAGCCTATCGCCGCTACCTGCAATCATGCGGCATCACATTCGGCGTGTGCTGAGCAGCTCATGTCCCACGCCTTGTCGGCCCGAATACCCTTGCCAAGGGATGGGTTCAACCGCACCCGTACCCCAGCCCAGCGCTGAGCCATCATGAATCACTTCGCCACACCCAGTCAGCCCATCGACTTCGGCCGAATCAGCGCCGGACAACTGCCCAGCCTGGTTCGAGCCGCTCCCAAGGCCGAACTGCACATCCACATCGAAGGCTCCCTGGAGCCCGAGTTGATCTTCGAGATGGCCGCGCGCAACGGCGTGCGCCTGTCCTATCCCAGTGTGCAGGCCTTGCGAGCGGCCTACGCCTTCACCAATCTTCAAAGCTTCCTGGATGTCTACTACGCGGGGGCCAGCGTGCTCCTGACAGAGCAGGACTTTCACGACATGGCCTGGGCCTACCTCAGCCGCGCGGCACGTGACGGTGTGGTGTGCGCGGAGATCTTCTTCGATCCGCAGACCCATACCGAGCGCGGCGTACCCATGGGGGTGGTGATCCAGGGATTGAGGCGCGCCTGTGACCGGGCCCTCTCTGAGCTGGGGCTGCGAGCTGAACTCATCTTGTGTTTTCTGCGCCACCTCAGTGAAGAGGCTGCGCTGCAGACTTTGGAGGACGCCTTTGCGTACCGGGAGCACTTCATCGGTGTGGGCTTGGACTCCTCGGAGAAAGGCCATCCTCCGGAGAAGTTCGCCCGTGTGTTCCAGCGCGCGGGTGGCCCATGCAGGCGAAGAGGGGCCTGCGGCGTACATCACCGCGGCGCTCGATGTGTTGAAGGTGCAGCGCATCGACCACGGTGTGCGCTGCACCGACGACCCGTTGCTGGTCCAGCGCCTGGCGCGCCAAGGAACGCCCCTGACCGTGTGTCCCTTGTCCAACATCAAGTTGTGCGTGTTTCCAGACCTCGCGGCACACAACCTGCCGGCGCTGCTGGACGCCGGTCTCGTGGTGACGGTCAACAGCGACGACCCGGCCTACTTTGGCGGCTACCTCCATGAGAACTACATCGCGCTGCTTCAGGCCCACCCCGGGCTCACGGCCCACCATGTCTGGCAGCTGCTGCGCAACAGCCTGCAAGCCAGCTTCGCCCCCACGGCGCTCAAGCAGGCGTGGCTAGGCCAACTGGACGAGCACTTCGCCCTCGCGGCACAGGCCTGAAGCGCGCGCGGGCGGCACGCCTACGTGGATACCCTAGGTATTGGCGTATTCGATCGTGTATACAGTTTGGCGCACACTTCTGGCGCGAACCGTATCCATGCCACGCGGCACCACCACGACCACCACCCAGCGCATCGTCGATTCGATCACGGCCGCCATCGTGGAGCGGCGTCTCATGCCCGGCACCAAACTGGCTGAGCAGCGCTTGGCCGACATCTTTGCCGTTTCGCGTACGGTGGTGCGTCAGGCCCTCAATCAGCTCAGCCGAGACCGGTTGGTGACCTTGGAGCCCGCGCGCGGCGCGTTTGTGGCGACCCCCAGCGTCGAGGAGGCGCACCAGGTCTTCGAGCTGCGACAGCTGCTCGAAGGCGCGATGATGCGGCTTTTGGTGCTGCGCATCTCCAAGGTTCAGATTGCCGAGCTTCGGGCGCACCTCACGGCCGAGCGCGAGGCCATTGCGCTGAACAATGTGGCCGAACGCACACGGCTGCTGGCTCATTTCCACACCCTCCTGGCCCGCATGACCGGCAACCAGGTGCTGGAAGAACTGCAGGCCGATCTGCTGTCGCGCTCCAGCTTGATTTCCCTGATGTACCAATCATCCCAATCGGCCGCTGAATCCTCTGCCGAGCACACCGCGATCGTGGACGCCCTGGAAAAGCGCCAGCTGGAGGCCGCCGTGCAGTTGGCGCAGTCCCACATCGAGCAGGTCGAGCGCAATCTGCGCCTGGACCCGCGGGTGCCGGATTTGGCCGAAGCGCTCAAGGAGCACATTTGAAGTCACCAGCCCTGCGGCCCCATGACCATCTCGTCGCCCATGCACGGAAGTGGTGCTGTACGCCGCGCATGGCTCTTGCTTGAAGTCTGCAGTACCCGTCCCCCCGTTCACTCCCACGGAGCCCAATATGAACCTCAATCCCATCCGCCGCCGCCTGCTGGGCAGCCTGTCGTCTACCGTGTTGGCTGCGGCCACCTTGGCCTCATGGGTCAGCCCGCTGCCTGCCCAAGCCCAAACCGCTGTCAAGTTCCAACTCGACTGGCGCTTTGAAGGGCCAGCTGCCCTGTTCTTGGGCGCTTCGGCCAAGGGCTACTACAAGGCTGCCGGTCTTGACGTGACGATCGATGCCGGCAACGGTTCGGGCGGTACCGTGCAGCGCGTGGCCTCAGGCGCCTACGACATGGGCTTTGCTGACCTGGCGGCCCTCATGGAGTTCCACGCGAACAACCCCGAGGCGCCCAACAAGCCCGTGGCGGTGATGATGGTCTACAACAACACGCCTGCGGCGGTCCTGACGCTGAAGAAGACGGGCATTGCCAAGCCGGCGGACCTCACTGGCAAGAAGCTGGGCGCGCCGGTTTTCGATGCCGGCCGTAAAGCCTTCCCCATCTTCACCAAGGCCAACAACTTGGGCAACGTCACCTGGGTGAGCATGGACCCGCCGCTGCGCGAAACCATGCTGGCCCGCGGCGAGGTCGACGCCATCACCGGCTTTTCCTTCACCTCGCTGCTCAACCTGGAAGCCCGTGGCGTGAAGACCGGTGACATCGTGGTCATGCCCTATTCGGAAAACGGGGTGAAGCTGTATGGCAATGTGATCATCGCCAGCCCCAAGATGATCAAGGAGAACCCGGCCGCGGTGAAGGCCTTCCT
The DNA here is from genome assembly GCA_009923315.1 of Betaproteobacteria bacterium. Taxonomy (GTDB): domain Bacteria; phylum Pseudomonadota; class Gammaproteobacteria; order Burkholderiales; family Burkholderiaceae_C; genus RFTU01. Next base: position 32,357 of record RFTU01000008.1, read on the forward strand.
CAGTGCCTTCGCCAAGGGTGCCAAGGAGGTGATGGCCAATCCTGATGCGGCCATCGACTATGTCAAGGCTCGCGACGGCATCATCAATGTGGACCTTGAAAAGCGTCGCCTGCGCATGGCCATCGACTCGGTGGTGGCCAGTCCGGATGCGCGCGCCGAAGGCTTTGGTGCGGTCGTTCCCGGCCGATTGGCGCTGATGGCCTCGCAGGTCTCGGACGCCTACGCCACCAAGACCCGCATCAACCCCGATTCCGTCTGGACCGATGCCTTCCTGCCCCCGAAGGCCGAGCTCAACATCCTGCCGCCCGTCAAGAAGTAAGGCACCAAGGCCGGCTCAGGCGCATGGTCGATCCACGCGCCTGAGCGGGCATCATCGGCCCGTATCGCCTCTTTCCAACTGCGAGCAACATGCCCCCCGCCTCACCACCTTTCGTCGACTTTCAGAACGTTTGGCTCGCGTACAACGAAGAGCTGCTGGCCCAGAACCAGTTTGCGGTTGAAGACATTTCGCTGCAGGTGCAGCAGGGAGCGTTCATCGCCATCGTCGGCCCTTCGGGCTGCGGCAAGTCCACCTTCATGAAGCTGACGACGGGGCTGAAGATGCCCAGTCGTGGTCACATCCGCATCGCCGGGCAGCCCGTGACGGGGCCCTTGAAGATCAGTGGCATGGCTTTCCAGGCGCCCAGTCTGCTGCCTTGGCGCACGACCATCGACAACGTGTTGTTGCCGCTGGAAATCGTGGAGCCCTACCGTTCGCAATTCAAGACACGTCGCCAGGAATTTGAAGAGAAGGCTCGGGCGCTGCTCAAGAGCGTGGGCCTTGGTGGTTACGAAGACAAGTTTCCCTGGCAACTGTCGGGCGGCATGCAGCAACGCGCCAGCATCTGCCGCGCCTTGGTGCACGAGCCTCAGATGCTCCTGCTGGATGAGCCGTTCGGTGCCTTGGATGCCTTTACCCGTGAGGAACTCTGGTGTGCGTTGCGGGACCTGCACGCGGCGCAGAAATTCAACGTCATCCTGGTCACCCACGACCTGCGCGAAAGCGTCTTTCTTGCCGATACGGTGTATGTGATGAGCCGAAGCCCCGGACGCTTCGTCGTGCGCAAGGACATCGATTTGCCGCGACCGCGCGACCTCGAGGTGACCTACACACCTGAGTTCACCGACATCGTGCATGAACTGCGCGGCCACATCGGCGCCATCCGGCAACCGGTGGGGCAGGGCGGGGCCTTACCCCAGTGAGCATGATCATGAAGAACAAGACCCTCGAGCGTTGGTCCCCACTGATGGTGCTGGCCGTCATCTTGTTGTTGTGGCAGGCCTTTGTCAGCGCGTTGTCGATACCCGACTACATCTTCCCTGGGCCCTGGCAGATTGCCGGCGAATTCATCGAGTTCAAGGCCCCCTTGTTGGAGGCCGCCTGGAAGACCTTCTGGGTGACGATGCTCGGATTCGGTTTATCCATCGTGGTCGGTGTGCTGTTGGGATTCCTGATCGGCTCCTCGCGACTGGCCTACACCGCGCTGTACCCGCTCATGGTGGCCTTCAATGCCGTTCCCAAGGCGGCCATCGTGCCGATCCTGGTGGTCTGGTTCGGCATTGGCCTGGGCCCCGGCGTCCTCACGGCCTTCCTCATCTCCTTTTTCCCCATCACGGTGAACATCGCCACCGGATTGGCCACACTCGAGCCCGAACTCGAGGATGTCTTGCGGGTGCTGGGTGCCAAGCGATGGGACGTCCTCGTGAAGGTGGGCCTGCCGCGCTCCATGCCGTACTTTTACGGGTCTCTGAAGGTGGCCATCACCCTGGCCTTCGTGGGTACGGTACTGGCCGAGATGACCGCCGGCGACTCTGGTATCGGCTACCTCATGCAAACAGCCGGGTCGCAGCAGCGCCTGCCTCTGGCCTTCGCCGGTCTGGTGGTGATCGGTGCTATGGCGATGGCGATGTACGAACTGTTTTCTTTCGTGGAAAAGCGGACCACCGCCTGGGCGCATCGCGGGTCTCAGGCCGCCTGAGCGGCCAGGTCTGAAGGGGTCCTGTCGGGCCGTTGGGCAAGCGTCCGCCTGGCGTGTAAAGAACTGTGTAGCCGGCGCCGTCTTCATGGGCAGCGCGTAGACTCCTGTTACGCGCCCGCGCGCAGCAGCTGCGGGCGGTTGGGCGGGCTCTTTGGGTTGGAGCCTTGAAGCACGGGAGAACACTCATGAAGCGAATGTCGACGGGTCCACTCCACTCCTTCTGGAAGTGTCGTATGTCGCCGGCCATCGCTTGGGCTGCGGCGTGGGGACTCACGAGCTCGGCCCTTGCGCAATCGCCAACCGGTTTGCCGCCGCCCAACGGGGCTGCGCCACCGGTGCTGCAGGCGCCATCGGTGGGCGTGGCGCCCGTGGCGGCTCCGGTGGCCACCGGCTCGGCATCGCAGCCCGGCATGCCCGCGATGACGGGCGCCATGACCACCTCTGCTGCTGCGCCCGCGGTACCGGCCATCGCGGCATCGCCCACCCTGGCCAGCGCCCGTGTGATTTCCGTCACCAGCATGGCCCATCCAGCTTCGGCACCGCGGGTCGTATGCACCGACTCCGCCGAGGTGCCCGCCGCCACGACGGGTGCCGGTGCCGTTGCCGGCGCTCTGGTGGGCGCGGCGTTGGGTAGCCAGGTGGGCGCAGGCTCGGGCCAGGCTTTGGCCACCGCCGCTGGCTTGGTGGGCGGTGCGATGCTCGGTGACAGGGCCGAGCAGGGGGGGCGTAGCCAGGCCGTACGTGAATGCGTCACCCACAGCGGCACGGGCCCCACCATCGCCTACCAGGTCCTCTATGAATTTGCGGGGCAACCGTACACGACGGTACTTCCCTATCACCCCGGTCCAACCCTTCAAGTCCAGGTGACCCCGGTGACGCCTGCGGCCGTCGCCGACGCGTCGGGCCTGCCCAGCGGCCCGGCGACTGCGGCCGTGGCCCCACCCGTGCCGGCCGTGGTGGCGCACACCGTTGTTTTGGCTCCCCCGCCCTACGCCTATTACGGGCCCTATGGATACCGCCCCTACGGACCCTACTGGAGCACTCCGGTGGTGGTGGGCGTTGGCGCTGTGTGGGGGCGACCCCACCGGGGTTGGCACGGGCATCGGCGGTGGTAGTTCCGCGCCGGTCCCGTGGCGGGTGACGGTGGGGTCGAGGCGCGTGTGCGGTCTGTCCTGGGGTGGCGCTGAGCCTACGCAAGGATGCAGGCCCGAGTTGGGTTGAGGATGGAGCCGCCGGTGATGGATTCGGCGCCTTCTCTGAGTACCCGTGGCCTCTCATCCCAAAACCGACATGGTCTTTTCCCACCTGCCGCGCTCCGAGGCCCTGGAGGCAGCGATCCTCCGCCGCGTGGAGCATCTGGGTCAATTCTGCGCAGACTTGCACACTTGCCGGGTGGCCGTTGAGCAACTCCAGCGTCACGCGCATCAGGGGCGTCCATTCGAAGTGCGGTTGGATGTGACCCTCGATGGGCGGGAGTTGGTGGCCAATCGCAGCCGGCACGAAGATGTGTATGTCGCCTTGCGTGAGGCGTTTGCGGACATGAGCCGTCAGCTTGAAGAGACGGTCCGCCGCCGACGCCTGGGACGGCAATACCGCCAGACGCTGCGGCGGGCGGGCCTGGATGCTGCGAGCGAGCCCGAACCGATGTCCCCCCGCCGATTCCCTGAGTGAGCGATCAGTGAAGCGCGGCGAGCTGCCGCAGATGCCGTGCAGCACGTGAAGCCAGCTGGCTGCATTGGCGCGCGGTGATGACTTGGATGAAGCGATGCCATCGCTGCAGCAGCACCGGGTGCTCCCACTGGCGAGCCCACGCCCAGGCCAGGGTATGGGCATCGGCTGCGAGCAACAGATGCGAGGGTGAACCGAGGGCCAAGCGCCGGGCCAACAGGGTATGCGTGAGCAAGTGCCAGGCGCTTCGGTGGGCCGCAGGAACCAGGGCGGAGATGGCCAGCAGCCGCTGAGCCGGTTCTTCGTGAAGGAAGACCTCGGTGAGCACGGCGCGCAGGTCTGCGGCCGCCTGTTCTCTTTCGGTTGGGCTGATGCCGCTCTTTGGGCTTGGCGGGGTTGGCGAGCGAGAGGGGCGTTCGAACAGATCAATGGAGGAAATCATCGTCCAGCTCCTGAACCACATGGGATAGCCCATATTCCGTGAAGACAGGCTCATAGAGTGAGCCACCCCGGCGTCTGTGGTGATACATTTTTCAGGCGGTCGGCTATGGGGTGCTGCATGGTGCGGCACCGGCACGCCGCGCTGGGGCACTCATGGGCAACACCGACCGTCTCTATCGAATTGAAAGCCTCATCAAGTCGCGTGGGCATGTGAGCTTCGAGGACATGATGGAGGCGCTGGAGGTCTCGCGCGCCACCCTCAAGCGCGATTTGGCCTATTTGCGTGATCGCATGGGCGCCCCCATCGAATTCGACCGCTTCTTGGGTGGCTACACGCTGCGCAGGGAGGGGCAGGACGGTCGAGGAGACAAGCACGAACTGCCGGGGCTGTGGTTCAACGAGCGTGAACTGTACGCACTGCTCACCGCCCATCAACTCCTGTCCGATATCGACACCGACGGAGTGCTCAGCCGTCATCTACAGCCCTTGCTCGAGCGTATTCATGGCCTGCTGGGTACCGAGGGATTGACGTCAGCCGATGTGATCAAGCGGGTGAAGATCCTGACGCCTGCCAAACGACCGGTGTCCAGCCAGTGGTTTGAGCGCGTCACCGAAGCCCTGATCAAGCGTCGGCGGATTCACATGGTCTATCACACGCGCAGCCGCGGTCAGTCGGGCGCCCGTGAAGTCTCACCTCAACGCCTGGTGCACTACCGAGCCACCTGGTACCTGGACGCCTGGTGCCACAAGGTACAGGGCTTGCGGCGCTTTGCCCTAGACGCCATTGAGGACGCGCAGCTGAGTCCAGACAAGGCCAAGGATGTGTCGCTCAAGAGCGTACAAGCTGAGATGGACGCGGGCTATGGAATCTATGCCGGCGCCAAACCCCAATGGGCCGTTCTGGTGTTCGAGCCGCAGGCTGCGCAATGGATTTCGCGCGAACAGTGGCATCCACAGCAGCAGGGTCAGTGGCGAGACGACGGGCGGTATGAGCTTCGGCTGCCGTATGTTCAAGAAACCGAAGTGGTGATGGATGTGCTGCGCCACGGTGCTGAGGTCGCCGTGCTGTCACCACCGGCATTGGTCAAGCGCGTTCGCGAGGCTCTGAGCGCCGCAGCGGGTGTGTACCGGTGAGCCCTTGAGGTTGGTCTCGATCAACCAGACTTGATGGAACCATCGGCGCCCACACGATGGGCCCATTGCGGTCTGCGCATCTCGAATCGGTCTTCTTCACGCAGCGAGAAGTAGTCACCCGCGCCACCCCCGCGCAGGACGGGACGGCCCAGGGTGGTGCGATAAACACCCTCCACGATGAGCGCCTGGTCGATGTGCACACCCACCACCTCGCCGAACACCATCCAGGTGTCCACCAGCGTGCCGTCGGCGCGCTTGAGACGGTGGATTTGCGTGAGACGACACTCGAACGACACCGGGCTTTGCGCCACGCGCGGGGCTGCGATCAGCCGCGATGGGGCCGGCGTCAAGCCGGCCATCTCAAACTCGTCGATCTCGGGCGGTGCGTCGATGCTGGTTTCATTCATGGCCTGCGCCAGCTCAGCCGTGACCAGGCTCCAGGCGAACTCCCCAGTAGCCTCGATGTTGCGCAGGCTGTCTTTGGCGCCGATGCTGGAGAAGCCCACCAAGGGCGGCACATAGTTGAAGCCGTTGAAAAAGCTGTAGGGCGCCAGGTTCAGCACGCCCCCGGTCGACCGCGTGGAAATCCAACCGATGGTTCGTGGCCCCACGATGGAATTGAAGGGGTCGTGCTTCAGGCCGTGACCGTTTCGGGGTTCGTAGAAGTGTTCGCTCATGCCTGCTCCAGGCTGTTGCCCGTGATCGGCCCGCGCCCACTGAAGCGGTCCAACGCCAGATAGATCACCGGCGTGATGTACAGCGTGATGGCCTGGGATACGATCAGACCGCCCACCACGGCCAGCCCCAGCGGCTGGCGAAGCTCAGCGCCTGCGCCGATGCCCAGCGCAATCGGCAAGGCGCCCACCAGTGCGGCCAGTGTGGTCATCATGATGGGCCGAAAGCGCAGGATGCACGCTTCGCGAATGGCCACGGCCGGGCTCATGCCCTGGGTACGCTGCGCATCCAAGGCAAAGTCGATCATCATGATGGCGTTCTTCTTGACGATGCCGATCAGCAGGATGATGCCGATGGTGGCAATCAGCGTGAGTTCCATCCCGAAGGCCATCAGGGTCAGCAGTGCTCCCGCGGCAGCCGAAGGAAGACCGGCCAAGATGGTGATGGGGTGGATGTAGCTTTCGTACAGCACACCCAGCAGCAGGTAGATCACGAGAAGGGCGGCCACGATCAGAACCGCTTGGCCTTGTTGAGAGCTCTTGAACACGGCCGCGTCTCCACCATACTTCGTCACGATGGACGGCGGAAGCCGGATCTCGCCTCGGATCTTGTCGATGTGATCGGTTGCCTCACCCAGGGCGGCGCCCGGCGCAAGGTTGAAGGACAGCGTGACCGCCTGTAACTGCCCGACATGGTTCACCGCCGTGGGCCCCACGGTGCGGCGGACGGTGGCCAGAGCGTTCAGCGGCACCAGGGTTCCGTTGGATGCGCGTATGGCGATACCTTCGAAGGCCCGCTCGTCCACCTTGGCTTCAGGCGCAAACTCCATGATCACGCGGTAGGTGTCCACCGGTGTGAAGATGGTGGACACCTGCCGCTCTCCGAGTGCGGTGTAGATGGCCGAGCGGATGGCCTCCATGGGAATCCCCAGCGCGTTGGCCTGGTCGCGGTCGATGTTGAGGGTGGCCTGAAGACCACGGAGTTGCGAATCGGTGGTGACATCGCGGAACAGAGGGTCTGCCCGCAGCTTCTCTTGGAGCCGGTTGGCCCACAGATCCAATTCAGAGGGCTCGACGCTCTGCAAGATGTATTGATAGCGCGCTTTACTCGGACGGCTGCCCACGTTGAGGTTCTGCACCGGTCTCATGAACACCGAAATGCCGGCAATGGCTCGCGTTCGCTTGCGCAGGTCCTCGATCACCGCCTTCATGGAATCCCGGTCGGCACGGGGCTTAAGGTTCACGAACAGCCGCGCGTTGTTGGGCGTGGCATTCCCGCCCACCACGCTGTTGACCGTGGCCACGGCAGGGTGTTTGAGGAACACCTCGATCACCTGCTGCTGCAGTCCGAGCATCGCCTCAATGGAAACGTCTTCGGCCGCTTCGGTGGTCACCTGTACCTGCCCGATATCTTCCTCGGGGAAGAAGCCCTTGGGGATGACGTAGAAGATCCAGGCGGTGGCGGCAAAGGTTCCCAGCGCCACGGCCAGCACGGTCTTGCGCCAGCGCAGGGCGAGGTCGAGGCTGCGGGTATACCCGTTCAGTACCGCCTGAAAACCCCGCTCGAAGGAGCGCACCAAGACCCCAGGCGGCTTCTTGTGGGCTTCATCGGTCAAGAAGCGGGAGGCGAGCATCGGCACGAGGGAGAGCGACACGAAGGCAGAAGCCAGGATCGCCAGACCGACGACGACGGCAAACTCGTGCAGCAACAGACCGATCACCCCGGGCATGAAGAAGACGGGGATGAACACCGCCACCAGTGAGGTGGAAATGGAAATGATGGTGAAACCGACTTCGCGCGCGCCGCGCAGCGCAGCTTGAAACGGAGGCTCACCATTTTCCACGTGCCGCACGATGTTTTCCAACACGACGATGGCATCGTCCACCACCAAGCCCACGGCCAGCGTCAAGCCCAGAAGCGAGATGTTGTCCAGCGAATAGTTCAGGCCCCAGAGCATGGCCAGAGCACCCATCAATGAGACAGGCAGCGACAGGCTGGGAATGGCCGTGGCCACGAAGCGCCGCAGGAACAGGAAGATGACCAGCACCACCAGGACGATGGTTCCGATCAGCGTGAGCGTCACATCGTGGAGCGCCTCGCGAATGGAGACCGAGCGGTCGTTTGTCACGCGCATGACGATGGAGGCCGGTAGTTGCGTCTTGAGCTCCTCTAGCGCAGCCTTGGCAGCATCCACCACTTGCACCGTGTTGGCGTCCGGTAGCCGGAACACCGCCAGCGAAATCGAGGGCTCGCCGTTGAAGCTGGCGAAGCTCTTGACCGATTCGAAGCTGTCCTCCACCCGGGCCACATCGCGCAGTCGTACCGGTACGCCGCCGCGCGTGCTGATGATGAGATTGCCGAACTCGGCTGCGCTGCGCAACTGCCGGTTGGCCTGCACCGTGAGAATCTGGCGTGGTCCGTCCAAGGTGCCCAGTGGTGTGTTGACATTGGCGGAGATCAAGGCCACACGCACATCGTCCACCGTCAGATTGCGACCCTGTAGGGCCTCGGGCAGCAGTCGCACTCGAACCGCATACCGCTTGGCACCGAACACACTGATCTGCGCCACGCCCGCCAGTGTCGAGAGGTTGGGAACGATGACCTGGTCGGCATACGCTTGAAGGTCGCGCGTGTCCAAAGAAGGTGAATTCAACGTCACGAACAGCACGGGCGAATCCGCCGGGTTGACCTTTCGGTAACTGGGCGGAGAGGTCATCTCCAACGGCAGAGCGCGCTGAGCGCGCAGCAGCGCCGCCTGAACATCGACCGCCGCCGCATCGATGTTGCGGGCTTCCTCGAATTCGATGGTCACGCTGGTCTGCCCCAGAGTGCTGGTCGAACTGATCTGCGCCACGAATGGAATGGTCTGAAACTGTTGTTCCAGCGGCAGCGCCACCGCAGTGGCCATGTCCTCAGGACTGGCGCCGGGCAGATTGGCCGACACGTTGATCACCGGCGTGTTGTAGCTGGGCAGGGCGGCCACTGGAATGAAGTTCAGGCTGAGCGCACCGGCCACGACGATGGCCAGGTTCAGCAGCACCGTCATCACGGGTCGGCGGATAAAGATTTCCGACAAGTTCATCGCGAGGTCGCTTCTTTGTTTGAGCCGGGCGCACTGGCCCCCGCGCCAGGGCTGCCCGCCCGTTCGCTTGGTTTGTCGGCGTTCTTGTCGCCCGCCTTCGCGCCTTCGCGCCCACGATCCACGACTTTGCTGCCGTTGCGGACGTTTTGTCGCCCCTCTAGAACGACCCGGTCGCCCGGTGCAATGCCCTTCAGAGCAGCCAATCCATCAGACATGGCCAGCAGCTCCACCGGTTTGGCCTGCGCCACGCCTTCTTCATCCACGACGAAGACGGTTCGTCCACGAGCGCCTTGCACCACGGCCGCCAAGGGAACCACCGCGCCGCCCTCCACCGAGTTGAGGTTCATGCGAACCTTCACGTATGAACCGGGCCACCAGCGGGCATCCTGGTTGTCGATCTCCGCGCGTACACGCACCGTGCCGGATGCCGAATCCACCGTGTTGTCGACAAAGACCACGGCGGCGGCGGTGCCCGCTTTGGACGGCCCCGCAGCCTCCTCGGCCGCACGGACCTCCACCACGGGCTGGCGGCTCTTGAGCGCGGCCAAGGCATCGGGTAGGTGCCGCTGAGGCAACGAGAAGGACACCAGCACCGGATGCATTTGGCTGATGCTCACCAGGGCTGCACCGCCTGGGCTCACATAGGCACCCGGATGCACGGTGATGGCACCCAGCCGGCCCTCTTGCGGCGCCGACACCGTCATGAAGGACAAGGCCACCTGCGCGGCATGGACCGTGGCGCGCGAGGCGGCTACCGCAGCGTCCTGCGTTTGCACCGCCGTGCGTTGGATGTCCACGGCGCCTTGGGATAGGAAGTTCTGGGCCAGGAGATCTTCGCTGCGCTTGAGCTGGCGTCGCGCATCGGCCAGCGCCGCTTCGTCACGCAGGAGTTGGGCCTGTGCACGCTCCAATTGAGCCCGTTCGTTGCGGTCGTCCAGTCTGAACAGAACCTGTCCCAAACGAACGGCTTGGCCTTCTCGAACCAGGACCTCGCGAATCGTGGCGCCAACCTGAGCCCGAACATCCACCGTTCGCCGAGCGGTAACGGTCCCGGTCAGGTCCAAGCCCACGGGCAGGCTGCGCTTTTCGGCCTTGACCAGGGTGACCGACACAGGGCCGCCGCCGGTGGGCCCGCGCCCCGCAGCGGGGCCCGGCACGGCGCCACTGGCGGCACCACCGGCGGCAGTACCGGCCGCAGTACCGGCTGGACTGCCGGTCGAACCACTGGCCGCTGGCCCCGAAGCACTGCCCGATGGGCCAGTGCTGGGCGTGGATTCATTCTTGCCGCCGCAGGCAGCCAGCAAGGCCAGTAGGGCCGCCCCCAGGGTCCGCCTGCCGGCCTTGATCAATGTGTGCTCTGTCATGGAGTGGTTCTGGGTTGTCAGTCGGCCGACGCCCTCGGCGTTGTGCAGATCGTGGAAGGGGTGCTGGTTCAAACGCCTACCCCATTGGTCATCACCAGCTTGCCCTTGACGGCCCGGGTGGCCATCAGGGCGTAGGCCTGAGGAACTTCGCTCATGGGCAGGATGCGATCGATGGCCGGCGTGACCCGACCTTGCTGGTACCAGCCCACCAATTGGGCCAAGGCCTGCGCGAAGGCTTTGGGCTCGCGGCGAACATAGTCTCCCCAGAAGACCCCCACGATCGAGGCGCCCTTGAGCAGAGCCAGGTTCCAGGGTAGAGCGGGGATCGCGCCGCCGGCAAAGCCGATCACCAGATAGCGGCCACGCCAGGCGATCGAGCGGAACACGGGTTCGGCCAGCGCCCCTCCCACCGGGTCAACCACCACATCCGGACCACGCCCATCGGTCAAGGCCTTCAGCCGCTCGCGCACGTCGTCGCTCGTGTAGTTCAGGACGGCGTCTGCACCCAATGAGGTGCAGAAAGCGGCCTTTTCATCGCTGGAGACGCCGGCGATCACCCGCGCGCCAGCAGCTTTGGCCACCTGGATCGCCGAGGTGCCCACACCGCCTGCAGCCCCCAACACCAACACGGTTTCGCCGGGTTTCAAGGCCGCGCGGTCCATCAAGGCGTGGTGGGTCGTGCCATAGGTGAAGGCAAAGGCGGCAGCGTGCTCGAACGGCAGCTCCTTGGGCAGGGGCAGACACTGCGCCGCCGGAGCCAAGGCGTGGGTCGCAAACCCCCCGGACGCGCCGATGACGGCCACGTGCTGGCCGACATGAAGATCCGGCACATCCGCACCAAGGGCCTGCACCACGCCCGAATACTCGGCACCCGGGACGAAGGGCAGGGCGGGCTTGATCTGGTACTTGTTTTCAACGGTCAGGAGATCGGGAAAATTGAGGCTTGCCGCGCGCACGGCCACCAGAACCTGCCCTCGCCCGGGCGGCCCCAGGTCCAAAGGCTTCCAGCGAAGTTGGTCTGCCCCGGTGGGGTTCTCGCAAAGCCATCCGTACATCGTTTTCCTCGGTTGAACTTCCAGGGATGCTGCCCTGCGGCCAGCGGGGTGCTGCCTACAATGGGGCCATGCGTATTCTCATCGCAAACGACGACGGCTATTTGGCCCCAGGCATCGCCGCTTTGGCCCAGGCCATGGAGGGCCTGGGCACCATAGACGTCATCGCACCGGAACAGAACGCCAGCGGCACGTCCAACGCCCTGACACTCAACCGTCCACTGTCGGTTTACACCGCGGCCAACGGCTTTCGCTATGTCAACGGTACGCCCTCCGATAGCGTGCATGTGGCCTTGACGGGCCTGTTGCCGCGGCCCGATTTGGTGGTTTCGGGGATCAACCAGGGCGCCAACATGGGCGACGACACGCTCTACTCGGGCACCGTGGCGGCGGCCATGGAGGGTTTTCTGTTTGGCGTGCCGGCCATCGCCTTTTCTCAGGTCGAAAAAGGCTGGGGCGAATTGCCGGCAGCCGCAGCGGTCGCGCGAGCACTGGTGGAGCGTGTGATCTCGCAGCGCTTGTTGGGCCGGCCCTTCCTGCTGAATGTGAACATTCCCAACCGAGCCGATGCGGCACAGCTGCCGTGGCGTGTGACGCGTCTGGGTCGCCGGCATGCCAGCGAGCCCGTGATTCGACAGACCAGTCCGCGTGGAGAGTCCATCTATTGGATTGGTCCGGCCGGTGATGCGCGCGAGGCAGGACCAGGCACGGACTTCCATGCGACGGCCCAGGGCGCAGTGTCGATCACGCCCTTGCAGATCGATTTGACCGACCATGCCCGATTGGGTGATTGGGCGGGCACGCTGGGGGCGTTGGCTGCTCAGCCGGCATGAGCAGATCGGGTCAACCGCCTGCCCGTCGGTCGCGCTTTCCCGCGTCCGTGGGTGCGACACCGACCGCCAAGCCGGGCCCTGCAGGGCAGGTCTTGCGTCCCCAGCGCCCGGTGCACGAGGCTGCGCAAGATGCGGCGCGACGCGTCTTGCCTTCGGGTGTGGGACTGGACTCCGAGGCGGTGCGTCGGCGCATGGTGCAGCGCCTGGAGCAGGCAGGCATACGGTGCGAGCCGGTGCTGCAGGCCATGGCGCAGGTTCCGCGCCATCAGTTCGTCGACTCGGCTCTGGCCGCCCAAGCCTACCAGACCATTTCCAAACCCTCGGTGGTGGCCCGCATGCTCAGCTTGCTGCACGCTGGCGCGCGGGCGCGCGAATTGGGGCACTTGGGCAAGGCGCTTGAGATTGGCACCGGCTGCGGTTATCAGGCCGCGGTGTTGTGCCTATTGGCGCGGCAAGTGGTGTCCATCGAGCGGCTGGCTCCTTTGCACGAACAGGCGCGTCAGCGCCTGGACCCATGGCGTGCGCAGCGACTGTTGCTGATCTGGGCAGACGGTCGCCTGGGCCACGGGCCTTCTGCCCCGTACGACAGCATCGTGGCGGCGGCCGGCGGCGATGAGGTGCCGGGCGCCTGGCTCGAGCAGTTGGCGGTAGGCGGGCGCCTGGTGGCTCCGGTGCAATCGGACCCTCACGGCGGTCACATGCTTCTGGTCGTGGATCGACACGAGGGTGGATTCACCCGCGCCTACCACGAACCGGTGCATTTCGTACCCCTAAAATCCGGCGCGCAATGAGTGGAAGGTCGGTGAACGAAAAGCGCTTTTGGGCCGTGCCCCTGTTGTGGGCCACCCTGGCCTTGGTTGCCTGCAGCAGCCCCACCAAACGGCCCGTGGTCATCGAAGATCGGCCGATGGGGCGCGCGTCGACACCGGCCGCCTCGGCTCCTGCCAAATCCACGACTGCAGAGACCTCGGTGGCCACCGCCAGTGGCGTGGCCTCATCGGCGGATGTCGCCTCCAATGCCGGCAAGCCAGGGTTCTACACGGTCAAGCCGGGTGACACGCTGGTGCGCATCGGCCTGGACCACGGGCAAAACTGGCGTGACATTGCCCGTTGGAATCAAATCGACAACCCGAACCTGATTGAGGTCGGTCAGGTGCTGCGTGTAAGGCCCGAGGCGCTGACGACCCGTCCGGTGACCAGGCCCGCTGAGCGTCCCGCATCGGGCAGTACCCCAGCCCCCAGCGCTTCTGCAGCCCCTCGCGGTACGCCATCGGCTGGTGGTGCAGCCGCTGGCCAGGATGCCCATCGAGAACCACCCCTGGATGCCGCACCGGCCGAATTGAGCTGGGCTTGGCCCGCATCGGGGCCCGTGCTGCAAGGTTTTGACGAACAGCGCAACAAGGGCCTGGATATCGGCGGAAAGGCTGGCGATGCGGTGCTGGCGGCTGCGGACGGGCGGGTCGTGTATGCCGGTTCCGCCCTGCGCGGCTACGGCAATCTCGTCATCCTCAAGCACAACAGCACCTTCCTGAGTGCCTACGCGCACAACCAGTCGCTTCTGGTCAAGGAGGATCAGGTGGTCAAGCGCGGCCAGAAGATTGCCGAAATGGGCAGCACCGATGCTGAACGGGTGCAGTTGCATTTTGAGATCCGCCGTGACGGCAAGCCCGTGGACCCGGCACGCTTCCTGCCCCCCCGATGAGGCGCCACGCAGCGCCGCCCGCGCCCAGTGATTGGCTGCAGGTGGAGTCCCTGGACCTGGAAGGCCAGGGTGTGGCGCATGACGCGCAAGGCAAGGTCGTGTTCATTGAAGGTGCCCTGGCGGGTGAGACCGTGCGTGCGCTCATCCAGCGCCGCAAGAACCAATGGGAGCAGGGCTCGGTGCACGAAGTGGCGCGGCCCAGTCCTCTTCGCGTCCAGCCCGCTTGCCCTCACTTCGGTCTGCACCGCGGTGCCTGTGGCGGTTGCAAGATGCAGCATCTGGAGCCCACCGCACAAGTTGCCGTGAAGCAACGCGCGCTGGAAGATCAGCTGGCCCATCTCGGCAAGGTCAAGGCCGAGCAGCTTCTGCGGCCCATCGAAGGTCCGGCTTGGGCTTATCGCCACCGCGCACGGCTTTCGGTGCGTCATGTGCCGGCCAAGGGTGTAGTCCTGGTGGGTTTCCATGAGCGCCAATCCCGCTATGTCGCCGACATGGTCAGTTGCGCCATCCTGCCGCAGTCGGTCAGCCGCCTGCTGATGCCCTTGCGTGAGCTGATCGGCACGCTCCACACGCGGGACCGAGTGCCGCAGATTGAGCTGGCCGTAGGGGAGCGCCTCCTGGACGACGGCAGCTACGGGCCGAGCACGGCGCTGGTGCTGCGCCATCTCGTGGCCCTACCTGAAGACGATGTCGTGCGCCTGCGGGCGTTTGCCCTTGAACATGCTGCGATCGGGCTCCAATGGTGGCTGCAACCCAAGGGTCCGGACACGGTGCATCGCCTCGGTGGAGGGGGTCACGCGGGCCCGGACCTGTCGTACCGGCTGCCCGAGTTCGCCGTGGTGATGCCCTTTAAGCCCACCGACTTCACGCAGGTCAATGCCAGCGTCAACGCTGTGTTGGTCGGCCGCGCCGTGCGTCTGCTTGCGCCGCAACCGCACGAGCGCGTGATCGACTGGTTTTGCGGATTGGGCAACTTCACACTTCCGATTGCCCGTACAGCCCGCGAGGTATGGGGTATCGAGGGCAGCGCCAACTTGGTGGAACGCGCGCGCGACAACGCCTTGCACAACGGTTGCGCGGACCGCACCGCGTTCGCCGAGCGCAATCTCTTCGATATGACCGCCGCACAACTGATGGCCGACGGCCAAGCCGACAAGTGGCTCATCGATCCGCCCCGTGAGGGAGCGCTGGCCTTGTGCAAAGCCCTCGTTGAGGCCGTCCTGGCGTGCAAGCGACCCACCGTCGGTGCGGTCGGGGGCGCAAGCCTAGACGCGGCCTCGGCCCTTCAGGTCCCGCCTGGATGGAGCCCGCCGCAGCGCATCGTGTACGTGAGCTGCAATCCCGCCACCTTGGCACGTGATGCAGGGCTGCTCGTCCACCAAGCCGGTTACCGCTGCACCCATGCAGGCGTGATCAACATGTTCGCGCACACCGCTCATGTGGAGAGCATGGCCGTCTTCGAGCGCGACGCGTAGCGCTGTCCACGCGCGCTTGCGGGGCGAACCCATGAAAAACGCCCGCGGGCGCGGGCGTTTCATGGCACGGCACAAGGGGCGATCAGTCGCGATCGCCGCCGAAGATGCCAAACAGGGCCAACAGGCTTTGGAACACGTTGTAGATGTCGAGGTAGATGGCCAGGGTGGCGCTCACGTAGTTGGTTTCACCGCCGTCGATGACCTGCTTCAGGTCATACAACATGTACGCGGAGAAAAGGCCGGCGGCCATCACCGACAGGGTCATCATGAGGACGCTGGACTGCACGAAGATGTTGATCAGCCCGACGACCAACAGGATGATGGCCCCCACGAACAGGAACTTGCCCATGCCACTGAGGTCGCGCTTGATGACCGTGGCCAGGCTGGCCATGGCCAGAAACACCGCCGCCGTGGTTCCGAAGGCGTACATGATCAGTGAAGCGCCGTTGGACAGCCCCAGGATGGCGGCCAGCATGCGCGACAGCATGAGGCCCATGAAGAAGGTGAAACCCAGCAGCAGGCCTACGCCGGCAGCAGAGTTCTTGAACTTCTCGATGGCGAACATGAAACCAAAGGCGCCGGCCAGGAAGAGGATGACGCTCATGCCGGTGCCCATGCGGGCCATGATGCCGGTGGACACGCCGATCCAAGCGCCCAGTACCGTGGGGACCATGGACAGTGCCAGCAGGGCGTAGGTGTTGCGCAGCACGCGGTTGCGCTGGGCCGGGGTGGACACCACGCCGCCAAAATCGTAGGCGGTTTGGATTCCTTCGTTCATCTTGCCATCTCCTTGGTTGCGCGCGTTGGCGTCAGGGAAACGCCAACACGTCCAGTTTGATACACAGCCCTGAGTTTAGTTCCGCCACGCACCATCAGCCAATCCACTAAAGTACTGGGGTTTTGTCACACTTTTGTCGCCTTACAGATGAACACCAAGCCTTACCTGAGCCTTGACGATGTGCGCCGCATTGCCCTGGCCGCTGAAGCCGAAGCCCAGAAGCACCAATGGGCGGTCACCATTGCCGTGACCGACGAGGGTGGTCACCTGTTGTGGCTCCAGCGTCTGGATGGGGCGCCGCCGGTGTCAGCCCACATCGCTCCGGCAAAGGCGCGCACCGCCGCGCTGGGCCGCCGCGAAAGCCGCGTCTACGAGGACATCATCAACCAGGGGCGGACGTCATTCCTGAGCGCGCCAACGCTTGAAGCCATGTTGGAAGGCGGCGTGCCCATCATGGCGCAGGGTCACTGCATCGGTGCGGTCGGCGTGAGCGGCGTGAAGTCCACGGAAGACGCACAGATCGCCCGGGCCGGCATTGCCGCACTGGGGATTTAGGCCGCCCCCATCCCTGGCGAGGGGGGGCGATGGACGACGGGCCGCGAGCCTGGGCAGCCCGGTCTAGGGCTTACCCTGGGCTATACTTCACGGATTCACCTGATCAACCGGCACGCCTAGGCATCTCCCCTCGATAAACCACCCCGCGAAAAGGCCAAAGGACGACGGCATCGGCCCGTTTTCCCGAGGCCTTTCGTTCAGGTTGGGCGTGCAACTGGAGTGACCTTTGCTGCCCGTCCTGCCTCCCGCCATCCTTGCCTTAGCAGATGGCTCGGTTTTCCTCGGCCAATCGATTGGTGCCCCAGGCGCCACGGTGGGAGAGGTGGTGTTCAACACCGCGCTCACCGGCTACCAGGAAATCCTGACCGACCCGAGCTACACCCGCCAGGTCGTCACGTTGACCTATCCCCACATCGGCAACACCGGTGTGAACGCCCAAGATACGGAGAGCACCCGCGTCTTCGCCGCCGGGCTCATCATCAAGGACCTGCCGCTGCGTGTGTCCAATTTCCGCCAGGCCGGCAGCCTCGGCGACTATCTGCAGGCCGAGAACACCGTGGGCATTGCGGGCATCGACACGCGCCGCCTCACGCGGCACCTGCGCAGCACGGGTGCTCAAAGCGGCTGCATCCAGACCTTTGAAGCCGCCCACGCGATCACACAGGCCGATATCGACGCTGCCATCGGCCGGGCCAAGGCCGCCCCATCGATGGCCGGGCTCGATCTGGCCCAGGTGGTGACGACCGCCGAGCGCCACACGTGGACTCAGGGCGAATGGAGCCTCAGGGGGGAGGGTGATGCCCCGGGCTTCAATGAGGCGGTTCAGGCGCGCTTTCATGTGGTCGCATACGACTTCGGCGTCAAGCGCAACATCCTGCGCATGTTGGCCGAGCGTGGCGCCCGCATCACCGTGCTCCCGGCCAGAACACCGGCCCAGGAGGCCCTGGCCCTGAACCCCGACGGCGTCTTCCTGAGCAACGGCCCCGGCGACCCCGAGCCATGCGACTACGCCATCGCTGCCGCGCGCACCCTGATGGACAGCGGCATCCCCACCTTCGGTATTTGCCTGGGCCACCAGATCATGGCCCTGGCCTGCGGAGCGCGAACCTTCAAGATGAAGTTTGGCCACCATGGTGCCAATCACCCTGTCAAAGACTTGGACAGTGGCCGTGTGTCCATCACCAGCCAGAACCATGGCTTTGCGGTCGATGCGGCCTCGCTTCCGCCGAATCTGCGGGCCACCCATGTGAGCCTCTTTGACGGCACCCTTCAGGGCCTGGCGCGTACGGATCGTCCGGCCTTTTGCTTCCAAGGCCATCCCGAAGCCTCACCCGGCCCGCATGACATCGCCTATCTGTTCGACCGTTTCGCTGCGCTCATGACGGCCCACCAGGAGAAGAAGCATGCCTAAGCGCAGCGATGTGCAATCCGTCCTCATCATCGGTGCGGGCCCCATCATCATCGGCCAGGCCTGCGAGTTTGATTACTCTGGTGCCCAGGCCTGCAAGGCCCTGCGCGAAGAGGGCTACCGCGTCATCCTGGTGAACTCCAACCCCGCGACCATCATGACCGACCCGGGCATGGCGGATGCCACCTACATCGAGCCCATCATCTGGCCTGTGGTGGAAAAGATCATCGCCAAGGAGCGGGCCCAGCACCCTCACGAGAAGATGGTCCTGCTGCCCACCATGGGCGGCCAGACGGCCCTGAATTGCGCATTGGATCTGGCGCGCAACGGCGTATTGGCCAAGCATGGCGTGGAGATGATCGGCGCCAACGAACATGCCATCGAGAAGGCTGAAGACCGCTTGAAGTTCAAGGACGCGATGACCAAGATCGGGCTGGATTCGGCCAAATCCGGTATCGCCCATTCGCTTGAAGACGCCTGGGCAGTGCAAAAGCGCATTCAGGCCGAGATCGGCGGCAGCGGTTTCCCCATGGTGATCCGCCCGTCGTTCACCCTCGGCGGCACGGGCGGTGGCATCGCCTACAACCCAGAGGAATTCGAAGAAATCTGCAAGCGCGGGCTGGACCTCTCGCCCACCAAGGAACTGCTCATCGAGGAGTCGCTGATCGGTTGGAAGGAGTTTGAGATGGAAGTCGTTCGCGACAGGGCGGACAACTGCATCATCGTGTGCTCCATCGAGAACCTGGACCCCATGGGCATCCACACCGGAGACTCCATCACGGTGGCCCCGGCACAAACCCTCACCGACCGCGAATACCAACTGCTGCGCAATGCCTCCATCGCCATCCTGCGCGAAATCGGTGTGGACACTGGCGGCTCCAATGTTCAGTTCTCGATCAACCCCGACAACGGACGAATGATCGTCATTGAGATGAACCCGCGTGTATCGCGCTCATCCGCATTGGCCTCCAAGGCCACGGGTTTCCCGATCGCCAAGATCGCGGCCAAGCTGGCTGTGGGCTACACGCTCGATGAACTCAAGAACGACATCACGGGTGGCGCCACCCCCGCATCCTTCGAGCCCTCCATCGACTACGTGGTCACCAAGATTCCTCGTTTTGCGTTTGAGAAGTTCCCGGCGGCGGACCCCCACCTGACCACGCAGATGAAGTCAGTGGGTGAGGTGATGGCCATCGGCCGCACCTTCCAGGAAAGCTTCCAAAAGGCCCTGCGCGGTTTGGAAACCGGCATCGACGGCCTGAGCGAGCGCACCTCCTGCAAAGAGGACGACCGAGACGAAATCATCGAGGAAATCGGCGAACCCGGTCCGGAGCGCATCCTCTTCGTGGGGGACGCCTTCCGCATCGGCATGACGCTGGAGGAAGTCTTCGAGGAAACGAAGATCGACCCCTGGTTCCTTGCGCAGATCGAAGATTTGATCAAGACGGAGACTCAGGTGCGCGGCCGCTCGCTTCAAAGTCTGTCGGCTGACGAACTGCGTTATCTGAAGAAGAAGGGCTTCTCCGACAAGCGACTGGCCAAGCTCATGGCCACCGACCAACACTCGGTGCGCAAGGTCCGCCAGGCGCTGGGCGTGCGTCCGGTCTACAAGCGCGTGGATACCTGCGCGGCCGAGTTCGCCACGCAAACCGCCTACCTCTACTCCGCCTACGATGAGGAGTGCGAGGCTGAACCTTCATCGAAGAAGAAGATCATGGTGTTGGGCGGTGGACCCAACCGCATCGGGCAGGGCATCGAGTTTGACTACTGCTGCGTGCACGCGGCGCTGGCCATGCGGGAGGACGGCTACGAGACCATCATGGTCAACTGCAACCCCGAGACCGTCTCCACCGACTACGACACTTCCGACCGCCTGTACTTCGAGCCGGTGACGCTGGAAGACGTGCTGGAGATCGTGGACAAGGAAAAGCCCGCTGGCGTCATCGTGCAGTATGGCGGCCAAACCCCGCTCAAGCTGGCGCTGGATCTGGAGGCCAACGGCGTGCCCATCATCGGCACATCCCCCGACAGCATCGACATCGCCGAAGACCGCGAGCGTTTCCA
>RFTU01000071.1 GCA_009923315.1 Betaproteobacteria bacterium
CGCGCAGCCGAACGATCTTGTCGACGCCTTCTTGCACATAGTTCTCTCCGAAGCTGCGCTGCCCAGCCGCCGCGGCTTGCGCCACCACTTGCCAGGGCTGCGTCTTGCTCACCGCCAGCAGCTGCACCTCGGACGGGCTTCGTCCGCAGGCCTGACAGGCCCTCGCAATCCGCTCATTGGTGTGTGCCAGCGCATCGGAGATGGTCTTCATACTCCAACGAGCGTACCGCAGCATCGCCAGCTGCGCCCATCACCGCGCCACCCACCATGGACATCTTCGCGCTCCTGGCGCAAGCCCTGCAACACCAGGCCTCCGACCTGCACCTGGCCGCCGGCCGGCCCCCGATGCTGCGGGTGCATGGCGACCTCATGCGCCTGCAAGAAGCGCCCTTGGAGGCCGATGAGGTGATGACCCTCCTGCGCCCCCTTCTGAAGGCGCCGCAGCTCCAGGGCTTCGAAAGCGGACAGGATCAGGATTTCGCCTGCGAAGTGGCGGGGCTGTCGCGTTGTCGCGTGCACGTGTTCCATCAGCTGCGGGGCCCGGCTGCAGCGCTGCGGCTGGTGCCTTCGGACATCCGCCCGCTGGAAAGCCTGCCCGCCGCGCCCATCCTCAGCGAACTGGCCATGCGGCCTCGCGGTCTGGTCTTGTTGACCGGGCCAACCGGTTCTGGAAAGAGCACCACGATGGCCGCCATGGTGAGCTTCCGCAGTCGCCACCACGCGGGCCACATCCTCACCATCGAAGACCCCATCGAATTCGTGCACGACAGCCACCGCGGTCTGATCAACCAGCGCGAGGTGGGCACGCACACCCCGGGCTTTGCGCCGGCGCTGAGGTCGGCCCTGCGCGAAGACCCGGATGTGATCCTCGTGGGCGAACTGCGCGACCTGGAAACCATCCGCCTGGCGCTGACCGCAGCTGAGACTGGCCACCTGGTGCTGGCCACCCTGCACGCCAGCAGCGCAACGGCCTCGGTGGACCGGCTGGTCGAGGCTTTCCCGGCCGGTGAAAAAGACCCGGTGCGGGCGATGTTGTCGGAATCGCTGCAGGCGGTGGTGTCCCAGATCCTGTGCAAAACCGCCAACGGTCAAGGCCGTGTGGCCGCTTTGGAGATCCTGTTGGGCACACCCGCCATCCGCCACCTGATCCGCGACCAGAAGGTGGCTCAGATGGTTTCCGTGATGCAATCGGGCATGAGCCAGGGCATGCAGACCCTGGACCAGCACTTGTCCACGCTGGTGCACAGCGGCCTGATTTCGGCTGATGAGGCGCGCCAGCACGCCCGTTATCCGGAGACCCTTCGATGAGCAGCATCGGCAGCAAGACCTACCCCTCCATTCCCCCGCAGCGCGTGGCCTTCCTGGGTCTGGGCGTGATGGGCCTTCCCATGGCCGGCCACCTGGCGCGCGCGGGCCATCAGGTGACGGTCTACAACCGAACCGCGGCCAAGGCACACGCCTGGGCCGCCGAGTTCGGCGGAGCAGCCGCACCCACCCCGGCACAGGCAGCGCAAGGCGCGGACATCGTCTACGCCTGCGTGGGCAACGACGAGGACCTGCGCGCCGTCACGGTCGGTGCAGAGGGCGCTTTTTCCGGCATGAAGCCCGATGCGGTGTTCGTGGACCACACCACCGCTTCAGCCGAAGTGGCGCGCGACTTGTACGCCCAGGCCAAGGCCAGGGGGTTGCACTTCGTGGACGCGCCCGTTTCCGGCGGACAGGCCGGCGCGGTCAATGGCCTGCTCACCGTGATGTGTGGCGGTGACCCGGCGTCATTCGAAGCCATCCAGCCGGTGACGATGGCGTTTTCCCGCGCGGTGACTCGGGTGGGCGACAGTGGAGCCGGTCAGCTGGCCAAGATGGTCAACCAGATCTGCATCGCCGGGCTCATCCAGGGCCTGAGCGAAGGCATCGCCTTCGGTCAGAAGGCGGGCTTGGACATGAAGCTGGTGTTGGAGGTGATCGGCAAGGGCGCGGCACAAAGCTGGCAGCTCGACAACCGCGGTCCCACGATGGTGGAGGACCGGTTCAACTTCGGCTTCGCGGTGGACTGGATGCGAAAGGACCTGGGCTTGTGCCTGGAGGAAGCCCGCCGCCAGGGAGCCCGACTGCCGGTGACGGCACTGGTGGATCAGTTCTACGCCGATGTGCAGGCCATGGGCGGCCAGCGCTGGGACACCTCCAGCCTGATCAAGCGGCTGAAGTAGCGCCCCGGTGGGGGCTCATCGCGTGCCGGTGGCCTTGGAACGCATCCGCAAGACCTCTTCTGCACTGATGATCTCCAACACCCGCACCACCTTCTTCACACCGGACACGCCGGCAGCCAACTGGGTGGCGCGGCGCGATTCAGCCTCTGACACCATGCCCATCAGGTAGACCACGCCGCCTTCCACGGTGATCTTGAACGCCGTTGCAGACAGGTCCGCCGCCTCGATGAACCGCGCGCGGATCTTGCCCGCGATGATGCCGTCCGAGGCCCTCGCGGTCAGGGACGAAGGAAGGCCCACGGTGAGTTCATTGACCACACCCTTGACGTTTTCCACCTGCGCGGCCGCGCGTTCCAGGGCTGCGCGATCGGCCTCGGTCGGGACTTCACCGCTGAGCAGAACGGCCCGGTTGTAGGACGTGGCATTCACATGGCCCTTGTCGCCCACGAGTTCCTTGGCACGCTGGCCGACCTTGATCTCGATGGTCTTGTCTTCAAGCTGAATGCCCGTGGTGCGGCGATCGACCGCCACGGCCGCCGACCCGCCCGCCACGGCGCCGATGGCCAACACCTCACAGCCCTGCAGGGCCAGGGTAGAGGCCAAGGTGGCGGCCAACAGGGCGCCACGGCCCCAAAGGCCCAGGGCAGTGTCCACACGGAACAGGCTCATCGACAAGGTCATTCGGTTTCTCCAAGCAGTTGCAGATCGAGCGCGTCCACCAGCGCCAGCCATCCCAATCGGTACAGGGTGCTGGCCTGGGCAAGCCGGTCGGCGCGCACGGGTATATGGATATCGATATCGGTCAGCAGTTCCGCGCAGGGCGACACTGGCGCTTCACGCGCGGCAGCCGTCCACAGCACCACCGAGAGTTCACGGTCGTGGGCCGCTTCGATCAGCGGGGCCAGGGCCTGTGGCACACCGACGGCGGCCGGGCCTTCGAAGACGACCAACACATCCCCAGGCAGCCCCAAGGCGTGCACCTGTCGGCCCAGCACCGCAGCCGGGTCGGCAGCCGCACCGCCGGCGGCCTGCGTCAGCGCCGCATTGACCGCGGGGTCGGCCCCCAGGGTCAGGGCCGGCAAGCCCGGACGCGGGCGTTCGGCGCCACCCATGAACAAGGCCGCCGCGTACAGCGCATCGGCTTGGGCGGAGCCGGTGCCGGCCACCAACAGTTTGCCGCCGCCTGTGACGGCCGCCAGCACCAATTCCACCGCCGCGGCCACGGGGCGCGCCAGGGTCTCGGCAGCCTGCACGAGCCCATCGGCGGTGTCGTAAAACTGCTGCTGAATGCGCGTCTCGAGCATGGGCGGGATCATAAGCCAGGGCCTCTGTGGCCCAGGGCCAGGCCGTGTCCGCAAGGTCTGGCGTGCGTGCCCGATGGCGGCGGCTCCTGCGGTGCAGGGCAGCGCCTGGGCGCGGCGTGCCCTGGGTCAGTCCCCGGCATCAAACGCGCCCGGCCACCAGTGCAGCACCTCACCCTCCACCGCCACCACATCGAAGCGACAGGGCGGCGGGTGCTGCCAGCGCAAGAGATAGTGCCGCGCCGCCAACACCAGCCTTCTTTGCTTGATCACGGTCACGCTGGCTCCGGCGCCGCCCTGCCGGGCCTGGGCCCTGGAGCGCACCTCGACGAAGACCCAGGTCCCTTGGGGTGTGCGCATGATGAGATCGATCTCGCCACCTCGGCGATAGGGGCCGCCCGCGACCCGATAATTGCGCTGTACGAGCGTCAGACCATGGGCCTGCAGATGGCGGCAGGCCCGGTCTTCGGCCTCTGAACCCTTTTGCTGCGTGAATCCCACCACCGTGCTCAGCGCCGCGGCCCAAGCGGCCGGCGCCCAAGACTTCCCCCCCGGCACACTGTATGTGGTGGCCACGCCCATCGGCAACCTGGCCGACATCACCCTCAGGGCGGTGCACACCCTCTCATTGGTGGATGCGGTGGCGTGCGAAGACACGCGTCAGAGTGCCCACCTGTTGACGGGCCTGGGCTTGCACAAGCCCTTGATGGCGGTGCATGAGCACAACGAGCGCGAAGGCGCGCAACGTGTGGTGGAGCGCCTGGCGCGCGGTGAGCGGGTGGCCTACATCAGCGACGCCGGTACACCGGCCTTAAGCGACCCTGGTGCGGCCCTGGTGCAGGCGGTGCGGGCGGCGGGCTTTCGCTGCATGCCGCTGCCCGGGGCCAGCAGCGCGCTGGCAGCCCTGAGCGTGTCCGGTGACGTGTCGACCGGCGGCTTTCGGTTCGTCGGCTTCCTGCCGGCAAAGGGCTCGGCCCGCGCGGCGGCCCTGCGCGACGCAGCGATGGACGCGGCCAGCGTGGTGCTCTTCGAGTCGCCGCACCGGATCGAGGCCCTGGCGGCCGAACTCGCGCAAGCCTGCCCCCTGCGCACGCTCACCGTGGCGCGTGAACTCACGAAACAGTTCGAAACCATCCAAAACCTGGCCGCCCGCGAGTTGCCCGCCTGGCTGGCGGCCGACTCGAACCATCGGCGTGGGGAATTCGTGCTGGTGCTGCACGGCAGCGCCCCCCCGAGTGGGCCCGCATCGGACGGATCGCCGGCAGCCGCCACCGAAGGGCCGGGGCGCGCGGCCGCCGCCCAGGGCCCCGCCACCCCGGAAGAACAGGCCGCTCACCGGGTACTGACCATCCTGCTGAAAGACCTGCCGGTCAAGCAGGCCTCCACCCTGACCGCCGACATCACCGGGCTGCCGAAGAAGCGCCTGTATCAATGGGCTCTCGAATTGAAGGATGCCAAGCCTGCAGGCGACGCCGATGCCTAGAATCGGCCGATGATTTCACGCGAACCCACCCTCGAGCGCCTGGCGATTGCGCAAGACCTGTTGCTGCAGCCCAATGGCCTGAATGAATCGCACTTGGCGCGTGCATTGGCCACCATCGGCGAGCACCGGATCGACGACGCCGACCTCTACTTCCAATTCACCCGCCACGAGGGTTGGAGCCTGGAAGAAGGCATCGTCAAGAGCGGCTCCTTCAGCATCGACCAGGGCGTGGGCGTGCGCGCCGTAGCCGGTGAGAAGACCGCCTTCGCCTATTCCGACGACATCTCCGAAGCTGCCCTGCTGGAGGCCGCGCGCACCGTGCGCACCATCGCCGCAGCCGGCCAAAGCCGCCGGGTGAAGGTGGGCAGCGGCAAGCCCGTGGTGTCGGGCAGCCGGCTGCTGTACGGCACCACCGACCCCATCGGCACCCTGGACAGCACGGCCAAGGTCGCCCTGCTGGAGCGCATGGAGAAGATGGCCCGCGCCAAGGACCCCCGCATCGCGCAGGTGATGGCCGGCGTGGCCGCCGAATACGATGTGGTGATGGTGGCGCGCGCCGATGGCACCCGCGCCGCCGATGTGCGGCCCCTGGTGCGCCTGAGCGTGACGGTGATTGCCGAGCACAACGGCCGCCGCGAGGTGGGCTCAGGCGGCGGTGGCGGGCGCTACCCCTTGGGCTACTTCACCGACGAGCGACTGGCCGAATATGTCGAACACGCCACCCGCGCCGCGCTGACCAACCTCGAAAGCCGGCCCGCGCCAGCTGGCGAGATGACCGTGGTGCTCGGCCCGGGCTGGCCTGGCATCCTGCTGCACGAGGCCATTGGCCACGGCCTGGAGGGCGACTTCAACCGCAAGGGCTCCAGCGCGTTTTCCGGCCGCATCGGCCAGCGTGTGGCGGCCAAAGGCGTGACGGTTCTGGACGACGGAACCCTCCCCGACCGCCGCGGCTCGCTCAACGTGGACGACGAAGGCCAGGCCTCGCAGCGCACGGTGCTGATCGAGGACGGCATCCTGCGCGGCTACATCCAGGACTCGATGAATGCGCGGCTGATGAAGGTGCGCCCCACCGGCAACGGCCGCCGCGAAAGCTATGCGCATGTGCCGATGCCGCGCATGACCAACACCTACATGCTGGCCGGCGACAAGGCGCCCGAAGAAATCGTGCGCAGCATCAAGAAAGGCCTGTACGCCACCAACTTCGGCGGCGGGCAGGTGGACATCACCAGCGGCAAATTCGTCTTCAGCGCCAGCGAGGCCTTCTGGGTGGAAAACGGCCAGATCCAGTACCCGGTCAAGGGCGCCACCATCATCGGCAACGGGCCCGATGCGCTCACCCGCGTGAAGATGATCGGCAACGACCTGGAACTCGACACCGGTGTGGGCACCTGCGGCAAGGAAGGCCAGAGCGTGCCCGTGGGCGTGGGGCAGCCGACCCTGCGCATCGACGGGCTGACGGTGGGCGGCACGGCCTGATCGGGGAGCCGAGACACCCACGGCGCCGCTGCGGTATCCGCTTTGGCCAACAATGGGAGCTTGTCCTTGATGGAGCCCCGCCATGAGCTTCGGTTTCGTTTTCTTTGCCTTGTTGGGATTGGCCATGCTGGTGGTAGCAGGCATGGGCGCGCAGTACGCCATGCGCCGGACCGAGCACTGGATGGCCTTGATGGACCACATCTACAACCCGCCGGGTCAGCGCCCCTTTCCAGTGGATCGGCCCTGGTAAACCCAAGGCGCTGCAGGGCCGCAGCCCGATGGCGGCCAGTCGGCGCCGGCCACCCGTCAGCACGCTGCAAGCTCACCCGTGCTAGCATTCGACCCATGCGCGCAGCTTCGTACTTCTTTGCCTACTTTGCGTTCTCGCACCGCCCGGCGGTTGGAGAGGCCCTCGCGTAAGCAAACAAGACGCAAGCCAAGCCCCCAAGAAACCGCCGGAAGCCCCGGCGGTTTTTTTTCGCCTGAACGCGCACCCGTACACACCGACAAACAACGCCACACACCCGAGGAGCCCCGCATGAACGCCAAGTCCACCCAAGCCGCCGCCGATGGCTGGGCGAGCCCGCCCGACCGCACCAGCCAGACCGACGACCAGCGGATCAAGGACGTCATGCCGCTGCCGCCGCCCGAGCACCTCATCCGCTTCTTCCCGGTGCGCAACACACCGATCGAGGACCTGGTCAGCCGTACCCGCCACACCATCAGCGACATCCTGCACGGGCGCGACGACCGGCTGCTGGTGATCATGGGCCCCTGCTCCATCCACGACCCGGCCGCCGCGGTCGAGTACGCACGCAAGCTGCGCGAGCAGCGGCAGGCCTACGAGGGCACGCTGGAAATCGTGATGCGCGTGTACTTCGAAAAGCCCCGCACCACCGTGGGCTGGAAAGGACTGATCAACGACCCCTACCTGGACGAGAGCTACCGCATCGACGAGGGCCTGCGCATGGCGCGCCAGTTGCTGCTGGAAATCAACCGACTGGGCCTGCCCGCGGCCAGCGAGTTCCTGGACGTGATCTCACCGCAGTACATCGGCGACCTGATCAGCTGGGGCGCGATCGGCGCGCGCACCACCGAAAGCCAGGTGCACCGCGAACTGGCCAGCGGCATCAGCGCGCCCATCGGCTTCAAGAACGGGACCGATGGCAACATCAAGATCGCTCTGGACGC
Source organism: Betaproteobacteria bacterium (assembly GCA_009923315.1). GTDB lineage: Bacteria > Pseudomonadota > Gammaproteobacteria > Burkholderiales > Burkholderiaceae_C > RFTU01. Next base: position 7,659 of record RFTU01000071.1, read on the forward strand.
CATCCAAGCCGCCTCGCGCCCGCACCACTTCCTGTCGGTGCACAAGAACGGGCAAGTGGCCATCGTGGAGACCAAGGGCAACCAGGACTGCCACGTGATCCTGCGCGGCGGCAGGGCCCCCAACTACGACGCGGCCAGCGTGGCCAGCGCCTGCGGGGAACTGCAAGCCGCCCAGCTACCGCCCTCGCTGATGGTGGATTTCAGCCACGCCAACAGTTCCAAGCAGCACGAAAGACAGGTGGATGTGGCGCGCGATGTCGCCGGGCAAGTCAGCGCAGGCAGCCGCTCCATCTTCGGCGTGATGGTGGAAAGCCACCTGTTCACCCCAGGCCAGGACCATCCGGCCTCGCTCACATACGGACAAAGCATCACCGACGCCTGTCTTGGTTGGGAGCACTCGCTTGAAGTTCTGGACATCCTGAGCGAGGCGGTGAAGGCCAGGCGACAGTAGGCGACGGCTTCACTCGCGCGCCAGGCGCTCACTGTGCCAGTACACGTCGTCACCGCCCAGCCCATCGAGGTTGGCGCGGTTGAGCACACGGGCCAGGACGAACATCAGGTCGCTCAGGCGGTTGAGGAATTGGCGCGGGGTGGCCCGCACGGCGGTGTCCTGCGAGCTCAGCAGCACCACCGCGCGTTCGGCACGGCGGGCCACGGTGCGGCACACATGGGCCAGTGCGGCGCTGCGGGCACCGGCCGGGAGGATGAACTCCTTCAGGCGAGGCAACTGATCGTTGTAGTGCGCCAGCGCTTCGTCCAAACGCAGCAAGGCGCCCTCCTTGAGCAGTTCAAAGCCGGGAATGGAGAGCTCGCCACCCAAGTTGAAGAGTTCGTGCTGGATCACGACCAGCAGTTCGCGCACATCGGCCGGCAGGGGTTCGGCCAGGAGCACGCCGATGTGGGAGTTGAGTTCATCCACATCGCCCATGGCCTGCACCCGCAGGTGGTGCTTGGGCACCCGGGTGCCGTCCCCCAATCCCGTGGTGCCATCGTCGCCTGTGCGGGTGGCGATTTGTGTGAGTCGGTTGGCCATGGCAGGATGCTACATCGGCCGAGCGCGGCCGAGCGCCCTTGAGCACTGCGGAAGGACGACCGTCGATGAACGCCCCCTTGGACCTGGCCCATTGGCCCATCCTCAAACCACGCCCGATGCCCGCGGCCATGTTGCAGGCGCTCAAAGCCTTGTTCGGCGAGCGCTGTTCCACCGCGCGGGCGGTGCGAGAACAGCACGGGCGTGATGAATCGCCCTTTGATGTGCCGCCGCCCGAAGCCGTGGTGTTTTGCGAGAGCACCGAGGAGGTGGCTCAGGTGGTTCGACTGGCCGCGCAGCATCGCGTGCCGGTGATCCCCTACGGCGCCGGGTCCTCGCTGGAAGGACATCTGCTGGCGGTGCAAGGCGGTGTGTCCATCGACTTGTCCCGCATGAACCAGGTGCTCCGGCTCAACGCCGATGACCAAACGGTCACGGTGCAGGCCGGCGTGACCCGCCTGCAACTCAACCGCGAGATCAAGGACACCGGCCTGTTCTTCCCCATCGACCCCGGTGCCGACGCCACCCTGGGTGGCATGTCGGCCACACGCGCCAGCGGCACGAACGCGGTGCGCTACGGCACCATGCGCGAGAACGTGCTGGGCCTGACGGTGGTCACCGCCGATGGCGAGGTGGTGAAGACCGGCACGCGCGCGCGCAAGAGCAGCGCGGGCTACGACCTCACGCGACTGTTCGTGGGCAGCGAAGGCACGCTGGGCGTGATGACCGAGATCACGCTGAAGCTGTACCCGGTACCCGAGTCGATCACGGCTGCGGTGTGCTCGTTTCCCAGCGTGGACGCCGCGGTGCAGACCACCATCCACATCATCCAGCTGGGTGTGCCGATTGCGCGGGTCGAACTGCTGGATGCCCATTCGGTGCGGGCCGTGAACGCACATGACAAGCTCGCGCTCAAGGAGTCTCCGATGCTGCTGATGGAGTTCCACGGCAGCCCAAGCAGCACGGCCGAACAGGCGCAGACGGTGCAAGAGATCGCCAACGGGCTCGGCGGCGAGGCCTTCGAGTGGGCCAGTACGCCCGAAGAACGCACCCGGCTGTGGACCGCGCGCCACCATGCCTACTTCGCGGCGCTGCAGATGAAGCCCGGCTGCCGCAGCGTGACCACCGACACCTGCGTGCCCATCTCGCGCTTGGCCGAATGCATCAACGAGACCGTGGCCGAAGCCGATGCGTCGGGCCTGCCCTATTTCATCGTGGGCCATGTGGGGGACGGCAACTTCCATGTGGGCTACCTGATCGACCCGGCGATTCCACAGGAGCGGGAAACCGCCGAGCGGCTCAATGCACAGCTGGTGGCGCGCGCACTTCGACTGGAAGGCACCTGCACGGGCGAACACGGCATCGGACTTCACAAGCAGGGCTTTTTGCAGGACGAGGCCGGAGACGGCGCGCTGGCGCTGATGCGCGCACTCAAGCGCGCCCTGGACCCTCAGGACATCCTGAATCCGGGCAAGATCTTTCAGCTCTGACGGCCGCGGCCGATGGGTGTGATGGCCCCTGTGCACGACGGGAGGCCTTGTTCGGGGCCGAGGCCCGAAACGGCGTCTACACCGCCACGAGGTAGTCCGGTGAACACAACACCAGGTGTATGGCGGCGTTCACCCGTTGACGCTGCTGGGCAGGCGACTGCGAGGGCATGCTGTGCACCGCCTGGGTGATCAGCCCGCGGGCCTGTGAAGACAAGGCCCCGGCCGCGAGCAACAGATCCACATGCTGCACCAGCGCCTGAGCGTCGTGCGCCAAGGCCATCTCACGCGCGTAGTCGGCTTTCACATCGGCCACGCCGGCGGCCACGAACTGCTGGGCAAAGTTGACCCACCCGACCACCGAGGACTCGTGCACCAGCTGGAATTCGGGGGCCTGCAGGCCGCGCGCGGCGATTTCGGAATGGGGTGGGATGTAGCCGGGCCGAAAGAAGTTGAACACCGATGGCGCGCGCAGCGGACTCTGGCCCAAGCGGGTGGCCGAGTCCCCCGTCAGGCCAATGGCCCACTTGCCATTGTTCGATGTGGCCCCGAAGGTGCGGGCCCATTGCACAAAGCGTTCGATGGGCTCACGCAGGCGGCCGGCCGATTCCTCATCGGGCGCCGGGTCGCGGCGCGCCTGGACATCCAGCAACACCGCCCGCACCACCGCGGCGAGGTCGCCCCGCACCCCGTGGCCGTTGTCTGCAAACACGCGCGCCACGCGCTTCACATAGGCCGGACTGGGGTTGCTCGTGACCAGGCGTTGGATCAGTTGGCGACTGATGAAGGGGCCGACATTGGGATGCGCGGCGATCGCATCCAGGGCCTGCTCCAGGGCCTGGGGCCCGGGGGTGCCGGCCGGGATCGTGTGGCCCAGGAAGCGCTTCTCGCCGGGCTCATGCTGCGCACGGTTGAAGGCCATCGGGCGGCAGGCCCAATCCTGCTGGTTGCGATCGAAGCGGTCGAGGTTCCAACCGGTGAAGACCCTGGCCAAGCCGGTGATGGTGTCTTGGTCGTAGGTTTCCAGGGGGCGCCCGCGCCAGTTGGTCCGCAGGGTGCCGTCTTCGTGCAACTCGTGAAGGCCGATGGAAAACAGCTGCAGCACCTCGCGCGCATAGTTCTCATCGGGCATGCGGCCGGTGGCGGGGTCGGCCTTGCGGTTGCCGCGCATGTTCAGGTACACGCCCATGGCCGGCGACAGCGTGACCGCGCCCAGCAGCTCGCGGTAGCGGCCGAAGGCATGGGCCTCCAGCAGGTCCATGTAGTGGGCTGCCACGAAGGGGCGCCAGGCCACCGGCAGGCCCGGGATGGCGATCACGAAGATTTCCGACAGGGCCAGTGCGACGCGCTGGCGCAAGGCATCGGGCGAATCGATCAGCTTGCGCCACAGGGTGTTTTCCGTGCCTTGCACCGTATTGCGAAAGCGCTCATGCGCGTAGTCGTTTTCGTGCAGCCAGGCGACATGGCCCTGGGTAGGCGGCATCGCCATCTGCTCATCGATCCAACGCGCGGGGCCGATGGCCTGAACCCGGGCGATGAGCTCCGGTGTGGCGCCGAAGGCGGCCTGGGCCAGAAAGCGCGAAGCCTGGAAGGGGCTGAGGGCGCCGGGGGCCTGCGCTGGGCCACCCGCATCCAGCCCTGGCAGGGCAGCGCAGCCGGCCAGGGCGCTGGCCGCAAGGGAAACGGCGGCCGGCGCGGGCAAGCCCGCGCCGGCAGGCACGGCACCCCCGGCTGGATCGGCTGGCCCGCGGGGCGCCTCGGCCTGACCCGTCGTCAGGCTCATGTGCGCCGCATCAGGCCCAGATCGCGCACGCTGTAGTTGCCGATATTGGGCACCACCAGCGGCAGGTCGCTGGTGTTCACGCCCATCCAGGAAGCCAGCGTGGCGGCCAACTGGTCGACGGCGGTGGTGGGCAGCAGGCGGCCTTGGCCGACGTCATC
>RFTU01000072.1 GCA_009923315.1 Betaproteobacteria bacterium
TTTTGGCCCGGCGCAGGGCGAAACTCAAAGTTTTCACAATGCGGAAAATAGATATTCGCATATTGGGGTGGCGGAAACATCACCCTTTATCACCCTCATCACCCTACCCCCCTCACCGGCGGAAGGGCGACCCAATGAGCCGCATGCAACAGCGCAAAGGTCAGGTCGGTGAACGCGAAGCCGCAGCCCTCATCCACGACCACACCAGCTGGCCGGCGCAGCGGCGCGTGCGCACGTCGGCGGACTGAGGTTGCACCTTAGCCGGATCAGCGATGGTCGGGATGCGGCGGTCCGGTGTGTGTCATGTCGATTCGGCCGTGCCATCGGCTCAATCCTTAGCCAGCGGGTAGGGTGATAAGGGGTATTGAGGGTGATCTTTTGGCCCGGCGCAGGGCGAATCTCAAGATTTTCGTAATACGAGAAACAAATAACAGCAGGTTGGGGTGGCGGGAACATCCCCCTTTATTCCCCTCATCACCCTACCCTCCTGTCACGCGCGCGGGCAGGACCGATTAGCCGCATGCAGCGGCGCAAAGGTCAGGTGGGCGAGCGCGACCCCGCAGCGCTGATCCACGACCACACCAGCTAGCCGGTGCCTGGGTCGAACACTGCGCTGGGTGGCTACACCCCCACTCCCCGTCTCGGACGACGAGTGAGCTCAATCGAATTGAGCGCTCTTTTCGCCTACCCCCCAGGGGGATAAGGGGTATGAAGGGGGATGTTTTGGCTCTCGGCGCGCGAGATTGCAGGGCTGCAATTCTTAATAAGGGTGGCTGGAAGATCCCCCTAGATGCCCCTCATCCCCCTGGGGTGGGCGGATGAGCCGCATGCAACGGCGCAAAGGTCAGGTCGGTGAGCGCGAAGCCGCGGCACTTATCCACGACCACACCGGCTGGCCGGCGCAGCGGCGCGTGCGCAACGCCGCCGGTGATTCCGACCTGGTGGGCGTGCCCGGCTGGGCCATTGAGGTCAAACGCCACCGCCAGGCCACGCGGGCGCAGCTTGCGCTGTGGTGGCAGCAAGCGGTGACCCAAGCCGACGGCCAGCTGCCGCTGCTGCTGTACCGGCTGGATCGCGCCGCCTGGCGCGCGGTCTGGCCGCTGGCGGTCAGCTTGCGCCTGCAGCATGCGGCGCAATGGCACGCCTATGAATGGACGGTGGAGGGCAGCGTGGCCGCCTGGGCGGCACTGGCCCGCGAGTTGACCTTGGAATCGAATCAGGAGGGATCACAGCCTTGAAAGAGAACTTCGCCGCCGACATCCCGGCGCACCTGCGCGAAGCCGATGAACTCCTGACGCGCTACGGCCGCTGGGCCTGTGACCGTGGCCACCGGCGCCGCTGTGGCAGTGCCGAGGGGCGCTACCGCAGCCCAGCCAACGACGATGACCGCGAACCGCGTGAGGTGCTGCAGCCGGACTTTGAGGCCCCGCAATGTCAGCGGACGCTGGCGCGGGTGCCGGACCTGGAGCGGGTGGTGCTCACGATCATGTACGTGCCACAGCGCGTGCCGGTGGAACAGCAGCTGCGGCTGCTGCGCGTGCCGCCACGCCTGTGCCGGGAGCGGCATCTGCGAGGGTTGCAGATGTTCTGGACGCTGTGGCAAATGACGGCCTGACCGTACACGTCAAAATCGGTGAGCTGCCTGTTGTGCCCCTGGGTTCGCTACCTTGGGACCAGGAATGCCAGGGGGATAGACTGGGAAACAAGTTAGGGCGCAGAGCAACCACCGATGAAGCACTACTACGCAGCGCGCGCAGCCGAGTACGACAAGGTCTACGCGAAGCCGGAGCGCCAAGCGGATCTTCGGCGGATCGAACAGTGGTTGCCCAGCGTGCTCGAAGGTCGCTCGGTGCTTGAGGTCGCCTGCGGCACCGGCTATTGGACGCAGTTCTTCGCTCCCCACTGCCCGCGCGTCGTCGCCGTCGACTCCGCATCAGAGACGATTCAAGTCGCCAAGTCTCGTGTGCCACCGGAGAAGGTGGAGTTCGTCGTCGGAGACGCCTACAACCTTCCTCCTCAACGCGCGCCGCTCAGCGCCGGGTTTGCCGGCTTTTGGTGGTCCCACATACCTCACGCCAGAGTGGGCAAGTTTCTCCGCAGTTTCCACGCGGCGCTCGAACCCGGCGCACCTGTGGTGCTGCTCGACAACCGCTTCGTCCCTGGCAGCAGCACGCCCATCACTGAGCAAGACGCAGAAGGCAACACGTACCAAACTCGGCTTCTGGCCGATGGCACGTCACATCGAGTGCTCAAGAACTTTCCCTCCAAACTGGAGCTCCTTGCCGCGGTCTCTCCCTTTGCTACTGCATTGCGCTACCACGAGTGGGAGTACTACTGGGCCCTGGAGTACGCCACAACTTCGCCCTAACCCATCAACCAACCGGACGTGCAACAGCGTTCCTCGCCAGGGCCACAATTCACGCTGCACCCGCCGCCGCCCGCTGCCGCATGCGGGTTGGCTTCACAGTAGGCTGCACAGGAAGCCGAATGCTCCCACACATCAAGATCTGCTGCATCTCCAGTGTCGAAGAGGCTCAGCACGCTATCCGGTATGGCGCGGCTGCGCTCGGACTCGTCTCGCAGATGCCGAGCGGCCCTGGCGTGATACCTGATGACCTCATCGCCGAGATCGCTAGAACCGTACCGCCTCCAGTTGCAACATTTCTGCTCACAGCGCGCCAAGACGCCGACTCCATTGTTGAGCAGCACTTTGCCTGTGGTACGTCGACGCTACAACTTGTCGACTCAGTCGCGCCTGCCGAGCTGCAGAGACTCAGGCGCAAGGTCCCACAGGTTAAGCTGGTGCAGGTCATTCACATTACGGGCGAGCACTCTGTTGAAGAGGCGAAAACCCTGGACGGGTTTGTAGATGCTCTGCTGCTCGACTCGGGAAACCCAAACCTAAAAATCAAGGAGCTTGGTGGTACGGGTCGTGTGCACAACTGGGACTTGAGTCGCAGGATCTGCAATGAAGTCAAAATTCCAGTCTTTCTGGCAGGTGGCCTGCGCGCTGCGAATGTGGCTGATGCAATCGAGCACGTCCAGCCATTCGGACTGGATCTTTGTTCTGGCGTCCGAACCGACGGGCGACTCGACGTGAAGAAGCTGGGCGAATTCATGCGCGCGGCGCGGGGTGCGGCCTAACGCCTGGCTCATCTTTCGATTCCGCACGACTTCACGCCTTCAATGCCACAACACCTCGGCCTTGTCTCCGTCGTGGTCGAGGACTACGACGAGTCCATTGACTTCTTCGTCAATCGACTGGGCTTCTCGCTAATCGAGGACACACCTGTCCAAACGCAGGCCAAGCGCTGGGTCGTGGTTGCACCCTCTGGCTCAACGGAGTCCAGACTGCTGCTGGCTCGAGCGGTTGGGCCAGAGCAGCTTTCCCGGGTCGGTGATCAAACAGGCGGCCGGGTCTTCCTGTTTCTCCACACAGATGACTTTGACCGTGACTTCACGCTATACAAATCCAGAGGCGTCAAGTTCGTCCGTGGCCCCACGGTCGAGCCATACGGCAGAGTTGCCGTCTTCGTCGACAACTCGGGCAACCTCTGGGATCTCATACAACCCAGCACCGCGAAATCCAGTAGTGCGTAATCCTCAGCCGCATTCCAGTTCAAATGTTTGCCAGATTAGTGGTTTTAGTCCGCCTTCAAACAACACCTGTCCTGCCTAACGGACATGCTCAGCGCCTATCGTTGCCTAACTGTGAGCGACCAAACACCATAGACACCGTGCCTCAGCGTTCTCGAAAAGACGCGAAACTCGATTCGGATGGCATTGGCATGTCACCAGCTACTCTGTTCTTAAGAACCTAAATGGATAACGCCTTCCTTGCATATGTTGAAGACCGCTGGGACAGCCTACGACGCGCGCCTGGATCAGCGAGTATTCGCAGCATGGCCTCCCGCCCCGATCCCAGCAAACTGCAGATCAGGATCGAAACAAGCGAAGCCAAGGCTTCGATAACGGCGCGTGAAGCAATGAAGAGTCTCACGATTTCGGTGTTTCGCTTCAAGGACCAACGGGTATTGAGTGACGGCCCTTGCGATTCCAACGCCGAAGTTGATCGCAGGCTGCAGGCTTTGTGGGTGGACTTGTCGGCATCGCCGTTTGCTTGATGGTTTCCGGCTGAAGTTATAGATTGACGAAAGCCGAGAAATCTGGCAGGATCGCGCCACCTGAGATTGACTCAGTGCCGCGGTTGCCAATTGGCAGGCCGCAGCGTCTTCAGAAAACAGCCCGCGACAGCGATGTCAGCGGGCTTTTTGTTTGCCATGGCCATCACCACCCCACGTCTGCGCGGCCGACGCTGGTTGGCACTGCGGGCACAGGTGCTGTCGGCTGAGCCGCGTTGCTCGATCTGTTTGCAGCAGGGACGTTTGAGGGCGGGCACCGAGGTCGATCACATCCTGCCGCTGCATCAAGGTGGCGGTGACGAGCGCAGCAACCTGCAGCCGCTGTGCCACGAATGCCACGCCGACAAGAGTGCGGCCGAGCGCGGCGCGCGACGCAAGCCACCGATCGGTGCCGATGGCTGGCCGGTGCTGAGACAGGGGTAGGGGGTCTCAATCTCTACGACAAGGGCGCAGGAAACCGCGCGCCTAACGTCGTTTTCATAAACCGCGACTTTTGGGGTCGCGTGCGCGCGTGCGCGCGCGAGGAATTTCATGACTGTCAAACGCGGTCGCCGATCCGTCGGCGATCTACTTTCTCTCGTGTCGATGCTGGGGCGTCGCCCAACGGCGGTCCGCTCAGCGACACCAACCTGGGATATCTAGAGGCAATGCTGGCGGCCCTCTTGACCCAGGAGGAAATCGATTCGATCTGTGCCCCGCTGCGGCAGGGCCGTGCCCAGGTTCGGTTTCTCCAAAGTCTTGGCATTCAGGTTGAAACCAAACCAAACGGTAAGCCTCTCGTGCGGCGTTCTGAATGGGACCGTCGTACTATCAAACAACACTCCCCCAGCACCGGTCCGCACTGGACCGTGAACCCCTAACGATGGCACGTTCACGTGATCGCCTGAGCGCCAAGGGCCTTCTGCCTCTGATGGAGGCTCGGCCGTGGAGAGATGGCACGACTGTTACCTACCGTTACCACCCCATCGGTGGAAAGCCAATCAACCTCGGAACTGACAAGCACACAGCAATCCGCAGGGTCCTGGAACTCAACAGTCAGCGGCTTGACCGCATGGGGACGTTGCAATGGGTTTGGGAGCAGTACCAGGAGTCGCATCGATGGCAAGGGCTGACCGAAGGCACCCGCGGCGACTATCGACTGGCTTGGAAGCAAATTGACGCCATCCTCGGCCACATGCTGATCCGAGACATCGACTCGACGGTCGTGGCCAGGTACGTCCACATCGAACGGGCGAAATCGCCAAGGCGCGCTGACATCGAGAAGGCCTTGTTGTCGCGGCTGTTTGGCCACGGCATCAAACTCGGCGTGTGCACGCACAACGGAACGATCGGCGTCGAACCGCATGGTGGCGGTGTGGCGAGCAAGGCCCCCGATGAAGTCGCCCTGAAAGCGTTTCTAGGTTGGCTTGAGCGTCAGACGCCCCAACGCGCCATCGTCGGCATGATGGCCGAGTACGCCGCGCTCGCCGGCAATCGTCGAGTGGAGTTCCTCGACCTCGCCTGGCCACAAATCGACGAAGCGACCAGCGTCATCCGAGTCAAGCGGGCAAAACAGCGGGGCGCCAAGCGCGGTGAAGTGGTCGAGATCATCGAGATCACACCCGCAATGGCGGGGCTGCTGGATCGTCTAAGGGCTGTACGAGAGGCTCGCGGGGTCGATTGCCTCTACGTGTTCCCGAATCGAGACAACAACCCCTACACCAGCCGGAGCTTCATGACGCTTTGGACACGCTGCTGGGCCGATGCCGTCGAGGCCAAGGTCGTTGCCCCTGAACAGCGTTTCCGCTTCCACGATCTGCGGGCTTACTACACGACCGTGCACAAGCGCACACGCGGCGAGCTGCCCGACCTACATGCCAATCCGGAAGTGACAGCGCGGGTCTACGACCGCAATCGCGAGGTGCCTCGTAAGGCACTTTGAGTACCTTTTCGCGCATTCCATTTCCCACGGTGGGAAATTGAGAGGCCTTCTAGGGAGACCTCGCGCGGCTAAGGTGTTGATTTATTTGGGGTGGCTGATGGGACTCGAACCCACGACGACCAGAATCACAATCTGGGACTCTACCAACTGAGCTACAGCCACCGCGCGTGGCGTCAGTATATCGCAGGGGTCCATTCAGCCAGGAGCGGTCTGGTACGCGCACCGGGCGCGTACCCCGTCCGAATCGATTAGGGCTTGGCGACCTTCATTTGGACATCCAAGCGCTTCTTCAGGGCTTCGTAGTACAGCTGCGACTCCGCCGCTGAATAGGCTTGCGCCAACTGCGGCCCCCACTGCCGCCGAATGGGCGCGGCGATGTCGGGCGTCTTGATCGCGTCGATGCGCACCACCGCATAGCCATTGACGCCCAAGTCGACGCCCGCGAACGCTGGCAGCTGACGCGCCTCAGCCCGCAGGATGGCGTCCATCAGTTCCCGAGGCAGGCCCATGGGAGCCGGACGCGAGACGATCACCGGCGGGAACTTGTCCAACTCTGAAGCCTGAGCCTTCACCGCGGCCAGGCGGGCCTGACCCGCCTCACGGGCCTTGGCCAACGCCTGCTCGACGCGCACCTTCTCGAGGGCGACAGCCTTGACCTCGTCCAGTGCCTTGAGCACCGAGGGTCGGTGTTCCACCACGCGGGCAGACACCAACTGGTTGGGCCCGGACTCCACCGCATCGGTGTTGCGCTTGTTGCGCAGGGCATCATCGGAGAACACAGCAGACAGCAGCTTGGCCGATGCCAGGGGGCCCTGCGCGCCGGGCGCTGGCTGGCGCGTGACGGTGGCCTTGAGCACCGGCAATTTGAAACGGTCAGCCGCTGCCTTGAGGCTGTCGGATTGCTCATAGACGAGGTTGCTGAACTGCTCGGCGGCTTCCGTGTAGCGCTTTTGGGCCCATTCCTGCTTGAGCTTGGTTTCGATTTCGGCTCGCACGGCTTCAAACGGCTGTTGCTGTCCGCCGCGCACATCGCTGAGTTGGATGATGTGCAAGCCGAAATCGGTCTCCACAAGGTCCGAAATGTCGCCGCGCTTCATGGCGAAGACCGCATCCTCGAAACCCTTGACCATGGCCCCCCGGGCGAAGAAGTCGAGGTCACCGCCGGACGCTGCAGAGCCCGAGTCATCGGACTTCGCCTTGGCGACTTCAGCAAACCGCTTGGGCGCCTTGCGCACCTCGTCCAGCAGCGCCTGAGCGCGCGCGCGGGCCTTGGTCTTTTCCTCGGCACCGGCGCCCTTGTCGACCTTGACCAGAATGTGGCTGGCGCGCCGCTCTTCTGGCTTGGTGTAGTTGGCCAGGTTGTCCTGGTAGAACTTGCGCGCCTCCTCCACCGACACGACCAAGGACTCCCGCACCCGCGCCGCGTCCAGCACCACGTACTCGATGTCGGCCTGCTCCACGGTCTGGAAGTCCGCCTGATTCCTCTGGTAGTAGGCCTGCACCTCTGCCTCAGTGGGGTTGACGTCCTTGAAGAAGTCGGCCGCCTGGAAACGCTGCAGGCGGATCTGCCGCTCCTGGAACACCACTCGCAACGCGCCATCGGCTGCAGCGGAGGACGCCACGGTGGTTTCACCGACACGGCCCAGGACCTGGCGCAGCAGCAGATCCTGACGCACCGCCGCCTCGTAGGACTCCGGCGTGTACCCCTGCCCAGACAACAAGGCGCGGTAGGCATCCAAGTCGATCGACCCATCAGACCGCCGCAGTGCGGCCAGTTGGGGGTTGGTCAGCAATTCACGCTGCAGCTGGGCATCGCTGACCGCCAGATGCTGCTTCTGCGCCGTGGTCTGCAACACGCGCTGGCGCACGATCTGCTCCAGCGATTCGTAGCGCGCCTCGGGCTTCTCGAACAGAGACGCATCAAGGTTGGGCACCTGACGGCGCAAGTTGTCCACCTGCTGCCGGTGTCCGGCATCCCATTCGGCCTGCGTGATCTTCTGACCCGCCACCGATGCCACCTTTTGGTTTTCAGGCCCGTTGAAGCCTTTGTACCCTTCGATACCGAAGAAGATGAACGAGGGGATGATCAGCAACACCAACAGGCCCAACATCAGGCGGGTGTTATCACGAACGAAGTCAAACATGGGTGTCGTACTCTTCTGCCGGGCGGAACACGCTCCCACCCCGGGACGTGATTATCACGTCGAACGAGGACTCAGCCTTCTCGACCGGTGACCCCCGGATAACGCTTGAGCAGCGGCGTGACGATCGGTACGGTGAGCATGGTGCTGGCCACGGCCATCAGCAGCAAGGCGGTGAAGGTGTCGCTGGTGATGATCTGCTTGTCCAGCAGGATGTTGGCAAAGATGATTTCAATCAGGGCCTTGGTCTGCAGGAGCCATCCCACGATGCGCGCTTCGCCCGGCGCCCAGTTGAGCAAGCGGCCGGCCGCCCAAACGCCGGCGAGCTTGCCGCCCACTGATGCCACCAACAGCAACCCAGCCGCCAGGAACACCATGACGCCGCCCAACTCCCAATTGGTGCGCAAGCCGGTGGACAGGAAGAACACGGGCATCAGCACCATCAGCACGTGGTGACGCAAGCTGTCCACGCGCTGCAGGCCAAACCAAGCTGCATCGAGCACCGCTCCGGCCAAGAAGGCGCCCACCATGAAGTGCAGACCCGCCCAATCGGCTCCGAAGGACACGATGGCCAGCCAGATCAGGCAGGCGTACCAGCGATCAGACTCACTGCAGCGGGCCATCCAGCGGCGCACCGCGACGGCCGCCACCACGAACAACAAGAGGAACAGCACCTGCCGCCCCACTCGGGCCCAGTCCATCAGAATGATGGCCAACACGCCCCATATGGCGATGTCGTCCAGGCTGGCGTAGCGCAGGATGCGTTGCCCCAAGGCCTGGCGCAGGATGCCCATCTTTTCCATCAGGAACACCAAGATGGGCAATGCGGTGACCGCGCAGGCCATGCCGATGCCCGCCACGAACTGCCAGGGCTGCGCGCGTGGACCGACCCAGCCGTCCTGGGACTGCAGAAGCCAAGCCGCTGCGCAACCAAACGCCAGTGGGACGCCCAGGGCGAGTCCGGCTGTGATCGACGTGGAGCGCCGTTGGTCCCAGGCCTTGCCAAGATCCAGCTCCAAGCCCGCGAGAAAGACAAACAGCATCACGGCCCACCAGGCCAAGCCATTGAGTGCCTGGATCACGGCCGGGGTGAAGACGAAACGGTAGGCCTCGGGCCACCACTGGCCGAACAGGCCCGGGCCCAGCAGGACGCCGGTGACGATCTGCACCACCACCAGCGGTGCCCAGTAGTCGGTCCTGCCCACGCGCCAGATCAGGAAAGGGACCGTGAAGATCACCGTCATCGCGATCAGGAACAGTTCGACGGTGGTGATGGTGGGCGCCATTTGGACTGGTGAAACGGGAAGGGCCTCGCATCACGAGGCCCTTTGAGGGTGGCCGATGGCAGCCTGGGCAGCCATCGGACCGTGGTGGGTGCTGAGGGGTTCGAACCCCCGACCTACGCCTTGTAAGGGCGCCGCTCTACCAACTGAGCTAAGCACCCGCACGCGCACGCTGGTGCACGCATACGGTGGACGACGAAGAAACGATCAGAGCGCGTCCTTCAGCGCCTTGCCCGGACGGAACTTGGGCACTTTGGCCGCCTTGATCTTGATGGTGGCGCCGGTTCGCGGGTTGCGGCCGGTGCGTGCAGCGCGCTTGGTCACCGAGAAGGTGCCAAAGCCCACCAGGGATACGGTGCCGCCCTTCTTGAGCGTGGTGCGCACACCACCGATCACGGCGTCGAGCGCGCGGGACGCCGCCGCCTTGGACAGGTCGGCCTGCTTGGCAATGTGTTCGATCAGTTCGCCTTTGTTCACAGCTTTCTTCTCCAGTCAGTGCAATTTGCAGGCCAGCGCCTGCCCGAATCAGTGCCCTCGCACCCTGTTGATCAGGTCACATTCGCGACCACGGTCGGCCGAGCGCGGGAAGCGGATTCTATGCCCCGAATTCAAGCTCTGGCGCGGCTTACAGGTCAGAAAAGCCCGGTTGACAGCAGCCACACTGATGGGCTAGCGAACGACATCAGGCCGAACGCTGCACCAAGGACACACCCACCGCAGCGAGCGTCAGGCCCACCAGCAAGCCCCAGCTCAGCGGCTCTCCGAACAGGGCCCAGGCCATCAACGCCGTGCATGGCGGCACGAGGTAGAACAGGCTGGCCACCTTCATGGCCGCGCCTCGCTGGATCAAGAGGTACAGCAGCGAACTGGCCCCCATGGTGAGTGCCAGCACCGACCAGGCCAAAGCCGTCACCATCTCCGGGTGCCAAACCACCGGTTCGTGCTCCATCAGCGCCAGGGGCAAGCTGACGAACAAGGCTGCGCCCATCTGCACCACGCCGGCGCTGCGCACATCGGTGGGCCCTACATGTCGTTTTTGGTACAGCGTACCGGCGGTGATGCTCAGCAGCGCCAGCACCGCCAGGCCCAGATTCACCGCATGCGCTTCCCCCAGCCCCAGCTTGTCCCAGACCACCACCACGACGCCGGCCAGGCCGCAGGCCAGTCCGATCCACTGCAGCGGCCGAACGCGTCCACGCCCGCCATGCCACTCCAGGAAGATGGCCGTCAGCACCGGTTGAAGGCACACGATCAAAGCCGTGGTGCCGGCGGACAAACCCATCTTGACCGCACTCCAAACTCCGCCCAAGTACCCAGCCTGCAGGAGCACGCCCGTGACCGCCAAGTGCAACCAGGCCTGCCGGGAACTGGGCCATGGGGCCCGCGCCCACCACACCCAGAGCACCAACCCCGCGATCGACAGCGCGTAGCGCCAACACAGGAAGGTCATCGGCGGCGCATGGGGCATGCCCAAACGCGCCACCACGAAGCCGGTGCTCCAGATGAGCACAAACAAGACCGGCATCAGGCTCACCAGGTCCGGGCCGGACCGACGAGTGTCCAAGACCATCAACGCGCCTTGGCCCGAATCTCGGGAACCGCCTTGCGCAAGTAGTACACCATCGACCAAATGGTCAACACCGCTGCCGCGTAGATCAGGAAGGTTCCCCAGAGCGCGGTGTCCAACACCCCAAACAGTGTTCCGTCGTACAGCAGGAAGGGAATGGCCACCATCTGAACGGTGGTCTTGAGCTTGCCCACGAGGTGCACCGCCACACTGCGCGAGGCGCCAATCTGCGCCATCCATTCACGCAGGGCAGAAATCGCAATCTCCCGGCCGATGATGACCAGCGCGATCAGCGTGTCCACACGCCCCATTTCCACCAAGACCAGCAGGCAGGAGCAAATCAGGAACTTGTCGGCCACCGGGTCCAAGAAGGCACCGAAGGCAGAGGTCTGGCCCAATTTGCGCGCCAGGTAGCCATCGGCCCAGTCCGTCAGCGCCACGGCCACGAACAAGAGCGTGGCCACGAGGTTGCGGGACTCCGCGGGCAGCGGCATGGCGAAGACCACGATGATGACGGGGATGGCCACGATGCGCAGCCAGGTCAACAGGGTCGGAATGGTGAAGAACATGAGGCGATCCTACCGGCAAGCGCCGCCCTCATTCATCCAAGGTACGCGGCTTGAATCGATCGGCCTCATTGAACAGAAACACCTCGGTGTAAGCCCAGGGCTTGGGCAGGTGGGCCACGGGTGGGAAAGGTGCAGCCCGCCTGACGGCATCAATGGCCAACTGTGTGGTGTGTTGGGCATCGGCCGGTCGGGGCCGGCGCTGGACCTTGATGTGTCGCACCGAGCCATCGCCATTGAGTTCCACCTCAAGGATCGGGATGCCCTTCAGGGGCTCGGGCACCTCGCCAAGATAGGTCCTGTCGGGGTTGGCCTGCACGAGACGCCGAGCGGCCAGGCGGTGGTATTCGCGCCAATCGCGGGCCAAGGGCTCAGCCGGTTGGGCTGCAGGTGGGGCCGCCGGCGGCAC
>RFTU01000073.1 GCA_009923315.1 Betaproteobacteria bacterium
GCCACGCCCACCATCAGCGCCATCCATGCGGCGGTGAGTCTGCTGAACCACACCCTGCAGTCCCAAGCGGCCTGTCTGCGCACGGCGCCCCGCCCCTGACACTCGGGGGGCCAGCCGGGGCGCCCGATAAGATCGGGGGTTTGCACCCGAGCCCCGATCCGATGACCGCCTTCGCCCCCCGCCTGCGCCTGTTCGCCCTCGCCTGCGCACTGCCCACCCTGTTGGTCGCCTGTGGCGGCGGCGGTTCGGACAACGGGGGCTTGTTCGTGTCCCAGATGGCCGCCAGCACCCTGCAGTACAGCCGCAACATGGTGATCACGGTGAGCGGCTCGGGGCTGGACAAGGGGCTGAAGGTGACCGTGGACGCCGGTTGCGGCGACGTCACCGAGTCGCCCGGTGGGGATGCCCTCAACCGCCGCTTCACTTGCAAGGTCACCGCGGTGGGCCCCAAGACCATCCGCGCCTACACCGCCAACAACCTCGAGGCGGCACGGCTGCAAGTCACCGTGCCGGAGCCGGAGGTCACGGTGATTCTGCAGGGCTTGGACACCACCACCTCCAGCTTCACCGTCAAGCTCGACCCCAACGCGGCGCCGATATCGGTCAACAACTTCCTGGACTACGCCAATGCCGGCTTCTACCGCCTGACCATCTTCCACCGGGTGGTCAAGGATTTTGTGGTGCAGGCCGGCGGCTACACCGCAACCGGCCTCACGCCGGTGATCAAGCCCCCGACCTCACCGGCCATCACCCTGGAGTCGAAGAACGGGCTGAAGAACGTCAAGGGCAGCATCGCCATGGCCCGGACGTCCGATCCGAACTCGGCCACCTCTCAGTTCTACATCAACACCGTGGACAACCCCGCGCTGGATTACAAGAGCGACGGCGAGCCTGGCTATGCCGTGTTCGGCTCCGTGATCGCCGGTGCCGACGTGATCGATCGGCTCAATGCAGTGCCCGTGCGGGTGGACCTCTTCAGTGGGCTCACCCACCTCCCGGTCAGCAATGTCATCATCCTCAGTGCGGTGCAGACCAAATAGGCCCCTTGGCCGGCAGGAAACACGACCATGAACTTGCTCATCCTGGGCCTGATCGTCTTCTTGGGCATCCACAGCGCCCGTGTGTTCGGTGAGGGCCCCCGCCAGGCCGTGATCGACCGCTTCGGTCCGATGGCCTGGAAGGGCGTGTATTCCGTTTTGTCTGTGGTGGGCTTCGTGCTGCTGATCCAGGGTTACGCCGCTGCGCGGCTGGATCCCATCGTCCTGTGGGTGCCGCCGGTGGGCATGCGCCACGCCGCCTCCGTGCTCACGCTGCTGGCCTTCATCCTGTTGGCCGCGGCCTATGTGCCAGGCAATCCCATCAAGGCCCGCCTGCGCCACCCCATGACGCTGGCCGTCAAGACCTGGGCGCTGGCCCACCTGCTGTCCAACGGCAACGGCGCCGATGTGCTGTTGTTCGGCGGCTTTCTGGTGTGGGCCGTCTTGGTGTTCCGCGCCGCCCGGGCGCGCGACCGCATCCACCCGCCGGCGCCGGTGGCCGTGCGACCGATGGCGCTGCTGTGGTGTGTGGTGGTCGGCTCCGTGGCCTGGGCGGCCTTCGCCTTTTGGGCGCATGCCGCGCTCATCGGCGTACGGCCGTTTGGCGGCGCTTGATTCACCAGGGCCTTGAGGGCCTCGAGTCCGCCCTGTAGGCCCGAGACACCCTGTAGGCCCGATCACCCCCGCCGAAGACAGCGCCGGGTCCGCCGCGTGCTTGGCGGCCCGGCAGCACGGCTTAAGTCGCCGCCCGGATGGTCCCCAGCCGCCCGGCCTGGTAGTCCGCCACGGCCTGCATCAGCTCCTGGCGGGTGTTCATCACGAAGGGCCCGTGTTGGGCAATGGGCTCCCTGAGCGGCTGGCCGGCGATCAACAGCAGGCGGGCGCCGGCGGGCCCCGCACCCAAAGCCACGCCGTCGCTGTCGGTCGGGTTGGTGAGCACGGCCATCTGCCGCGCATGCGCCTCGCGGCCTTGCACCACCACGCTGCCGGTGTGCAGGTACAGGAATGCGTTCATCGTCGGGGGCAGCGGTAGCGCGAAGCGCGCGCCTGGCTGCAAGGTGATGTCCAGGATCACCGGCTCGGTCTTGGGTCGCTGCATGGCGCCCCTCACGGCTGCGGCTCCCGTGCCGCATTGGCCGGCGATGACCCGCGCGCCGGCACCCTCACCCGACCAACGGGGAATATCCGCGTCTTCGATGTCGCGGTAGCCGATCGGGCCCATCTTGTCGGTGCTGTGCAGGTTCAGCCAAAGCTGAAAGCCGTCCATGCGGCCCTCGGTCTGCTCTGGGGTTTCGCTGTGGATCAGGCCGCTGGCTGCGGTCATCCACTGCACGCCGCCGTCGGTGATCAGGCCTTCGTGCCCGCCGCTGTCGCGGTGGCGCATGCGCCCTTGGAGCATGATGGTCACCGTCTCGAAGCCGCGGTGCGGATGGTCGGGGAAGCCGGCGATGTAGTCGTCGGGCGAATCGCTGCCGAAGTGGTCCAGCATCAGGAAAGGGTCCAGCCGCCGCTGCCACTGCTGGGTGAGCACGCGGCTGAGCTTGACACCGGCGCCGTCGGAGGTGGGGGTGCCGGCCACCAGGGCCTCGATGGCGCGCGGGCGCTGCAGGGTGTTCGTGTCCATGGCGCAACTGTAGGGTGCACGGCGCAGGGCTGCTTTCAAAGGGTTCGCACGGTGCGTTCGGCTGTGGCATTCTTGCGGGCATGACACGCACCTCTTTTCACATGGCCTCCCGCCAGCCGTTCCTGCAGGCCGCCGCCGCCGCGCTGTTGCTGGCGCTGGCGGGCTTCACCGGTTCGAACGCCCAGGCCAACACGCCACCGGCGCCGTCGATCAACCCGCCGTCGAAGAACATCACCTGGCTGGCGGCCGGGCAGGACGCCGACATGGATCGCGCCTTCGCCCTGGCCAAGAGCCAGAACAAGCCGGTGCTGCTGTACTGGGGCGCCACCTGGTGCCCGCCCTGCAACCAGCTCAAGGCCACGTTCTTCAACACACAGGACTTCGCCATCCAGGCGCGTGACTTCGTGGCCGTGCATGTGGACGGCGACCGTCCCGGCGCGCAAAAACTGGGCGCGCGCTTCAAGGTGCGCGGCTATCCCACGGTCATTCTGATGAACCCGCAGGGCGCCGAAATCACCCGCCTGCCCGGTGAGGCGGACGCGCAACAGGTGATGGCGGTGCTGCGCGCAGGCCTGTCCGGCGGGCGGCCCATCCAGCAGGTGCTGGCCGATGCGCGCAGCGGCAAGGCACTGTCCACCAATGAGTGGCGCACCCTGGCCTATTACTCGTGGGAAACGGATGAGTCCCAACTGGTGAGCGCTGCCGAGCGGCCCAGCCTATTGGCCGAATTGGCCGGCAAGGTACCGCAGGCAGCAGGCCCTTCGGCCGCTGCTCTGGCCGAGATCGCCACGCGCCTGTGGCTC
The DNA here is from genome assembly GCA_009923315.1 of Betaproteobacteria bacterium. Taxonomy (GTDB): domain Bacteria; phylum Pseudomonadota; class Gammaproteobacteria; order Burkholderiales; family Burkholderiaceae_C; genus RFTU01. The sequence goes on from RFTU01000073.1 coordinate 3,465, forward strand.
AAGGCCCTGGCCGCCAGCGACGACGGCAAGGGCATCAAGCCCGACGCTGCGTTGCGCGACCGCGTTCAAGCCGTGCTGGCCGATGCGGCCGCCACCAAGCTGCATCTGGATGTCCTCACTGGTGGCGGCGCGAAGATGGTGCAGGTGCTCAGCGATGAAGGCTCACCCGACCGGGCCGCGCTGGTGCAACGCATGGACGCCGCGCTGGTGCGCGCGCAGGGCGACGCCTCCCTGTCGCGCGGCGATCGCACGCAGGTGGTGATCGAGCGCGTTGCGCTGGCGCGCCTGGGCCAGGGCAAGGACACGCTCAAGCCCCGTATCCCGGATGCCTTGTCGCAACTGGCCCGCGAACACGCCCAACGCATGGACCGCGAGATCACCGATGGCTACGAACGCCAGGCGGTGATCACCTCCACCGCCTACCTGCTGGGCCAGGCCGGCTTGTGGGAAGACAGCGACGCGCTGCTCAAGGCGAACTTGCCGCGCAGCCATTCGCCCTATTACCTCATGAGCCAGCTGGGCTCCAACGCCCGCAAGCAGGGGCGCACCGCCGACGCGCTGAAGTGGTACCAGGAGTCCTTCGACAAGAGCGTGGGGCCCGCCACCCGCTTGCAATGGGGTGCTGGCTACTTCACTGCCTTGGTCGACCTGGCCCCGCAGGACACGACCCGGATCGAGGCGGTGGCCGCCCAGCTGTTCAAGGAGGCCGCGCTGGACACCGCGTCTTTCCATGAGCGCAGCGCGCGTTCGCTGCAGCGGGTGGCGGCCAAGCTCAAGGAGTGGAACAAGGGCCCGGCGCAGGCCGCGGTGCTGCAGCGCTTGCAGCAACAGATCAGCGGCGTGTGCGCGGGCGTGCCTGCTGCGGATGGCCAGCGCCAGACCTGTCAGAACCTGATCAAAGCCTGATCAAGGTCTGGCCACGTCGCGGAACAGCCGCCGCGCAGCGTTGCGCGCCGTGGGGCTACGGCCGCAGCCGATACGTCGCGCTCAGACATCTTCCTCGTGTGCGCCCGAATCGGGTTCGGCCGGCGGTGCGGCCTCGAACCCGTAGTGTTCATGCAGCCGCTGCCACACCTCTTCGGCCGTCTCGGCGTACTGGATGAGGTGCAGGTCGCCGGGGCTGATCATCCCGGTGTCCACGAGGTGCTGCAGGTTGATCAGCCGCTCCCAGAATTCACGGCCGACCAGCAGCACCGGCCGACGCCGGCTCTTGCCGGTTTGCATCAAGGTCAACGTCTCGAACAGCTCGTCGAGCGTGCCGAAACCGCCGGGGAAGCACACCACGGCCACGCTGCGCATGACGAAGTGCATTTTGCGCAGCGCAAAGTAGTGGAACTGAAAACACAGCTCGGGCGTGATGTAGGGGTTGGGCGCCTGCTCATGGGGCAGCACGATGTTCAGCCCGATGCTCGGACCGCCCACTTCATGCGCACCGCGGTTGCCCGCTTCCATGATGCCGGGCCCGCCCCCGGTCACCACGTGCAGCGGCGTGCGCAGGTGGCGGCTGCGTTCGGTCACGATCGCCGCCAGGCGCCGCGCCTCCTCGTAGTAGCGGCTCATGGCCATGGCCTGTTCGGCCCGCGCGATGGCGATCGCATCGCCGCCGCGCTGCGCCAGTGACAGGCGCGCGCGCGCGTCGTCGGGGTTGGGGATTCGGGCCGACCCTTGGATCACCACCGTGGCCTGCACGCCCTGCTCCTGTTGAACCAGTTCGGGCTTGAGCAGTTCGAGCTGCATGCGCACCGGCCGCAGTTCCTCGCGCAGCAGGAACTCGGTGTCGGTGAAGGCCAGCTTGTAGGCGCTGCCCGGGCCATCGTATGGCGTGGACGGGCGTGGTGCCTGGACCTCCTGCTGGGCAGACGGGATGTTGCGCTCGCGCAGCTTGTCGAGCGCGACGTGTTGGGCTTCGCTGGTGCGGGGGCGGCGCGGCTTGTTCATGCCGACGAGCTTAACGCGCGTCGGCGGTCCCCTGTTCAGCCGCCGCCGGCGGCCGCGGAGCGCAGCTGGCGCAGCAGGGTCAGCCCTGCTGGCCCCATCAGCACCACCATCAGCGCGGGAAACAAGGTGAAGACGAGCGGGAACAACAGCTTGACCGGCAGCTTGGCGGCTTCTTCTTCTGCGCGTCGTTCGCGCTTGAGGCGCAAGCCTTGCGCATGCACACGCAGGGCGTCGGCCACACCCGAGCCCAGGCGTTCGGTGTGCACCAGCATGGTCGCAAAGGCGCGCACCTCCTCCACGCCGGTGCGGCTGGCCAGATGCTTGAGCGCCGATGCCCTTGACACGCCCAGTCGCAGTTCGGCCGCAAGCAGTTCCAACTCCTCGGCCAGGGCCGGGCAACGCTGAGCCATGTCCCGCCCGGTGCGCTCCAGGGCCGCATCGATGCCCAGTCCGGCTTCGATGCACACGATCACCAGATCGACGGCATCGGGGAAGGCATCGAATATCTCCCGCTGGCGCCGCGCGATCCGACGGCTCAGCCACACCCCGGGCAGTTGCAGGCCCAACAGCGCACTGCCCAGCAGCAGACCGGCGGCCTGTCCGGTGGACCACGCTGTGGCGGTCAAGCCCATGGCCAACCACACCGCCAGGGGCAGGCCCAAGGACAAGCCCAGTTTGGCCGCGTAGAACGCCACCGGTGCGCCGCGCGTGCGAAGCCCGGCGTGCATGAACCGTTCCCGATGGGCCGGTGGCACGAAGAGCCCCGGATCGGCGGCGTGGTCGGTTGGGCCCTGGGTGGGCGCAGCCTCGGTTTGCTCCGGTGCGGCCAGTCGCGCCAGGGGCTCGACCAGCCGCTGCCACACCGGCGCTTGCAGCGCATCCAGCGTCGGGGACTTGTCTTGTCTTGCCATTCGAATGCCCTACACGCGGATGCGCGTCAAGTGCCACAGCCACAGACAGCCCAGCACCATCAGTCCGGTGCTGGCCTGCAGCATCTTCAAACCCAGGGGGTCGGTCCAGAGAACGGCCATCAACTCGGGGCGAATGGTGAACAGCGCCCCGGCGGTCACGGGCGGCAAGGCCGCCAGGACCTTGGCCGACAGCCGGCCCTCGGCGGTCAGCACCCGCACCTTGTCGCTCAATTGCGCGCGTTGCCGAACGAGCCGGGCGATGTTGCCCAACACCTCCGACAGCTGACCGCCAGTCTGCCGCTGCAGCTTGACGGCCATCACGAAGAAACGCATCTCGTCGATCGGCACCCGCTCGGCCAAGGCCTCGAACGCGTCGTCGGGGTCGCCGCCCAACGTGATCTGTTCAGCCACCCGCGCGAACTCACCGGCCAAGGGCTGCGGGCCTTCGTCGGCCACCATCTGCAGCGAGGTGGAAAAGGCGTGGCCGCTGCGCAGGGCTCGGGCCATCAGGTCCAGCGCATCGGGCAGCTGCTGCACCATCATCCGACGCCGAGAAGCGCGCCGCTGCAGCCGCTCCTCCAAGGCGTGCAGCAGGCGGTTCCAGGCACCCACAGGGGCCGCAGGGCGCGCGTCCTCATCCACGGCGTGGGCCGCGGGCCCGGACTCCGGAAACCAATCCTGCAGCCGCCGACGCAGGCGTTGCACCGCGGGGCTTTGGGTTTGATGCCACAGCAGCATCAGCCCCTCCACGCCCAAAGCCGCCGCCAGGAAGGCGGCCACGAGCAGGGCCAGCGGCACCACACCCGAGGGAAGTTCGAAGGTGTTCATTCGTTGGTTCGGGCGTCGCTCAGGCGCCGTCCACGTTGGAAGAGGGAGTCGGGCAACTGGATTCCCACGGCGCGAAGCCGGTGCTCCAGCTGCGGTCGGATACCGGTGGCGGTGAAGTGGCCCTGAACGCGCCCCTGCGCGTCCACGCCCGTGGCGTCGAACACCTGCAGGTCCTGCATCAGGATGGCGTCGCCTTCCAGGCCGGTGACTTCGGAAATGCTGACCAGCCGTCGGGAGCCATCGGCCAGGCGCTGCAACTGCAGCACCACCGACAGGGCCGAGGCGATCAGTTGCCGCGCCACCCGCGAGTTCAGGCCGGTCGGTCCCATGCCCACCATGTTTTCCACGCGCAGCAAGGCGTCGCGTGCGTTGTTGGCGTGCACCGTGGCCATCGACCCCTCATGGCCCGTGTTCATGGCCTGAAGCATGTCGAAGGCCTCCGCACCGCGCACCTCACCCAGAATGATGCGATCGGGCCGCATGCGCAGGGCATTGCGTACCAGCGCGCGTTGGCTCACTTCCCCGGCGCCCTCGGTGTTGGCTGGGCGCGTCTCCAAGCGAACCACGTGGGGTTGCTGCAGTCGCAGTTCGGCCGCATCCTCAATCGTCACCACGCGCTCCTGCGGGGGAATGGCCGCCGACAGGATGTTGAGCAGGGTGGTCTTGCCCGTGCCGGTGCCGCCTGAGATCAGGACATTGAGTTTGGCCCGCACAAGGGCCTGCAGCAGCAGCCCCATCTCGGCCGTGATGGAGCCCATCTCCACCAGACGCGCCAGGGTCAGGGCCTGACGCGAAAACTTGCGGATCGACACGGCCGAGCCGTCCAAGGCCAGCGGCGGGATGATGGCATTCAGCCGTGAACCATCGGGCAGGCGGGCGTCCACCATCGGGCTTTGGTCGTCCACGCGCCGGCCCACACGGGCCACCACCCGGTCGATGGTGCGCCGCAAGTGCGGCTCATCATCGAATCGCACCGGTGCGGGCTGCAGGCGGCCCTGGCGCTCCACCCACACCTGTGCCGCACCGTTGACCATGATGTCGCTGACCTCATCATCCTGCAGCAAGGGCTCCAGTGGGCCCAGCCCCATCACCTCATGCTCGATGTCGGCGACCACCTGAAGCCGCTCCTGCGCATTGAAGGGAAGATTGGAATCATCGAGCAGGCGCTGGGTGAGCCGGCGAAGCTCCCCACGAAGCTGCGTGGCGTCCAGGTTGCGCAGGGCGCCCAGGTCCACGCGGTCGATGACCCGCTGGTACAACTGGCGGCGAAGCTCGGGATAGTTCATCGTGTTCAAGTGGCCCACCGGATCAACCGTTCACGCCAGCCCGCTGATGGCGTTGCCTGCGCGAGAGCCCGCGAATCGGCGTGCGCGGCCGCGGCGGGTTTGGGCTTGAACGCCCCCTCCACCTCTTCAGCCCATCGGGCCACGGCGCGCGACAGCGCATCACGCGGTTGCAGCGCACCCAGCGCCTGACCTTGGTAGATGGCTTGCGCCACCGCCTCATCGCTTCGGGGCAGTTCCCGGCCGAAGGCCGCGCCCCGATCTTCCAGCCCCAGCGTCCGCCACACCTGTGCCGAGTCGAGGGCCTGGTGGCGGTGCACCTGGTTGAGCACGACGTGGCAGGCGGCATCGCGGCCCTCGTGGCCTTCGGCGCGCAGGGTCTGAAGCCAATGCCAACTGCGTCGCGCATTGAAGGTGGCCGGCAGGCTGGGCTCGCTGATCAACTCCAGCCGGTCCAGGTCGACCAACACGGCGGCGAACGCCTTCTCCACCGCAGCGCGTGCGGGCAGGTCGAGCACGACGCAGTCGGCCAGTGTGGCCGCGGTGTGCACGAGGCGCAGGAGGTGCTGCGGCTCAGGGGCCGCCTCAACCGCCGGCCCCAGCCATTGGCGCGGTGCCGGTAGCAGACGCAGGCGCGGCGAGCAGGGCGTCAGCAAGGTGTCCAGCAGCGTGTCGTCCAGGCGGTCGATCACCTGAAGGACATCACGCAGCGTGGGTCCGGCGTTGCGTTCGCACAGGTGCAGCGCGGCCTGTCCGCCGTGTGTATCCAGGTCCAACAGCACCACGCGCAGCCCGCGCTCGGCCAGGGCCCAGGCCAGGCTGCTGGCCAAGAGCGTGGTGCCCACGCCCCCCTTGCTGCCGATCAGGCCGATGGTGCGCGCGGTGTCGTTCGCTTGCATCGGGGCGAGGCCCCTGCTTTCGATTTCCATGGCCATCAACGCGGCGAGGGCGTGGTCGGGGGCGGGGCGGTCAACGGTCCCGGGTCAGCTGAGGAGCCCGCCGCGCCGCCGCCTGCGGCAGCGGGTCGGCGCACGCTCATGGCGTCACGGGCCTGCACGGTGTCGGGCACGTGCCGGTCTTGGCCGGCCTGCGGATTCAGCGTCTGCGCCCGCCGTGCCCATTCCGGGTCTTCCGTCAGGGCGCGTGCGGCGGCGCGGGCTTGCGCATTCGCCGCTTCGTCGTCTCCCGAGGGCCCGGCCAGCGCCGGCAGGGCCTTGACCAGGCGTGGCGTGATGATGAACAGCACCTCCGACCGGTCCTGCTGAAACTCGTTCGAGCGGAACAGGGCACCCAGGATGGGCAGATCGCCCAGGAAGGGGAACTTCGAGAGCGTCTCGGTGTTGATGTTCTTGATGAGACCGGCGATGGCCAGGCTTTGGCCATCCCGAAGTTGCACCGTGGTGGAGGCGCGCCGCGTGGTGAAGCTTGGCAGCACCGTCGTGACGCCGCCACTGCTCAGGAAGGGCGAGCCGGTGCGGGTGAGCTCGGAGACTTCGGGTGCGACCCGCAACTGAACCACATCGCCCTCCAAGACCTGTGGGGTGAAGCGAAGCCCGACGCCGTATTCCTTTTCCTCCAGCGTGACCGTCGCGCGGCCCTCCGCCGAGTCGCGGGCCACCGGGATGAAGACCCGGCCGCCGGCCAGAAAGCTGCCCTCCTGGCCACTGAGTGCCACGATGTTGGGTTCGGCCAGCACCTTGAGGAGGCCATCCTGCGCCTTGGCGTCCACCGACAGCGTGCCGCTTCGGCCTTGAATGGTCAGGCGACCGAAGACATCCTGCAGCGCTTGCGTCACCAGCCCGTAGGTCATGGAGCCCGAAGCGCGGCTCAGGTTGAGGCTGACGCCGAACTGGTCCAGCAGGTTGCGCGACACCTCCACCACCTTGACCTCCAGCATCACCTGCTGTGGCTGGCGGATCTTCAGCAGGTTGATCACATGTGGCGGGCTGCCGCCCAGCGATGACCCGGCCTGCGCGGCCGTGGGCGCAGCGCCGGGCGGGGCGGTGGCGGCCGTCGGTTGCGCCAGACGGGCCATGGCCCGCACGTGGCCTTGCGCCAAGGCCATCGCTTGCTCGGCCTGCACCACGCTGCTCACGGTGCCCCACAGCACCACCGAATCGGCAGCAGGCTGCACCTGCAATTCGGTCTCCTGCGGCAGCAGCGCCTGGAGTTGCGACCGCAGGTTGCGCACGTCCATCTCCACCTGCACATCGATCACCGAGACCGGTGCCCCCCGCGACCACAGCATGATGTTGGACCAGCCCACGCCCCGGCCCAGCACATAGAGCTCACGTTGGCTGGTCAGCACCACGTCCAGCACGCCGGGGTGGGCGACCGACACCCGCTCCACCGCCTGCGGCAGCGTCACCACGCGAGAGCTACCGGCTTGCAGCATCAGCGTTTGTGGGGAGTCGGCGCGGCTGGGGCCTGCCAGGGCGGTCAGCCCGGCTGCCAGGAGCAGGGACCATGCCCGATGGGCGGAGGCCGGCACACGGCCGGAAGAGGAAGGGAGGGTCAGAGCAGTCATGCGGTCGTCGATCAACAGGAAATCCAAGGGAAACCCACAGCCCGTCCACAGGCGGGGATCAGGGGCGCGGTGGTGGGGGCGTCGGCGCGGTCGGCGCCCGAATCAGGGCGACCAGGCGGTCGTGGTTCGCTGAAGTCCGCGAATCAGTTCGATCCGCTCGGGCTCCTGTGGCGCGGGGTGAGTGGGCGCCGATCGGGGGGTGCTGCGCGCGCCGCCCTGGCCACCGGCCTGACCGGTGGCGGGCGGCGACGGCCGAGGCTCGGTGGGTGAGGCCCACACCTGGGCCAGCAGGTCTTGTTTGCGCGCCCCAGGTGTCTGGGCTGGTGCGGCATCGGCCTGGTTGCGCAACACCAGCGACAGCGTGCCCACGCTGCGGGCCAGGTCCAGTTGTTCGGCCTCTTCGGGCGAGACTTCCAGGGTCACCGCGTTGGCCACTCTCGGTGCCGTGGCGTCGCGCCCGGCGTCCTGGGCAACGGCCAGCACCAAGATGCGTTCCAGCACAATCTTGGAGACGCCGACATCGCGGCCGTTGGAGCCGGACTCGGCCTGCGTGTGCACCATCACATCGACCAGGCTGCCTGGCAGTGCAAAGCCGGCCACGCCCATCACCTCATTGACCTTGACCGTCAAGGCGCGTTTGCCGGGTGTGATGGCCGCTGAGAGCCCGCCACGCGAACCCAGCCCGGCCAGCTTGGCCTCCAGCACGGGCTCGTTGCGCGCCAAGGGCGTTCGCGCCACGCGCCCCACCAGCGCCCCAGGATCGGCCACCGCACCTTGGGGTCGCGCCTGGGGTGGCCAGGCCAGCGTGGTCAGCATCGAAGCTTCCAGCGGCGTGCCCAGTGGAATGTCGGCTGCGGCCACCACCAAGGGCAAGTGGTCGGCCGTCTGGGCGCGCAGCCAGCGCGCCGCCATCACCAGGGCCAGCACACCGGCCAGACCGGCCAGGGTCAGCAGGGTCAGCGGGCGGTTGAGTTGTCGGAGCAGGGGAATCTGAAGGGGGGTGCGGTAGGCGGGCATGTCGTGGTGTTGGGGTCGGTGTCGCGTGACGGG
>RFTU01000074.1 GCA_009923315.1 Betaproteobacteria bacterium
GCCGATGGCCGGCGTGGGCACCTGTCCGGTGATGATCACCATCGGGATGCTGTCCATGTAGGCCGTGGCAATGCCGGTGATGGCGTTGGTCACCCCTGGGCCGCTGGTGACCAGGGCCACGCCCACTTCGCCGGTGGCGCGGGCGTAGCCATCGGCCGCGTGCACCGCGGCTTGCTCATGGCGCACCAAGACATGGTGGATGGACTCCTGCTGGTACAGCGCGTCGTAGATGTAGAGCACCGCACCGCCGGGGTAGCCCCAAAGGTACTTGACCCCTTCGGCCTGCAGGCAACGAACGAGGATCTCCGACCCGTTAGGGTGGGCGGCATGAGGGGGATGGGATTGATTCGAGCCGGCACGACCGTCGATGGTCGCGGCGCGCTTGACATCCGCGGGTGATATGTCCATATCAGACCTCAGTGAATTTCTCTAACGAAAAACCGTCGGTGCCCCTCTTCGCGCGTCCGGGTTTCGCATCGGACACTCACCCTTGTGAGGTGGATTTGGGGCGCTGCGGATCAGAACCGCCTTTCCGGGTTGGTCGGGCAGCGCGTGATCGGGTAGCGTGGTAACAGAGCCGATCATTATGACATGTTGGCCTTGACATAAACTGCGGGACCGTTTGCATCACGCCTAGACGCCGCCGCACCTTGTCCACCGAGCAGGAACTCAATGGCTTTCTCAAGGAAGTCGAGCGGCGGGCCTTCAAGCGGACGGTTTACGCGGTACGTGATGAGGACGCCGCCCTGGATATCGTGCAGGACGCGATGATCCGCCTGGCCGAGAAGTACGCCGACCGGCCGGCCGCGGAATGGCCCTTGCTGTTCCAGCGCATCCTGTCCAACGCCACCCTCGACTGGTTTCGCCGCCGCCGGACCCGGGAAGCGGTGATGCAGAACTTCTCCTCGCTGCAAACCACCGATGAGGACGGGGACTCTGCAGACCTGTTGGAATTCCTGGAAGTCGCCGGCGACGTGCACCAAGATGAGGCGGGAGAACCGCTCCTGCTGCGAAAGCAGACCCTGGCGCTGCTGGAAGACGAGATTTCCCGTCTTCCGGACCGTCAACGGGAAGCGTTTCTGCTGCGTTATTGGGAAGAATTGGATGTCAGCGAGACGGCCGAAGCGATGGGTTGCTCGGAAGGCAGTGTGAAAACGCACTGCTCCCGGGCCGTTCACGCTTTGGCCAAGGCGTTGAAAAACAGAGGATTTGCACCATGAACCCACCGAGCCATCGCATGCCAGCGGCTGAAGACCGGTTGGGCACGCTGCTGGCCGCCCGTCTGGACGAGGGGCTGCTGAGCATGGGACCCGACATTTCCGAACGCCTGCGCTTTGCGCGCGAGAGGGCGGTGGCCCGGGCGCGCCAGGCCCGCCTGCAGGCGGCCACCGGCCCGGTTCTGACGTCTTGGCAGGCCGGCGGCTTGAGCCTGGCCGGCTCGGGGGCGGGCGCGGGTGGCGGCTGGGGGGTCTGGTCGTCTCGCGCGGCTTCTCCCCGGGGTACGGGCTCTTGGTGGACCAAGTTGGTCTCGGTGCTGCCCCTGCTGGTCCTGGCCCTGGGCTTCTTGGCCATCCAAGACACGCTGATGGAGCGGCAGATCCAGGCGGCGGCCGAGGTGGACGCCGCGCTGCTGACCGACGACCTGCCCCCGCAGGCCTACTCGGACCCCGGATTCGCCGAGTTCCTGCGCCGCGTGGAGCGCTGAGCGCACCTGCATGAACCGCATCCCGCTGCACCGCCAACGCGAGCCCTGGATGACGGGCATCGCCGCCGTGTTGGGCCTGGCCGTGATTGCGGCCTTGGTGGCGTGGCTGTGGCGGCCCTCGAAGTTGCTGCAGGCCGTGCCAGCCCCGCTGGAGGCCTCCGCGCCGGTGGCCGCCGCGCCGGAGGATGCGCAGGCCGCCCCGGCACAGGCCCGGCGCGCCCTGGCGGTGTCGGGTCGCTGGTCCCGGCTTTCTGCTGGCGACCAGGCGATCTTGGCCCCGCTGAAGGAGGATTGGGCCGAGCTGAGCGTCGACCAGCGTCTGAAGTGGCTGGATTTGTCCTTGCGCTTTCCGGCCATGGCCGTGGACGAGCAGCAGCGGGTGCAGGACCGCATGGCGCAGTGGGCGCGCTTGTCATCGGCCGAGCGCGGCGCCGCACGCCTGAACTTCCAGGAGATCCGCCAGCTCTCCCAAAAGGAGCGGCTTGAACAGTGGGAGGCCTACCAAGGCCTGGGCCCCGAGGAAAAGAAGGAATTGGCGGTGAAGGCGCAGGCCGCCGCGCAAGCCCCGGCCGTGCCCAAGCGCAGCGAGAGCAGCACCCCCGTACCCAAGTCCAGTGCCGTCCTGACCGATGCGGTCAGCGGCGGCGCGGTCGCGCGTCCGGTCAGCGGCACCTTGGTGCAGGCCCCGATCGGCGCCACCACCCGCCTGGTCACGCAACTGCCGGCACTCGCGGCTGCGCCCTCCTCCAGCCCGCGGATTGCCGTTCAGCCCGGTGCGGTCGACCCGGTCACCCTGCTGCCCCAGGCCCGAGCCGCACGGACCGCCGGCAGTGGCGAGCCCGCTGCCAGCAGCGCGGACGAAGCGGTTTCCCCCAGCACCCCCGATCCGGCTTCCGCGCCGCCGGGCCCGGGCCTGCCCGTGCCCTCGGGCGGGACGCTCTGAACCAGCCCAAAAACGGCTGAACCACGGCCGCCGAAGGCGTGAGGCCGGCCGGTGGCGGCGGCACCGTCTTAAGATGCGCCGTGTGAACCCCAGTGCGCCCCCTCCGTCTGCCGCCCCCGCTGACCTGCCACGCGCCGCCGGCCCGATGCCCGGCACAACGCCCGGCACAACGCCGGGCCTGATGCGCCGCATGGCCAGTTTCATCTACGAGGGGGTGATCCTCTTTGGCGTGGTGATGATCGCGGGCTACCTCTATTCCACACTCACCCAGCAGCGACACGCGCTGCAGGGCCAGTGGGGCCTGCGCGCCTTCCTGTTTCTGGTGCTGGGGATTTACTTCGTGTGGTTCTGGTCACGAAGTGGGCAAACGGTGGCGATGAAGGCTTGGCATGTGCGGCTGGTGGACACCCAGGGCCGGGCGGTGACGCAGCCCCGCGCCCTGTGCCGGTACCTCCTGTCCTGGCTTTGGTTCTTCCCCGCCCTTGCAGCATCTTGGGCGGCCGGCCTGAACAGCAGCGCGGAGATCTTCGGCCTCATGACCGTGGGGGTGCTGAGTTACGCGATGTTGGCTCGGCTGCATCCACAGCGACAGTTCTGGCACGACGCCGTCTGTGGCACCCGGCTCATCGACTGGCGTCCGGCCCTGCCCGCCAAGCGCGGCTCGACGGCCGAACCCGGCAAAGACGGCGCCACGCCCCGAGTGGCAGGCCCTGCCGAACCATGAGCACCGAGCACCCGCTCAAGGGCAAGCGCGGCCTTCAACGCATCGTCAACGCCGCCGGCTACTCGGCCCGCGGTCTGCAAGCCGCCTGGGCCCACGAGAGTGCCTTTCGCCAGGAGGTGATCCTGGCGGCCTTCATGCTGCCGGCGGCCCTGTGGGTCGGCACCGATTGGGTCGAGCGCGCCTTGCTCATGGGCACGGTCCTGTTGGTGCTGGCGCTGGAGCTGATGAATTCGGCGGTCGAGGCCGCCGTGGACCGCGTGTCCTTCGAAATGCATCCACTGGCGGGCCGCGCCAAGGACATGGGCAGTGCGGCGGTGCTCTTGGCCCTGCTGCTGTGCGGCGGCACCTGGGCCGCAGCCCTGTGGGCGCGATTGTCCTGACCCCCCTGTAGCGGCCCATAGGCTTCCTGCCTGAGCCAGCCCAACCGGAACCAACATGAACACACCCGTCACCCCCACTGCCACGACATGGTCCCTGTGCGTCTACTGCGGCTCGCGCTTTGGTGACCAGCCGGCCTACCGGGCATCGGCCGAGGACACGGGCCGGCTGCTGGCCCAAAGCGGCGGCCGTCTGGTGTATGGCGGTGGTCGCGTGGGCCTGATGGGCACCGTGGCCGATGCCGCATTGGCCCATGGCGCCCCGGTGGTGGGCGTGATCCCCGATGCGCTGATGCGCCGGGAAGTGGGCCACGCAGGGGTGCAGGAACTGCATGTGGTGCAGACCATGCACGAACGCAAGATGCTGATGGCCGAGCGTTCAGACGCCTTCCTGGCCCTGCCTGGTGGCATTGGGACCATGGAAGAGATCTTCGAGATGTGGTCGTGGCAGCAACTGGGCTATCACGCCAAGCCGGTGGGGTTGCTCAATGTGGCAGGCTACTACGATGCCCTGATCCACTTTGTGCAGCACGGATTGGAGCGCGGCTTCCTCAGCCCCGAGCAGCACGCGGCCTTGATCGTGGACGAGGACCTGCCGCGTCTGATGCAAACCCTCAAGCGCCAAGCCCTGGCCGCACAGACCGCGCCGGCAGCCGACTACACGCGCACCTGAGCGCCCGGGCTCTCAGACCGCCGATTCGTTGGTCTCGCCGGTGCGGATGCGGATCACCTGCTCCACCGGCGTGACGAAGATCTTGCCGTCGCCAATCTTGCCCGTCTTGGCCGCGGCCACGATGGCTTCGACCACACGGTCGACGTCTTCGTCCTTGACCACCACCTCCACCTTCACCTTGGGCAGAAAGTCCACCACGTATTCGGCACCACGGTACAACTCCGTGTGGCCCTTCTGGCGGCCAAAGCCCTTCACTTCGGTCACGGTCAGGCCGGACACGCCCACATCGGCCAAGGACTCGCGGACCTCTTCGAGCTTGAACGGCTTGATGACGGCGGTGATCTGCTTCATAGGGAACTCCAGGTGACGGTGCGTCAAGATTTAAGCACGGAACTTCGAGGTGATGGGGTAGCGCCAGTCCTTGCCGAATGAACGGTGTGTGATGCGGATGCCGATCGGGGCCTGACGGCGCTTGTATTCGTTGAGCGATATCAGGCGCACGACGCGCTGCACGGTGGGCCGATCAAAGCCTGCGGCCACGATGTCTTCCACCGACTGGTCCTCTTCCATGTAGCGCGACAAGATGGCATCGAGCACCTCATAGGGTGGCAGGCTGTCCTGATCGACCTGATTGGGACGCAACTCAGCCGATGGGGCCCGCGTGATGATGCGCGTGGGGATCACCTCCTGCGCTGCGCCACGCGCATCGGGCTGGCGGTTGCGCCATTCGCACAGCTTCCACACCAGGGTCTTGGACACATCCTTGATCACCGCAAAGCCGCCCGCCATGTCGCCGTACAGCGTGCAGTAGCCCGTGGCCATCTCGCTCTTGTTGCCGGTGGTCAGCACGATGGAGCCGGTCTTGTTCGACAAGGCCATCAGCAGCGTGCCGCGGATGCGCGCCTGCAGGTTCTCTTCGGTGGTGTCCTCGGCCAGGCCTTCGAACTGAGGGGCCAGGGCCGACTTGAAGGACTCGAAAGTGGGTGCGATGGAAATCTCGTCGTAGCGCACACCCAGGCGCTGCGCCATGTCCCGCGCATCCAACCAAGAAATCTCCGCCGTGTAGGGCGAGGGCATCATCACTGCGCGTACGCGCTCAGGCCCCAGGGCATCCACCGCCACGGCCAGGACGAGCGCACTGTCCACGCCACCGGACAGCCCAATGATCGCGCCGGGAAAGCCGTTCTTGCCCACATAGTCGCGAACCCCGGTCACCAAAGCCTGCCAGGCCTGGGCTTCCAGGCTGGGCAAGGGCTCGACCACGCCGCGCAGGGCCAGCGCGGGCCGGGCGGGCGCCGCGACAGGGCCTTGCGCCGGTGATGCCTCCAGAACCTGCAGGAGCGTGACGGCTTCTTGGAAGCTGGGCGCGCGCGCGGCCACTGTGCCGTCGGCTTGCAGGGCGAAGGAAGCCCCATCGAAGACCACCTCATCCTGCCCGCCGGTCAGGTGCGCGTAGACCAAGGGCCTGCCATGGCGTCGTGCGCACTGGGCCATGGCGGCTTCGCGCTCCTGGGCCTTGTTCAGGTGGAAGGGCGAGGCGTTGAGCACACACAACAACTGCGCCCCGGCATCGACCGCCGCCTGTGCGGGTTCTTCGAACCAGGCGTCTTCACAGATCAGCAGACCCACGCGAACGCCATCCACCTCGAAGACACCCGGCGCGCCCGCCGGAGGAGGTGCCTGATGGCCTGATGCGAAATAGCGGCGCTCATCGAACACCTGGTAGTTGGGCAATTCGCGCTTGAGATAGGTGAGCTCCACCACGCCGTCTCGGAGCACGGACGCCGCATTGAAGCGGCGAGGCACATGGGTGGACCGGGTGCGGTCATCGTCGTGCCCGCTCAACTGATGCGGGTGGCCCACCACCACGGCCAGGCCCGGCAAGCGACGCAGCTCTTGGGCGAGTTGCTGCAAGGTGGTGCGGCACGCCGACATGAAGCCCGGTCGCAGCAGCAGGTCCTCAGGCGGGTAGCCGCACAGCGACAGTTCGGGTGAAACCAGGAGGCGAACGCCCTGGGCATGCGCTTGTTGCGCGGCCTGCAGCAGCTTGGCCTGGTTGCCCTGCAGGTCACCCACTGCGGGGTTGATCTGCGCCAATGCCACCTTCAGCATGGAGGGCACCGGTGACGGGTCGACAATGGAAGGATGCAGGTTTCCAACACGGTCGACGATTATGTCATTCGGGTCTATTCGGACCCCGGTGAGATCGACCCCGCTGCCTGGGATGGTTTGCTGGCTGAGCAGGCGCATCCCCTGCCCTTCATGCGCAGCGCCTATCTGCGCGCGCTGCATGACAGCAGCAGCGCGGTGGCCGCCACCGGATGGCAGCCGCAGTTCATGACGCTGTGGAAAGGGCCTGAGCTCGCGGCGGCCTGTGCGCTGTACCGCAAGTCCCACTCCTACGGCGAATATGTCTTTGACTGGGCCTGGGCAGACGCCTACCAGCGACACGGCCTGACCTACTACCCCAAGTTGTTGTCGGCTGTGCCCTTCACACCGGTCCCTGGCACGCGGCTGTTGGCGCGCAACCCAGCCGCCCGTGGTGCCTTGGCCCAAGCGCTGTTGCGCCGCGCGCGTGATGAGCGCCTGTCCTCCGTGCATGTCCTGTTCATCGACGAGGCCGATGGACAAGCGCTGGAGCAGGCGGGCTGCATGATTCGCCACGGCGTGCAATTCCACTGGGCCCAAGATCGGCAACACCCCGCAGCGGACTTCGCCGATTTCCTGCAGCGTCTTCACCGCGACAAGCGCAAGAAGATTCAGCAGGAACAGCGCCGGGTGCGGGAAGCCGGTGTGCACTTCACCGTCCACGAAGGCGCTGCCATCGACGAGCCGCTATGGGACTTCTTCTACGCCTGCTACTGCCAAACCTACCGCGAACACCGCAGCACGCCCTACCTCACGCGCAGCTTCTTCGCCCGCATGCAGCAGGACATGCCCGAGAACTGGGTGCTGTTCGTGGCGCACCAGGCCGGCGCGCCGATCGCGTGTTCGCTGCTGGCAGTGGACCCCACCACGCGCCATGCCTATGGCCGCTACTGGGGAGCGGTGGCGGCCGTGTCTTGCCTGCACTTCGATGCCTGCTACTACCAGCCACTGGCCTGGTGCCTGCAGCACGGTTACACGCGGTTTGAGGGCGGCGCGCAGGGAGAGCACAAGATGGCACGCGGCCTGTTGCCGGTGCCCACCCGCTCAGCGCATTGGATTGCAGACGAGCGGTTTGCCCACGCGGTGGACCAGTTCCTGATGCGAGAAGGCGCCCATGTGGGCGCCTACTTGGACGAGTTGCGCGAGCACAACCCGTTCAAGGCTCCTTGAAGTCGCCGGCCAACACCCACACCAGGCGACTGAGGTCGATGTGACGGCGCCAGGCGTCCAGGACCTGCTGCGGCGTGACCTTGGCGATCGCGTCGTCCAGGGCCTGCGCAGACTGGAAGTTGCGCCCCAGCCATTCATTGCTCACCAGGTTGCCCGCCAGGCTTTCGTCCTGCGCGCGCGACAGGCGGCGAAAGTTCAACAGGCCCTGCTTGGCCTGGTTGACCTCTGCCTCGGTGAAGCCCTCCTTGACGCTGCGCTCCAGTTCCTCGCGAATGGCCGCTTCCACCCGGGCGCGGTTGGTCGGCGCGAAGGCGGCCGAGCCCGAGAAGGTGGAGGCGGCTTCATGCGGGTTGAAGGCGATCTGCGTCCCCAGGCCATAGCTCAGGCCCTCCTTTTCGCGCACGCGCACCCACAAGCGAGAGCTCGGTGATCCACCCACGATGAAATTGGCCAACAACAGCGGCGCGTGGTCCGCGTCGAGTTCCTTGACGGCCAAGGGCAAGCGCATGCCCAGCACCGCGTTCTGCTTATCCGGTGTGCGGGTCACCAGACGAGCCGGCGGCAGCGCCACCAGGGGCGACGGCACGCGCTGCACGGCCGTGGCCGACGCCCAACCGCCGAAGGCCTTTTGCGCGGCCGCTCTGACCGCCGCCTCATCAAAGCTGCCCACGGCGCTGAACTGAGCCTGCGATGCACCCAGGAAACGCCGATGGAAATCGCGCACCTGATCCAGCGTCAAGGCCTTGAGCCGCTGTTCAACCTCCGCAAAGGTGGGCGCGTAGCGGGGATCGTCCGACGCATAGGGATTGCCGTGCCGCGACAGCGTGTTCGACACGATGGCGCCCGGTTCGTCACGCTGGGCTTGAAGTCCCGAAAGGGCTTGTGCGCGCACCTCTTCCAGGCTGAGCGCATCCAGAGCGGGTGAGCGCAGCATCTCGCCCATGAGCTCGACCACCGCGGGCAGGTGCTCCTTGGTGGTCTTGACAGAGACTGTCAGGGCACTCGCGCCGCCGCTCACGGACAGCTCGGCCTTCAGCGCGGTCAAGCGGTCCTGCAGTTCCTGACGCGTGCGCTTTTGGGTGCCCTTGTCAACCAGGCGCGACAACATCGTGCCCGCCTCACTGCGGCCCTTGAGCGCTTCCAGATTGCCGCTGCGCAGCACGAGTTGCGCCACCGCAGCGTCACCCCGTGTGGGCTTGGGCAGCAGCGCGAGCTTGAGACCCGGCTCGACGGCCGCACGTCGGGTGCGGGCCTCGATGTTGGCAGGGGTGGCCTCGAAGGACTCGACGCTGGCGAGCTTTTCCACCGGCTTGTAATCCTTGAGTTGGGCCACCACATCCACCGATGCGGGCGCAGGCGCGCGCTCAGGCTTGGGCGTGGGCACATACTGCGCCAGGGTGCGGTTGGCCGGCAGCAGGTGCGACAAGGCCACGCGGTTGACCTGGTCTGGTGTGGCGGCCTTCACCCGATCACGCAGCAGGAAATACAGGCGCCAGTCACCCAGGGCCACGAATTCGGACAGGGCGATGCCCACTTGCTCGGGGTTGGTGAACCGCTGCTCCCAGTCGTTGAGCCACTTGGCCCGTGCGCGGTCCACCTCCTGCGCGGTGAAGGGGCTGGTCGCCAACCCTTCGAGCGTCTGCACCAGTGCGGCGCGGGCCGCCTCCACGTCATGCGTGGGCGCCAGCTGTGCGCCGAAGATCACGAAGCCCGGGTCATGCAACGGCGCGGAGAAGGCAAACACCGCCGCGGCCTTCTTGCCGTCCACCAGGGTCTTGTGCAGGCGACCGGCCGGCGCGTCCGTCATCAGCGTGCCGATCAGCTCAACCGCTGCGGTATCGGGGTGTGCGCCGGGCGGCACGTGGTAAGCGCTGAACAAGAGCGGCACGCCGCCTACGCGGCGCAAGGTCACGCTGCGCTCGCCGTCCTGAACCGGGTCCAAGGTGTACAGACGCGGCAGTTCACGCGTGGGCCTGGGGATGGGCCCGAAGGCCTCGGTGATCATCGCCAGGGTCCGGTTGACATCGAACTTGCCCGACACGACCAATGTCGCGTTGTCGGGCTGGTAGTACTGCCGGTAAAAGCCCCGAAGCCGTTCGATGTCGACGCCCTCCACATCGGCGCGCGCGCCGATGGTGCTCTTGCCGTAGTTGTGCCACTGGTACATCGTGGCCAGGGTCTTCTCGAACAGGATGCGGCTGGGGTTGTTTTCCCCAATCTCCATCTCGTTGCGCACCACGGTCATCTCGCTGTCGAGGTCCTTCTTGTTGATGAAGGCGTTGACCATGGCGTCGGCCTGCCAGCCCAGGTACCACTTCAGGTTGTCCTCGTTCTGAGAGAAGCTGGCGAAGTAGTTCGTGCGGTCAAACCAGGTGGTGCCGTTGAAGCGCATGCCACGCTGGCTGAACTGCGCCCATCCGTCGGGGTACTTCTTGGACCCCTTGAACACCAGGTGTTCCAGAAGATGGGCCATGCCCGTTTCACCGTAGTTCTCGTGGCGCGACCCCACGCGGTAGGTCACGTTGACCGTGGTGGTGGGCTTGGACTCGTCAGGCGCGAGCAGCACCTGCAAGCCGTTGGGCAGCCGGTACTCGACGATGCCCTCCACCGAGCGGACCATCTGCGGGGCCGCCGGCGCTGCGGCGCGGGCTTGGCTGGCCGGCGGTGCAGCAGCCCCATGGGAGGCGGCGACAGCAGGGCTGCACATGACCGCTGCGGCGGCCCACAACAGACCCCTGTGGGCCAGCGCTCGATTCCACGGATTCATCAACCTACCTCCCGAAATGAAACAGGGCTGCCGTTGCGATGCCGCACCGGCAACCCCGACACAGGCGATGTTAGCGGCCCGGCGTCAGGCCGATTTGCTGGATTCGTAATTTCGAATGCCGTCGGTGATTTCCTTCTTCGCCGCGTCGGGGCCTTCCCAGCCCTGTACCTTCACCCACTTGCCCGCTTCCAAATCCTTGTAGTGCTCAAAGAAGTGCTGGATCGCCTTGAGTCGCATGGGGTTGATGTCCTGCGGCTTGTGCCAGTGTTCGTAGATCGGCAGGATCTTGGTGGTGGGCACAGCCAACAGTTTGGCATCCCCCCCCGCCTCGTCTTCCATCTTCAGCACGCCAAGGGGGCGACAGGTCACCACCACGCCAGGCGTGAGCGGGTAGGGCGTGATCACCAGCACATCCACTGGGTCGCCGTCATCGCTGAGCGTCTGGGGCACATAGCCGTAGTTGCAGGGGTAGTGCATGGCGGTGGTCATGAAGCGGTCCACGAACAGCGCGCCGGTCTCCTTGTCGACCTCGTACTTGATGGGGTCGGCGTTCATGGGAATCTCGATGATCACGTTGAACTCATCGGGCGCCTTGGCGCCGGGTGTCACGTTGTGCAGGCTCATGGTGGGGATGGAAGGAGGGAAGTGTTTAGGGAAACCCCGCATTCTAAGGAAACGACCGTCCCAAGCCTGACGCGAACCCCTGGCTCACCACCGGGCAAACCGCAGGAAAACACCAAGGAGCAGGCAGCACGATTCTTTGAGAATGGCGCGGCGCTCGCGCCGCCGGCTCGGGCAAGCTTTTGGGACTGAACGATAGAAGGAGACTTCATGTCCACCAACGTGGCGATTTACGCCGCCCTGGCCTGCGCGGTCGTGGCGGTGATCTACGGATTCTTCCAACGCAGTTGGATCTTGAGCCAAGATGCAGGCAACGCCCGCATGCAGGAGATTGCGGCGGCCGTCCAGCAGGGCGCAGCCGCTTATCTGGCTCGCCAGTACAAGACCATCGCCATCGTCGGTGTGGTGCTGGCGGTGCTCATCGGCATCTTCCTGGACCTGACCACGGCCGTGGGCTTCGTGGTGGGCGCGGTGCTGTCGGGCGCCTGTGGCTTCATCGGCATGAATGTGTCGGTCAAGGCCAATGTGCGCACGGCGCAGGCGGCCACCCGTGGCATGGGGCCGGCTTTGGATGTGGCCTTCAAGGGCGGCGCCATCACCGGCATGCTGGTGGTGGGTCTGGGCCTGCTGGGTGTGGGCATCTTCTTCCTGTTCATCACGGGCAACGGCAACATGACGCCCGACAAGAGCCTGAGCAGCGTGCTCAAGCCGCTGTTGGGATTGGCCTTCGGCTCATCGCTGATTTCGATCTTCGCGCGCTTGGGCGGCGGCATCTTCACCAA
>RFTU01000075.1 GCA_009923315.1 Betaproteobacteria bacterium
GATGGAGCCGGTGCTGAAGATGCGCGGGCCCAGCACCCTGCCGCTGCGCTGCAGTTCGGCCTGGGCGAAGATGTGGTCGTTGCGGTTGCTGGGGTCGTGCAAGGAGGTGACCCCAAACGCCAGCGAAGCCAGGTTCACCCAGCTTTGCTGCGGGATGATGCCGTCCTCCCCCATGGCGCCGTGCCAATGCGCATCGATGAATCCGGGCACGATGGTCTTGCCGCGCACATCGACCCGGCGGGCGTCCGGCGGGATGCTGATCTGGGCCGATGGGCCCACCGCGGCGATGCGGTGGCCCTCAATCAGGATCACCGCGTCCGGAATGACCTCCTCCGGCTGCGAGGCGCGCATCGTGGCCACCCGCGCGCCGATCAGGGCGATGCGGCCTTGCGGGCGGTCGCTGGCGGCCTTCAGGCCGATGTCTCGTCCCTGGCTCGAAGGCTTGAAGGGGGCGGCCTCGGCCGCGTCCTTGGGCACGGCCACGGCCCCACCGGTGACGGGAAAGGCCTGCGCCAAGGGCACGCTGAACAGCTGATGGCCCATGCTGAAGTGGGCGGTGCGTGAATCACCGCTGAAATGCAGGTGCTGGCCCGCATCGTGGCTGAGCCTCTTCACCGGCAGGCCCTCCATGCGGGCGGCAATGGTCAGGGGCTTTCCGGTTGGCGGCAAGGGCAGCACATACGCCTGGAAGCGGTCGATGAAACCCAACCAGCGGCCATCGGGCGAGACGCTGTATTCCCCGATGAATTCGCCACGGGCGATTTCCGTGTCTTCTGCGCCATTCAAGCGCACACGCCACAAGGCTCGCCGAACCTCCACCTCGCTGACGGGGCTGGTTCGCGTGATGAACACTTCGTCGTTGCGGGCCCCGTACTGCGGCGTGTCGCCATCGCGACTGATGCGGCGCGGGCTGCCACTGCCATCGGCGTTGGCCAGGTACACACCGGTTTCCAGGCCGTGCCAGGGTGAGAGCAACACGCTGCCACGCGACTTCACATAGACCACCTGACGCCCATCGGGGGAAAACCGCGGCGTGAGGTACTTGCCCGGCTCGGGGGTGACGATGGTTTCTCGGCCTGTGGCCAATTCGCGCACGCGCACGCGGCCCATCTGTCTGTCGTCCCAACTCACATAGGCCACGCGCTTGCCGTCGCGGCTGAGGCTGGGCTGGAACTCGAAATGTTCGGTTTGTGGGGTGATGCGCTGGGCGGGGGCTCCGTCACGCTCCAGGCTGCGCTGCCACAGCTGACCCAGGGCGGAATAGACCACAAAGCGGCCATCTGGTGCCACCTGCACATGGCGCAGTTGGCGCACCTCAAACGATTCGGGTGCCACGGTCTGCGCCACCCGCAGGGCCTCGCGCACTTCGCGGGTGTGCTTCACATGGAAGGGAATCTCACGGGCTTGGCCGTCGCGCGCCTGCACACGCCACAGCTTGCCCTGTGCCCACACCACCAGCTGCTGCGCATCGGGCGTCCAGGCGAAGCTGGGGTATACGCCGTACACGCTCCAGGCTTCCTGCAAGTCGCGGCTCAAGCCTGCCCACAGGGCGCGTTCCGTCCCGGTCTGCAGGTCCTTGATGAAGAGCGTGCTTTGGTTGCGCACTCGGCGCACGAAAGCCAGCTGCTTGCCGTCTGGCGAGGGAACGGGGCGCACCGCCCCGCCGGGCCCGGTGACGAAGGCCTCGGTGTGGCCATCGTGAAGGTCTTGCCGGAAGATGCGGAAGATCTCCTTGTTGGCGTCCTTGTTGTATTCGAAGCTGTTGCCCGGGGTGGTGTCGCGCGAGTAGTACAAGTGGCGCGCGTCCGGTGAGATGGCCGGCTCGCCCAGGTCCTTCTGCCAATTCGGCTTCTCATTGAGGGCCACCCCCTTGCCACCGTCCAGGTGGTAGAGCCAGATCTCACCCGAGCCCATCGACCGCGTGCCGAAGTAATGCTTGCGCGCCAGGACATATTGGCCGCTGGGGTGCCAGGCCGGATTGTTCAGCAGGCGTTCAGGTTCTTGGGTGAGCGCGCGTGCACCGCTGCCGTCGGTGTTCATCACCCAGATGTTGTCGCCTCCGCCGGCATCGGACACGAACGCGAGCTGTCGCCCATCCGGCGAGAAGCGGGCCTGATGTTCCCAGGCGATGGAGGTGGTCAGCGGCTTGGCCTGCCCGCCCTCGATGGGCAGCAGATACAGGTCGCCCAGCAGATCAAAGACCAGGGTCTTGCCATCGGGGCTGACGTCCACGCTCATCCACGTGCCGGTGCGGGTGTCGATCGAGACGGTGCGCGCCACACCGGGTGGTTGGTTGACATTCCAATTGGGCTTGGCCGGTTGCGACATCGCGCTGGTGGCGGCCATCGCCACGGCAAGCAGCATGGTGATCACGCGCGCCAGGGTCCGGAGGTTCATAGGAGGTCCGATGCTGAAGTCAGGCTGATTCTGCCCACAATTCAATGCTTCGCTCGGGTATGAAGTGGTTGGGGCGGCCCGGGTTTATCCTCAGGGCTATGAACACCCCGCACGCCGACCCCCATCCGACCCCGGTCCTGGAAGTCCTGCCCCGCGACTTGAGCGCTTACAAGCGTGGCAACACCGGAATCGATTACGTACACCGCTTCGAAAGCGGCCAGCCCGGACCCCATGTGCTGATCAATGCGCTCACACACGGCAACGAGTTCTGCGGCATGGTGGCGGCTTGCCACCTGCTGGACACCGGTGTGCGCCCACTGCGCGGCACGCTCACGGTCAGCTTTGCCAACGTCGCGGCCTATGAGAGCTTCCATCCCGAGGACCCCTTCAAGAGTCGACAGATCGACCACAACCTCAACCGGATATGGTCCAGCGAGTGGCTCGACGGCGACCAGGACAGCGTGGAGCTGCGCCGGGCGCGGCAACTGCGGCCCGTGGTGGCCGCGGCCGACCACATCCTGGACATTCACTCCACCAGCCAGGATGTGGTGCCCTTCTGGGTCTATCCGCACTTCGCACGCAACGCGGCCGTGGCCAGTGCCCTGCCCCTGCCCTCGGTGCACCTGGTCATGCCCAAGGGCTTGGGCTCGGGCTGCCCGGTGATTCAACACGGGCGCCATGGGCAGGCCGACAGCGACGCCGGGGCCGCCCTGGTGGTGGAATGCGGTCAGCACTTTCTGCAGGCCAGTGCCGACCGGGCGATCCGGGTGGCGCAAGCGTTCCTGGTGCATTTCGGTCTGCTTGAGCGCGCCGAGCCCGAACGCACCACCCCCCACGCGCATCGGCGGTTCGAACTGCTGCGCACGCATGTGATCCAGCACGAAGACTTCCGCTTCGTGAAGCCGCTCAAGGGTTTCGAGACCTTTGCCCAAGGCGAGGTGATCGGCCATGACGGTCCACAGACCATCACGGCCCCCTGCGACGATTGCACCGTGTTCATGCCCGCCCGCACGCCCATCGTGGGCCGCGAGGGGGTCTACCTGACGCGGCCCATGCCCTGAACCCCACCGGCTCTAGCGGCTCGCCCTGGGCTATTTCTTTGGCTGGGGTGGCTGCGCTGGCGGGGGTGGCTTCGACGACGGAGCCGCGCCCTCGGCTTCGATCCGCTCCACCTCGATGGCCTCGTCGGCCGGTGGGGGCTCCTCGCTGGAGGCCCACCACCAAGCCGCGGCGCCGCCCAGCACCAGGGCCAACACCACCGCCAAGCCGATGGCCCAACGCAGCCGCGCGCGGAGTTGATCGGCTCGATCCTTCAGGGGTACCCACCGCGCAGGGTCCAGGGTCAAGGCCATCGGAAAACTCAGCGGGTCGGGCGTTGCAGCTGGCCCTGCCGGCTCGGACACCAAGGCCGCCGCGGGAGCTGCCTCGCCGGATGGCCCCGGGGCCTCGACGGCCAGCGGCTGCAGCGGTTCGCCCTGCGGGCTGGGCGAATCAGGCAGCAGCGAAGGTCGGTACAAGGCCGTGCCGCAAAAGGGGCAGAACCGTGCGTCCTGGACCGGTTGAGCCTGACCGCATTCGATGCAATACATGGTGTGTCAGTGCCCTTTGGCGGGCTTGTCCTTGGCCTTCTTGTCGGCCTTCTTGTCCGCTTTCGGGTCGGCCTTGTCCTTCGATGCGGCCTTGGCGGGCGCCACGCGCACTTTGGGCTTGGGCTTGAGTCGAAAGCCCATCATCAGGCGCTCAAACCGCTCTCGGGTCATTTCGCGGCTGGTGGACAAGGCCAAGATGCGCGCTTCGGTGTGGGCATCAAACAGCGGCGGCGCCATCTCGGCTGCGCGCATCGCGGCAAGCGCCGGTGCGAACGCCGGGGCCATCGCCGGTGCGACCGCGGGTGCTGCCGCTGGTGCAGCCGCCGGTACGGGAGCCGGTACGGGAGCCGGTACGACCGTCGGTGCGACCGCGGGTGCGACCACCGGTGCCGCCGCCGGTAAGACCACCGGTGCCGCCGCCATTGCCATCGCCGCCATGGGCGCAGACACCGTGCCAGCCGGGCTTGGCGGCAAGGCAGGAGGCTCCCCGAGGGCGGCCTTGACCTGTTCAGGCGTGAGGCCCGGCTGCAGGAGGCTGGCCGGTATCGGACGGTCAGCGGCCAGCATCGGGACGATCGTGGCCCCCGTCGAACGGGGCGGCGCCACCCGTGGCACCGTGGGCACCGCGGCCTGCGCCGGTGGGCGGCTGTTCGACTCGCCGGCCACAGGTGGGGCCAGATAGACGGGCCGCTCCAAGCCTGGCAACTGAGGCTCGCCACAGGCGCTGCAAAATTTTGCCTGGGGCGGCAAGCGCAGGCTGCACGCCTTGCACGGCCGGTCCGCCGACCCAGACCCAGACCCAGGCGCAGACCCAGGCCCGTCCACCTGCGATGCGTCAGCGGGCTCTGCAGCCGCTTGCGCCGCTGAAGCGTCGGCCCCCGCCGGCGTTGGATTCGGCTCGGCGGGCGCCGACTGGGCCACCCCCACCTCTGCGGCCACCTCTGCGGCCACCTCCGTGGCCACCGGGGCCGGAGCCGACTCGACGGCAACGGGCTCCGCCTGCTGGGGAGCAACGTCTGCGGGCTTCTTGCGCTTGCGCGGGGTTTTGGACATGGCGTGGCGATGCAAGCCTTTACAGGCCTTCCCCAATGGGTCGGCCCGGATCACCCAAACTTGAGCGCGGGATCAGCGTGCGGCGAGGGCCGATTCGATGGCCGAGAGCATCTTGCGGCTGTCCGGCCCGGTGAGGCTGCCGAAATGGGCGATGGGTTTCCCGTCGCGGCCCACCAGGTACTTGTTGAAGTTCCAACCGGGCTGGGACCCCGTGGCGCGCGCCAGTTCGGCGAACAAGGGGTGAGCGCCCTCCCCCTTGACGCGGGTGTCGGTGAACATCGGGAACTTCACACCGTAGGTGTTGAAGCAGACCTCAGCCGTCTTCTTCGCGTCGGCGTCTTCTTGCTTGAAGTCGCTGGATGGAAAGCCCAGGACCACCAGGCCGCGGGCCGCATACTTGGCGTTCAAGGCCTCCAGGCCTTCGAACTGGCCGGTGAAGCCGCAATAGCTGGCGGTGTTGACCACCAACAGCACCTTGCCGCTGTATTGGCACAAGGCCTGGGGCTTTTCGTCCTGCAGTCGGTTGAAGGTGTGTCTGAGCAGCCCTGGGCAGGACGCGGCGGTGCTGGCCGCTGTGGGCGCGTTGGCCCAAGCCGGCAGCGCACCCCAGGCCAAGCTCGACAGCAAAAGGGATCGACGGTTCATCCCTTGAGAATATCGAAAAGCGTTCGCGCCACGACCTTTGTGGCCTTTCGCAGGTCTTCGAGCACCAGGTGCTCGTCCGCGCGCTTGGCGTTGGATTCCAGCACCGTGCGCGGCCCGGCCCCATAAATCACCGCCGGGACACCGTGCGCGCCGAACAAGCGCACATCGGTGTACAGCGGCGTACCCGAGGTGGGAATGGGCTGCCCAAACACCTCCTGACCATGGCGCTGGATGGCCTGCACCAGCGGCGCGTTGCGGGTGTCGGGCTTCCACGCATGGGCCAGGAGCAAGCGCTTGATGTCCACCGTGATGCCCGGCATGGACGCGGCCGCTTGGGCGATCACGCGGCGCACATCGGCTTCGACCTCGGTGGGGTCTTCTTCCGGAATCATGCGGCGGTCGAGTTTGAGCACCACCTTGCCCGGCACCACATTCGTGTTGGTGCCGCCTTCGATGCGGCCCACATTCAGATACGGATGGGTGATGCCCTGGACGGCCGAGGTGATGGACTGGTAGCGCTGGTTCTGTTCATAAAGCGCATTCAGGATGCGCGTGGCACCCTGCAGCGCGTCCACCCCGGTGTGCGGAATGGCCGCATGGGCCATCTTGCCGTGCACGGTGACTTCCAGTTGCAAGCAACCGTTGTGGGCCGTCACCACCTGATAGGAGAACCCGGCGGCCACCAGGTAGTCGGGCTTGGTCAGGCCCCTGTCCAGAAGCCAACCGGGCCCGAGCTCGCCGCCGAATTCCTCGTCGTAAGTGAACAGCAGTTCCACCCCACCGGCCAGCCGGTGGCCGCTGCGCGATGCGCCAGCGCTTGGGGCCACCGCATCGCCGGCTGCAGCAGACGCCGCGGCCACGGCAGGCGCATCCGCCAGGGCCACGGCCTCCAGCGCGCGCACCGCAAACGCATAGGACGCGAAGTCACTCTTGCTGACGGCTGCGGCGCGGCCATACAGGCGCCCGTGGTCGATCTCGCCGCCGTAGGGGTCATGTGTCCACCCTTCCCCCGGGGGCACCACATCACCATGTGCATTGAGGGCCACCACCGGCCCCGCACCATATCGGCGGCGCACGATCAGGTTGGTGACGGACTGCATGCCATAGGCCTGCACCGCCTCGCGGGGCACTTCATGGGCCTCGGCCTGCCAACCAAAGGCTTGCAGCAGTGCCGCCGTGCGCTGCGCGTGCGGCGTGTTGTTTCCGGGTGGCGTGTCGGTGGGCACCTGCACCAGGGCTTGCAGGAAGCGGACCTCCTCATCGAAATGGGCGTCGATCCAGGCGTCAAGCTGCGCGTAGGCCGTGGTCATCATCAGGTCTCAGATTCCAATTGGTTCAACAGGTGCTGGAAGGCCTGCACGCTGAGTTCGATGTCGTCGTTGGTGCTGGACTCCAGCGGGTTGTGGCTGATGCCGCTGTTCAAGCCGCGCACGAAGAGCATCGCCTGGGGCAGGATGTCGTGCATCTTCATGGCGTCGTGCCCTGCCCCACTGGGCATGCGAAACACCGGCAGGCCCAAACGCTCCACCGCGCGCTCCCAGCGCTGCTGCCACTGCGGGTGGCTCGGTGCGGCGGCTGCGCGCATCGTGCGCTCCAGCGTGTGGTGCAGGCGACGCCGCTCGCAGATGGCGCGCAGTTCGGCCACGATGTCGGCTTCACACGCATCGCGCGCGTCGTCGGTCGTGGCGCGGATGTCCAAGCTGAAGCGGCAGCGGCCGGGCACCACGTTGATGGAGCCGCTGGGCACCTCCAGCAGCCCCACCGTGGCCACCACATCGGGCACTTGGGCGGCCCGCCCTTCGGCGAACACCATGAGTTCGGCCACGGCAGCCGCGGCGTCGCGCCGTCGGCCCATGGGCGTGGTGCCGGCGTGGCTGGCCATGCCCACCACCTCACCCAGGTACCGCACACTGCCGTTGATCGAGGTCACCACGCCCAGGGGCAGGTCGATCTCGTTGAGCACCGGGCCTTGCTCGATGTGCACCTCCACAAAGCCCAAGTAGTTCGAAGGCTGGCGCTGCAGTTTGGGAATGTCGTCCACGCACAGGCCGGCCTGCTCCATGGCCTGGCGCATGGTGATGCCCTGGGCATCGGCCTGGTCCAGCCAGCTCGGGTCGAACGTGCCGGTGAGCGCGCTGGACGACAAGAAAGTGGCCTTGTAGCGCTGGCCCTCTTCTTCGGAAAAACCCACCACCTCGAGCCCAAAGGGCAGGCGCTTGCCCTGGCGGTGCAGTTCGCGCACGCAGGCCATGGGCACCAGAATGCCCAGGCGCCCGTCGTACTTGCCGCCATTGCGCACGGTGTCAAAGTGCGAACCCGTGATCAGGCGCGGCGCGGCGGGCGAAGCGCCGTGATAGACGCCCACCACGTTGCCCACCGCATCGATGTCCACGCTGTCAAACCCACAGTCGGCCTTCATCCAGTGCAGCAGGCGCTGGGCACAGGCCTGGTGGGCTTCGGTCAGGTAGGTGACGGTGAGCTCGCCGCGTTCGGCATAGGGCGGATCGCTGTATTGGGCCAGTTGCTCGGCCCAATCCCACACCTGGTTACCCAGGCGCGGTTCGTGGCCGAACTTGTCGTTCAATCGGATTTCGGCGATGCGGTGGATGTGCCGCAGGCACTCCGCGCGCTCGAAATCGGGGTGGTGGCTCAGTCGCCTCGCAAAGGTGGCGATGATCTCCGCGCGCGACAGCCCCAGGCCGCGCGGGCCGCGCACGGCCAGGATGAACGGAAAGCCGAACTTGGCCTTGTAGTCGGCATTGAGTTGCTGCAAGCGCGCGAACTCCTCGGGCGTGCAATCGGTGAGCCCGGCCCTGCCCTGCTCCTGGGTCGATTCGGCCGTCAGGCTCTTGCTCACCATCGCCTTGCCGGCCAGCTCCGGGTGCGCGCGTATCAAGCCCAGCTGCTCGGCCGCGCTGGCGTGCCGCACCACATCGGCCAGGGCTTGCTTCAGATGCACCAAGCTCTTGAACGGCGCCTGCTCGTGCGCGCGCTCGGCAATCCAGGGCGAGTGCTCGTAGACACCGTCCAACAAGGACACGAAGGACCGTCTGTCAGCCGCGTTCAGGGCCTGCAGCGTGAGGGTGGGCGTGGCAGCCGTGTTCATGCGGTGTCCCAGGTGATGTGTGGCCCTCAAGCCCACTCGAAGGCCGTGGCGGCGTCATAAGGATGCGTGGCGCGCCAATGGCGGGCGATGTCGATGCGGCGGGTCACCCACACGCGATCATGCGACTGCACATGGTCCAGGAAGCGCTGCAGCGCGCGCAGTCGGCCCGGGCGGCCCAGCAGGCGGCAGTGCATGCCGATGCTCATCATGCTCGGGCGCTCATCGCCTTCGGCGTAGTGCACATCAAAGGCGTCGCGCAGGTACTGGAAGAACTCGTCGCCGTGCGAGTAGCCCTGCGGCAAGGCAAAGCGCATGTCGTTGCAATCCAGCGTGTAGGGCACCACCAGATGCGGCGTGCTGCGGCCATCGCTCTTGCGCACGGTCAGCCAAAACGGCAGGTCGTCGCCATAGTAGTCACTGTCGTATTCGAAGCCACCATGGTCGGCCACCAGGCGCCGGGTGTTGGGGCTGTCGCGTCCGGTGTACCAGCCCGCCGCGTGGATGCCCTGGCCGTGCTGCTGCCGGGTCATGCGAATGCCGCGTTGCAGGTGTTCGCGCTCGGTGGCTTCATCCATGTTTTGGTAATGGATCCAGCGCCAACCGTGGCAAGCAATCTCGTGTCCGAGTTCCACGAAGGCCTGGGTGAGGTCGGGGTGGCGCTGCAGCGCCATGCTCACGCCAAAGACCGTCAGCGGCAGGCGGCGTCGTTCGAATTCGCGCAGCAAGCGCCACACGCCCACTCGAGAGCCGTACTCGTAGATGCCCTCCATGCTCAAGTGCCGCGCGGGGAAGGCCGCCGGGTTGAACAGCTCCGAGAGAAACTGTTCGCTGCCGCCGTCCCCGTGGAGCACCGAGTTTTCGCCGCCTTCCTCATAGTTCAGAACGAACTGCAGCGCCACGCGGGCCCGGCCAGGCCATTGCGCATGAGGCGGGTGGGGGCCGTAGCCGATGAGGTCGCGGGGGTAGCGTGCGGACGGGCTCATGGTGCTTCGCGCTTGACGGGTTGGGCGAAGTGTATACACTTTTGTGTTCAATGCAATCCAGATCGGAGGCTTCATGGGCCACTTGAGCACCCACGTGCTGGACACGATGAACGGCTGCCCCGCCGCGGGCATGACGGTGGAACTGCTGCGCCATGAGGGTCAGGCGCTGACCCCGCTGAAGGTGGTGCAGCTCAATGCCGATGGGCGCCACGACGGCGGCCCCCTCCTGGACGCCCACGCCCTGACGGTCGGGCGCTACCGCTTGGTGTTCCATGTCGCGGCCTACTTTCGTGCGCGGGGCGCTTCGCTGCCCGAGCCCGCCTTCCTGGACACCGTGCCCTTGGACTTCGGCATTGCCGATGCCGGGGCGAAGTACCACGTCCCCCTTTTGGTGAGCCCCTGGTCGTACGCCACCTACCGGGGTTCCTGAGGCCGATCCGGGATACTACGAGGTCCTGAGAAGACCAGATCGTATACAGTTTTGCATACGTCGCCGCGGTGCCATCGAGACCCTGTCTCCGGTTTGCGACGCACACTCCTCACAGAGCCCGCTGTGGTGAGGGGCTTGGCAGCCCGGATGCGTCCGGCGCTCCGCCCTCTGGGGGATGACTCTGTCGATGGAAGCCTACCTGCTTGATTGGGCCAATCTGCTGTTGCGCTGGGCCCATGTGATCGTGGCGATCGCCTGGATCGGCTCGTCCTTCTACTTCGTCTTCCTGGACAACTCGCTGACCCCACCCGAAGCCCCCGACCTCAAGGCCAAGGGCGTGGACGGCGAGCTGTGGGCGGTGCACGGCGGGGGCTTCTACAACCCCCAGA
Source organism: Betaproteobacteria bacterium (assembly GCA_009923315.1). GTDB lineage: Bacteria > Pseudomonadota > Gammaproteobacteria > Burkholderiales > Burkholderiaceae_C > RFTU01. The sequence continues at coordinate 10,593 of RFTU01000075.1, forward strand.
AGTACATGGTGGCCCCCCAGCAGCTGCCCAAGAACCTGCACTGGTTCTACTGGGAAAGCTACTCCACCTGGCTCACCGGCTTTGCGCTGTTCACCGTGCTGTACCTGTACCAGGCCAGCACCTTCCTGATCGACAAGAACCTGTACGACTGGTCACCCGCGGCCGCGGTGGTCTGCGCCCTGGGGTTCCTGGTGGTGTTCTGGCTGGCCTATGACGCCGTGTGTCGCCTGTTCGGCCAACGCGCAGGCGGCGACCGTATCGTGGGCATCAGCGTCACGCTGATCGTGGTGCTGGCGTCTTGGTTGGCCTGCCAGCTGTTCGCCGGGCGCGCGGCCTTCCTGCTGGTGGGCGCCATGATGGCCACGGCCATGAGCGCCAATGTGTTCTTCTGGATCATCCCAGGCCAGCGCACGGTGCTGGCCCAGATGAAGGCCGGCCAGCCGGTGGACCCGGTGCATGGCCAGCGCGCCAAGCAGCGCAGCGTGCACAACACCTACTTCACGCTGCCGGTGTTGATTGCCATGCTGAGCAACCACTACGGCTGGCTCACCGGCGGCCCCTACAACTGGGTCACCCTGGTGGCCGTCATGCTGGCCGGCGCCCTCATTCGCCACGCCTTCGTGGCCCGGCACAAGGCGCTGACCCTGGGCAAGCGGGTGCCCTGGGAGTACGCGGTGGTCGGCACGGTGGTGCTGGTGGGGGTGATGGTGGCGTTGAAGCCCACGCCCTTGCCTGCCCCATCGGCATCGGCATCGGCAGGCCCGCCCGGCGCGGCCGCGAATGCACCCGCGGCCTTCACCGACGTTCAAGCCGTGATGCAGCAGCGCTGTGTGCTGTGCCACAACGCCCAAGTGGCCAACAAGAACGTGGCCCTGCACGAGCCTGCGCTGATCCTGGCCCAGGCCCAAAGCATCTACCAGCAGACCGTGGTGCTCAAGGCCATGCCGATGAACAACGCCACGCAGATCACCGAGGCAGAGCGGCTGCTGGTCAAGCGCTGGTTCGAAGCCGGCGCAAAAGGGCCGGCGCCTTGAGCCTCACGGTGATCTCACGGTGATCTCACGGTGATCTCACGGTGATCTCACGGTGATCTCACGGTGATCTCACGGTGATCTC
>RFTU01000076.1 GCA_009923315.1 Betaproteobacteria bacterium
CGGGCCTTGGGTGCAGGCACGTCGCGCCAGGTGGTGCGCCACATCCTGCCCAACAGCCTCGGGCCGGTGATCGTGGCAGCCACCATTGATGTGGCCGCAGCCATCATCGCTGAGAGCACCTTGTCCTTCCTGGGTCTGGGCTTTCCGCCGGATATTCCCACTTGGGGCCGCATCTTGTACGACGGGCGCGACTACTTGGATATCGCCGTGCATTGGGCGCTGTTCCCAGGCATCGCGATCTTCCTGACGGTGCTCACGATCAACTTCATCGGCGACGGGCTGCGCGACGCGCTGGATCCACGGCGCGTGCTGTAGCTCAGATGCCCGATGGAACTCCGAGCACCCAGACAAATGCTCCACCTGCCAACACCATGAACCCGCTGTTGCCGCCAAGACCCTTGCTCGACATCCGGGGTTTGAAGACCCACTTTCGCACCGACGACGGCTGGCTGCATGCGGTCGATGGGGTCGACCTGCGCATCGATGCCGGTGAAACCGTGTGCGTGGTGGGTGAGTCGGGCTGCGGCAAGAGCGTGACGGCCAAGACCGTGATGAAGCTCATCGACATGCCGCCGGGGCACATCGTGGCCGGCGAGATGCTCTGGAAGGGCCGCGATCTGGTGCCGCTAGGCCCGCACGATATGCAGAGCATTCGGGCCAAGGAGATCGCCATGATCTTCCAGGAGCCCATGACCAGCCTGAACCCGGTGTTCACCGTGGGTGACCAGATCGCCGAGAGTCTGAGGCTGCATGAAGGCTTGAGCAAGCGCGAGGCCCTGGACCGGGCGGTGGACATGCTGCGTCTGGTGCGAATCCCCACGCCCGACAAGCGGGTGCGTGACTATCCGCATCAGTTTTCAGGCGGCATGCGCCAGCGCGTGATGATTGCCATCGCCTTGGCCTGCAAGCCGCAGCTGCTGATTGCCGACGAGCCGACCACCGCGCTGGACGTGACGATCCAGGCGCAGATTCTGGATCTGCTGGCCGAGTTGAAGGCCGAAATGGGCATGTCCATCTTGCTGATCACGCACGCCATGGGCGTGGTGGCGGAAGTGGCTCAGCGCGTGGTCGTGATGTATGCCGGCCAGGTGGTGGAGGAGGCCCCTGTGGAGGCCTTGTTTGCACGGCCGCGTCACCCCTATACGCGAGGCTTGATCCGGTCGATTCCGCGCATCGGATCTTCGGCCCTTTCGCACAAGGTACGGCTCGAAGCGATTCCAGGGACCGTGCCCAAGCTGATCGAGCCTGGGCCAGGGTGTCGCTTTGCCTCGCGCTGCCGGAACGCCAGCGCGCCCTGTCTGGAAGCCACGCCGCGGCTGCGCGAGGTAGCGCCCGGGCACCAAGTGGCCTGCGCGATCGATGAGGTGGTGCAATGAGCGGCGCGCCCTTGCTGCAGGTGCGCGACCTCGTCAAGCGCTTCCCGGTGCGCAGTGGCCTGCTGCGCCGCGCCACGGCCCATGTTCACGCGGTGGACGGCGTCTCGTTCGACCTGGCCGCAGGGCAGACGCTGGGCGTGGTGGGTGAGTCCGGCTGCGGCAAGAGCACGTTGGGCCGCTGCCTTCTGCGCCTGATCGAACCTACGGCTGGGCAGGTGGTGTTTGACGGGCAGGATGTGACGACGGCCAACCGTTCTTCACTGCGCGCCTTGGCCCGGCAGATGCAAATCATCTTCCAGGACCCGTTCGCCTCGCTCAATCCACGGATGACGGTAGGGGCCATCGTGGGCGAAGGGCTGGTCATCCATGGCCTGGCCCGATCGCGCTCGGAAGTGGCCGATCAGGTGGCCGATTTGCTGACGATGGTGGGCCTATCCAAGGACCAGATGCGGCGCTATCCACATGAGTTCTCGGGAGGGCAGCGCCAACGCATCGGCATCGCGCGGGCCCTGGCGGTCCAGCCGCGGCTGATCGTATGTGATGAAGCGGTGTCGGCCCTGGACGTGTCGATCCAGGCCCAGGTGATCAACCTGCTGCAGGACCTGCAGGAACAGTTGGGGCTGACCTATGTGTTCATCGCCCACGACCTGTCGGTGGTGGAACATGCGAGCAACCGCGTGGCGGTGATGTACTTGGGGCGCATCGTGGAGATGGCCGACGCGCGCGATCTGTATGCGCAGCCGCGGCATCCCTATACCGAGTCGCTTCTTTCAGCGGTGCCGGTGCCAGATCCCACGGTCAAACGCCGACGCATCGTGCTGCAGGGCGATGTGCCCAGCCCCATCAATCCACCTGCCGGCTGCCACTTCCACACACGCTGCCCCATCTCGCAAAAAGGCTTGTGCGACCGCGAAAGGCCCGAGCTCAAGGTGGTCGGGGACGGCCACGTGGTGGCGTGCCACCTGCGCAACTGAGCTTGGAGCGGGCGATGGGAATCGAACCCACGTCTTGAGCTTGGGAAGCTCAGGTCCTGCCATTGAACGACGCCCGCCTACAGGTGTGACGTGGAGCATACCGCAGCGCGCGACAATGTGGGGATGAACGAACCCGCGCTGAACCCCGCGGTCGACGAGGATCCGCAAAGCCCGGGTCACGAGGCCGAACACCCGCGCCGCATCCGCAGCTTTGTGGTGCGGGCGGGACGGATGGGCACGGGTCAGGTTCGTGCCCTGCAGGACCTGGGTCCACGCTTTGTGCTGCCCTACACCGGCCGCCCCACCGACTGGGGCAGCGTCTTCGGTCGCGATGCGCCCCGTATTCTGGAGATCGGGTTCGGGATGGGCCAAGCCACCGCGGCCATCGCCCATGCGCGGCCTGAGGTGGACTTCATCGGCGTGGAGGTGCACGAGCCCGGCGTGGGCGCGCTGCTCAAGCTGATCGGCCAAGGCAATCTGCACAACATCCGCATCCTGCAGCACGACGCGGTGGAGGTGCTGGAGCACATGGTCGCTCCGGCCTCGCTGGCCGGAGTTCACATCTTCTTCCCCGATCCCTGGCACAAGAAGCGGCACCACAAGCGACGGCTGATCCAGCCGGCCTTGGTGAGCCTGCTGGCCTCACGCCTGTGCGAGGGCGGCGTGCTGCATGGCGCCACCGATTGGCAGCCCTATGCGCAGCAGATGCTGGAGGTGCTCGGGGCGGAACCCCAATTGCGCAACACCGTGGGGATCGATGGCGGCGGCTATGCACCGCGACCCGACTACCGCCCGATGACCAAGTTTGAACAGCGCGGCATCCGACTGGGCCACGGCGTTTGGGACCTGGTGTTCGAGAAGGTGTGAACAGCCCGCGGTGAGGGCGTGCCCGACCTCGCGTGGGGGCCAGCGGCCATCAGGTGCTCACGCACGCCACTCCACCCACCCGCCCCAGGCCGTGATCAACACCACTGCCCCAAAGCCGATGCGGTACCAGGCAAAGGGCACGAAGTTGTGGGTACTGACATAGCGGATGAGCCAACGGATGCACAGCAGCGCACTGAAGAAGGCCATGACGGTGCCCACGGCGAACAGGGGCACATCGGTCAGGCTCAGGGCCTGGCGCTCCTTGAGCACCGAATAGGCCCCGGCACCCATGAGTGTCGGAATCCCAAGGTAGAAGCTGAACTCGGTGGCGCAGCGGCGTGAGAACCCCAGCACCATGCCCCCGATGATGGTGGCTCCCGACCGACTCGTGCCGGGCACCAGCGCCAGGCACTGCAGCAAGCCCACCTTCAGTGCGTCCATCGGCGTCATGTCGTCCACGGTTTCAACTCGCGCACGGCGCGAGCCCAAGAGGTCCATGGCACCGTAGCGTTGATGGTGCCAGCGCTCCACCCACAGGATGATCAGCCCACCCACGATGAAGGCCACAGCCACCGGGACCGGGTGGAAGAGCGCAGCCTTGATCATCTTGCCCAGGGCCAAGCCCGCCACCACAGCCGGCACAAATGCCACCATCACATTGATGGCGAAGCGCCGCGCCGCTGCGTCACTGCTCAAGCCCAGGACCGTGGCACTCAGGCGACGGCGATATTCCCACATCACGGCCAGCATGGCGCCGGACTGGATGGCAATCTCAAAAACCTTGGCGGTCTCGCCGGTGAAGTCCAGCAGGGAGGCCGTCAGGATCAGGTGACCGGTGGAGGAGATGGGCAAGAACTCCGTCAGACCTTCCACCAAGCCCAGCAGGGCTGCCTTGAGCAAGAGCATCACATCCACCAAGGGCTCCCTCCGTGAGTCGGGCCAAACGCAGCATGATAGCCAGGGTGGCGTGCAGTCAGGAAACCATGGGCTGCGCGGCCTAGAATCCCCGGGTTGTCCCTGAATCTTGCCGTGGCCCCATGAACATCGAACAAGCCCGCTTCAACATGATCGAGCAGCAGATCCGCCCCTGGGATGTGCTGGACAGCGGCGTGTTGGGGTTGCTTTCTCGCGTGCGACGCGAAGATTTCGTGCCGCCCGCCCACCGGGCGCTGGCCTTCTCCGATACCGAGATTCCTCTGCCCGAAGGCCAGTGCATGCTGGCCCCACGAGTCGAAGCCCGGCTGCTGCAGGAACTGCGCCTGACCGGCGTGGAACGTACGCTGGAAGTGGGGGCGGGATCGGGCTTCATGGCCTGCCTCTTGGGACACCAGTCGCGAAGGGTGACCACGCTGGAAATTCGTGCCAGCTTGGCGGCCATGGCCAGCCAGAACCTGTCCCGAGCGCGCATGAGCCATGTACAGGTGGTGCAGGCCGACGGCAGCCAGGCCGATGCGATCGACGGCCTTTTTGATGCCATCGTGCTCTCGGGATCGGTGGCCCTCGAACCCGAGGCCTTGAAGGCCCGGCTCAACCCGGGCGGCCGACTGGTGGCCATCGTGGGTCAGGAGCCCGTGATGCGGGCCATTCGCATCACACGCGTGGCCGCCGACGCCTGGGAATCCACGGTCTTGTTCGACACCGTCGCCCCGCGCCTGCAGGGCTTCCCTCAACCGTCCCGCTTCCAATTCTGAGCCATGCCCCACCTCACGTTGCCCCGCCGATGGATGGCCTTGTGTGTCCTGTGCCTGGCCAGCCTGCCTTCGGTGACTTGGGCGCAAACTCTGCCGCTGCTGCTGGAAGCAGCCCGTGGTCATGATGCGGCCTTTCTGGCCGCGCGTGCGCAGTTCGATTCGGCGCAGTTCCGCATGGAGCAAGTGCGCGCGCTGCGCCGTCCGGGTCTCCTCCACGCCCTTCAGCCCTTCGGTCACCGGCTCGAAATCCGACACCACCACCACCAACCTGAACGCTTCGCAACCCCTGTTCAACCGGGCCAACGATTTGGCTGTGGCACAGGCTGAGAAGGCGCTCGATGTCGCGCGGGCCGATGTGGAGTCGGCCGAGCAAGACCTCATCATCCGCGTGTCGCAGGCCTACTTCGATGTGCTGGGCTCGCGCGATGCGCTGGCCACGGTGCAGGCCAGCAAGGCCGCCATCACGGAGCAGTTGGCCTCGGCCAAGCGCAACTTTGAAGTCGGGACCGCCACCATCACGGATGCCCGAGAGGCCCAGGCACGTTACGACCTGGTCATTGCCCAGGAACTGGCGGCCACCAACGACCTGCGCAATCGACAACTCGTTCTCGAACAGGTGGTTGGCCGGCTGCAGGTGCAGCCCGCACCGCTGCGCTTGCCCCTGGTGCTGCCGCCCTTGGTGCCGCAAAGCTCGGACGCCTGGGTGGAGCAGGCCCTCAACCGTCACCCGATGGCCCGCAAGGCGAGGCTGGGCCTGGAGATTGCTCAACTGGAGGTCAGCCGTGCGCGCGCCGGACATCTGCCCACGGTGGCCCTGACCGGCCGCTACACGCAACAGCGTGTGGACGGCACGGCCACTGTGCGCAGTGCGGCCACCAACAGCAGCATTCAGGTCGGACAGTTGGGCACCTCGACCACCTCGGTGGTGGGCGTGACACTGAGTGTGCCGCTGTATGCCGGCCGTGCCACCGACAACCGCGTGTCGGAAACCCTCAAGCTCGAAGAGAAGGCGCGGCACGACCTGGACAGCGCGCGGCGTGGCGTGGAACTGGCCACGCGGCAAAGCTTCATGGGCCTGCAGTCATTGGCTGCACAGGTCAAGGCCTTGGAAGCGGCCGAGGCCTCCAGTCAATTGGCCCTGGAGTCCACACAGTTGGGCTACAAGGTGGGCGTGCGGGTGAACCTGGATGTACTCAATGCGCAGAGTCTGTTGTTCCAGACCCGCCGCGACTTGGCCAAAGCGCGCTACGACTCGATCCTGGCCTCGCTGCGGCTTCGGCAAGCTGCCGGAACCTTGGGCAACGGCGACGTCCAGGCGCTCGCCCCCTTGCTGGGCTCTTGAGACTCGCGGCTTGAGCCGACCGGGGCTCTTCAGCGCGCGCTCCACTCGGCAATTCGCCTAAAGGCGTGATTGCATGACCCGTACCACCGCGTGTGCCTGGCGCTGAGCGGCGCCCGCGTGAGCGGCCACCAAGGCCAGGCCGCAGGAGCGCAGGCGCTGCAGCTGGGCCTGGCTGATGGTCAGGGCCAGGCTCAGCGCTTGATCCAAGTCCGCCGCACGCAAAGCGGCGCCCTCCTGTTGGGCACGCTGCGCGGCGTCCTCGAAGTTGAAGGTGTGCGGGCCCATCACGATGGGACACGCACAGGCCGCCGCCTCGATCAGGTTCTGTCCACCCAGGGGAGCGAAACTGCCGCCCAGTAGCGCCACATCAGCTGCTGCGTAATAGGCCGGCATCTCGCCCAGCGAGTCTCCGAGCCAGGCGTCGGCCTGCCAGTCGGCTTCACTGGGCCCGTCGGCGCCCCAGGTGCTGCGGCGGCTGACGACAAGGCCAGCGCTTCGCATCGCCGACTGCACCTCATCAAAACGCTGGGGGTGGCGCGGCACCATCAGCAGCAGGGGCGGCGGTTGATCGGAGCGCTCGGGTGCATGGCGAAGCGTCTGCCAGGCCTGCAGCAGCGGCAGGTCCTCGCCTTCGCGCCAACTCGCCGCCATCACGATGCGCCGTGCGGCCGCGGGGCCTGCTGCAGCCCTGTCGGTCCCCGGTGGAGAAGCCCAGTGCCGCCCGAGACTCAGCAAATCCGCAGAGGGGTGTAGCTCATATTTCAGATTGCCCGACACACTGATGCGGTCCCTCGGCACGCCCGCCCGCTCGAGATGGTGCGCGTCGGTGTCGGTCTGTGCGCACGCGGCCGCCAAGCGCTCCATCATCGGCCGCGTCAGGTGGGCCCACTTCAGGCCCTTGCGCAAGCTACGCTCAGACAGCCGCGCATTGGCCAACACCACCGGCACTCGAGCCCGCTGGGCCTGCCGAAGCAGGTTGGGCCAGGTCTCGGTCTCCATCAGCACACCCACCTGCGGACGCAGGGTCTCGAAGAATCGCTGGGTAGCCCAAGGCGTGTCCAGCGGAACCCAGCCATGCAAGTCACCGGGCTGCAAGAGGTCTCGGCCGGCCTCCAGGCCCGTGGCCGTGCCCGTGGTCAGCAGGAGCTGCATGCCGGGCAGCCGTTGCCGCAGGGCTTGAATCAAGGGTTGGGCGGCTCGGGTTTCACCCAGCGACACCGCATGCACCCAGATGCGAGGCGCATCGGCGCCCCCCTGCGCGGCCACAGACCAGTGACCCAGCCGCTGCAGCCACGCCTGACGATAGGCGGGCTCGGCTCGACCGCGCCACCAGAAGCGGGCCAGCACGGCAGGCAAACCGACCGTCCAGGAGGTGTCGTATACCGCCTGCGCGATGCGCGGGCCCATGCTTAGCAAACCAGAACCTCGCGCTGAATGAGCCGAAACTTCAAGACGTCTCTAGACGCTCAGTGGGCCGAGGCTTGGACCATGGCGTCACTCTTGACCGAGCGCAGCGCGCCCATCATCTCGCGCTCGATGCGGCCGAGCGCAGCCTGGGTGTGGCCTTCAAAACGCAGCACCAGCACCGGCGTGGTGTTGGAGGCTCGTATGAGACCAAAGCCATCGACGAAGTCCACCCGCAGGCCGTCAATGTCGCAAATCTGTCCACCAGGAAAACTCAATTCGCCCGAACGCGTGCGCTCCAGCAGGCGGGCCACCACCCGGTGGTGCTCACCTTCGGCGCAGGGCACGTTCAACTCAGGCGTGCTGTGGCTGGCCGGCAGGTCTTCCAGCACGGCGCTGGGGTTGATGTAGCGGCTGACGATCTCCAGCAGACGCGCTGCGGTGTACATCGCATCGTCGAAGCCGTACCAGCGCTCACCGAAGAAAATGTGGCCACTCATCTCACCGGCAAACGGAGAGTTCATCTCCTTGAGCTTGGCCTTTATCAGCGAGTGCCCCGTCTTCCACATCACGGGTTTGCCGCCGGCCTCACGGATGGCCACCGGCAGGCGTTGCGAACACTTCACATCAAAGATGATGGGCGCGCCCGGGTGGCGCTTGAGCACATCGCGCGCGAACAACATGATCTGCCGGTCTGGATAGATGATGTGGCCATAGCGGGTGACGATCAGTGGCGCCGGGTATGCCGTTGCCTGAGTCCACCACGATCTTCAGGGGTCTGGCCATGCGGCAATCCCCAACGATTCGCGCGGTGTACTCGGCGGTGACGTCCATGGTGCCGGTTCTCCCATGCCCCCGGGCGTAGTCCTCGGACTCCATGCGTTGACGCAGACGCTGAATGTCATCGCCAAAAATGGCGCGACCCGCCAGAACCATCTTGAAACCGTTGTAGTCCTTGGGGTTGTGGCTGCCGGTGATTTGTATGCCACTGCGGCAACCATAGGCCCCGCGAGTGGCGGCTACGTAGTACAACATGGGCGTGGTCACTGCACCGATGTCCACCACATCGATCCCAGTGGAGGCCAGGCCCCTCACGAGCGCGGCGGCCAGTGCCGGGCCAGACAAGCGCCCATCACGCCCGACCGCCACCGCTTTCTCACCAGCGGCCAGGGCCTCGGTACCGAAGGCACGTCCCAGGTGTTCGGCAAACTGCTCGTCGATGGTTTGACCGACGATCCCGCGGATGTCGTAGGCCTTGAAGACGGTTACTGCCACGTCCACGATGGGTCCTCCGGGTTGGGCTGTTCTGATGGTGAGGGCGCCATTCTAGGCAGATGGGCAGCTTGCTGCTTCAGCCCTCGACGGACTCCACTGCCGTCAGGCTCAGGGCCACCAACGCCCCCTGCTTGACGGCTGCTCGCGCCCGCAGGCGAACGTCGCGGCCAGGCTGAACCACCAGGCGGCAGTGGTACTCCACACCATCGATTTCACCGGGGGTACTGCCCGCGATGGTGCGGCCCCACTGGCGCGAACCGTCGATTTCCAGGCTCAAGCCCAGTTCGGCCATGCGTGCGGTATCGGAAATGCGCGCCCGCAACTCCACGTCCACATCAAAGGTGCGGGTGTGGTCCAGAGCGCCCGGTATCGTCACCTGAGCCACATGGGAATCGCTGGTGCGCACGGTCCAAGATTCAGGCGGTCGCTTGTGCGGAGGGGACATGATGGAAGTGTCCCCGAAATGGTGCAGGTGGTAGAATGCAAGCAGATTCGCGCAAGACCTTGATCCAGGTCTTATCTGTAGCCCCGCCGGCCTAGCCTAGGCATCTTGGGCGCGGCACGCTCCAGCTTCACCCCGCTGACGGCTCTTGAGTGTTTCTGTCCTCCGGCGCCCTATCGGGCCTGGGCTGGACACATTCGTACACAAGAGCCGAGCGAGGGAACCCCATGGCCAAGGAAGAGCTGATTGAAATGCGCGGCGTTGTCGATGAAATGCTGCCCGACTCACGGTTTCGCGTCACGCTGGACAACGCGCACCAGGTGATCGCCTACACCGGCGGCAAGATGCGCAAGCACAGCATCCGCATCCTGCCCGGTGACAAGGTGACGTTGGAAATGTCGCCCTACGACCTCACCAAGGGGCGCATCACCTTCCGCCATATCGAAAACCAAGGACCGCGCACGAGCGGACCAGCCTACAAGCGCAAGCGCTGAGCCGCAGGCCTGGGCCGGCTGGCAGCGGCGAGCGCCGAGAGGCCCGCCAATTGCGCCATGAGTCAGCGGCTGCCTACAGCCTCAAATCGGCTTCATCAGGCTGCAGGATGTATTTGAGGTCATAGATCAGCGCGTCCTTCTTGCCCAGTCGGCGAATGCCCGCAGAGCCCATCTGCTTGAACTGCCGGTGGGCCACTGCCAGGATGATGGCATCGTAAGTGCCCTCCATTGGCGTCTTGATGGGCACGATGCCGTGATCATGCTGCCCATGCATGCCGGTGGGCGATAACCAGGGGTCATAGACTTCCACCGCGCAGCCCCGACTGCGCAAGCCGTGGACGACATCGGCCACCCGTGTGTTTCGCTGGTCGGCACAGTTCTCCTTGAAGGCAAGGCCCATCACCAGAACCCTGGATGAGTGGACCGAAATACCTCTCGTATCCAAAGCGGCCGTCAGTTGGCTCACCACGTGCGTCCCCATGTACTCGTTCATTCTTCTGCCGGCCAGCATCAACTCCGGGCGGTAACCCAAGGCACCTGCCTTATGGATCAGGTAGTAGGGATCCACACCGATGCAATGTCCACCAACCAAGCCGGGCTGCAGGCGCATGAAGTTCCACTTGGTGCCCGCCGCACGCAACACAGCCTCCGTGTCGATGTTCATTCGATTCATGATCAGCGCCACTTCATTGATGAAGGCGATGTTGAGATCGCGCTGTGAGTTCTCAATGACCTTGGCCGCTTCGGCCACCCGAATGCTCTCGGCCTTGTGCGTGCCAGCGGCAATGACTTCTCTGTACAAGGCATCGACCCGGTCAGCCGCTTCCGGAGTCGACCCCGATGTGACCTTGACGATGCTGGACAGGGGCCGCTCGTGGTCTCCTGGATTGATGCGCTCGGGGCTGTACCCACAGAAGAAGTCTTGGTTGTACGTCAGTCCCGAGTGACGTTCGAGAACGGGTACGCAATCTTCCTCCGTACAACCGGGATACACGGTGGACTCGTAGATGACCAAGTCTCCCTGCTTCAAGACTTCGGCAACGGTCTTGCTCGCGCTGAGCAGGGCTGAAAGATCCGGTTTCTTGTGGTGGTCCACCGGAGTGGGCACCGCAATGATGAAGCAGTTGCATGCGCGCAGGTCCTCGACTTGGCTGGTGCAGTGCAGGCCTTGGGAGGCGGCGAGATCGCCCGAGGAAACCTCCCCTGTCAGATCGTGGCCATTCTTGAGCTCCCGCACCCGCGTCTCATTGATGTCGAAACCGATGACGGCCCGTCTGGAGCCAAACGCCACCGCCAGAGGCAGGCCCACATAGCCCAGCCCCACCACTGCCAAGCGAATCTGCTCGCCACTCATCGACTGGCTGATGACGAATCGACCCACATCCCAGGCGCCGGCGATCCCCGATGCGTCGCGGCGCTGAAGGCGAGTGGATCAGCGCGGACGGGGGTTGGATGCCTGGATGGGGATGTCGGTCGCATGGACACGACATGATCCGTGATCAATGCCGATCGGCATTG
>RFTU01000077.1 GCA_009923315.1 Betaproteobacteria bacterium
ATCACGCACAGCGTGGAGACCAGGATCATGTTGGCGTACTCGGCCAGAAAGAACATGGCAAAGGACATGCCGGAGTACTCGATCATGTGGCCGGCCACGATTTCCGATTCACCTTCCACCACGTCGAAGGGATGGCGGTTCGTTTCGGCCAGGCCCGAGATGAAGTAGACGATGAACACCGGCAGCAGGGGCAGCCAGTTCCAGGACAGGAAGTTCAGGCCCATGTCGGCGAAATAGCCATCGCCCTGTCCCATCACGATTCCGGTCATGTTCATGGTGCCGGACACCATGAGCACGATCACCAGGGCAAAGCCCATGGCGATCTCGTAGCTCACCATTTGCGCCGAGGCGCGCAGCGCGCCCAGGAAGGCGTACTTCGAGTTGGAAGCCCAGCCGGCGATGATCACACCGTACACCTCAAGTGAGGTGATGGCCATCAGGTACAGCAGGCCCGCGTTCACATTGGCCAGCGCCACATCGGGGCCGAAGGGCACCACGGCCCAGGCGGCCAAGGCCGGCATGATGGTCATCACCGGACCCAGGAAGAACAGGCCCTTGTTGGCCGCGGTGGGCCGGATGATTTCCTTGAAGACCAGCTTGACGGCATCGGCAATCGGTGTGAGCAGACCCCAGGGGCCCACACGGTTGGGGCCGGGGCGCACCTGCGTCCAGCCGATGGCCTTGCGCTCCCACAAGGTGAGGTAGGCCACGCAACCCATCAGCGGCAACACCACCGCGATGATCTTGATGAGGCTCCACAATACCAGCCACAGTGTGGGGCCGAGCGTGGTGTTGCCGACGTGGTGAAGAGTCTCCAGCATGGTCAGACCCCGCTCGCTTTCTCGACCGTGAGCGCGCCGAACATCGCGCCCAGTGCGGCGGTGTCAGGGTGGCCCGCGGGTACGCAAACCGTGTCACTGGCCAACGTGTCGTCACAGGCGGCGCCCAGCACCACCGTCACACCGGCCTGCGTCACGCGCACGCGGTCACCTTTGTTCAGGCCCAAGCGCGCCCAGAGATCAGCCGGCAGGGTCGCCACCGGCGGCTTGGCATCACGGGTGGCCTGAAGGCTGGGGGCGCGGCGCACCAGCGCATCGCTGCTGTAGATGGGCACGGGGCTCAACCGCTGCAACCCCGCAGCAGACGCGGCGGTCATCGCTGGAAGCCCCTGGGCTGCATTGGACAGGCGTGCCGCGAGCGTGGACAGATCGCCCAGCGCCTGCGCCCGCACCTCTTCCACCGTCTCCTGCTCGAAACCCTCCAGGCCCAGCAGGTTACCCAACACGCGCAGCACCTTCCAGCCGGGGCGGGTCTGGCCGCGCGCCTTGACCACGCCCTGGAAGGCCTGCAAGCGGGCCTCAGCGTTGATGAAGGCGCCGGCGGTCTCGGTGAAGGGCGAGATGGGCAGGAGCACGTCCGCGTTTTCCACCCGCGCATCGCGGAATGGCGTGAAGGCCACCACCAGGCCGGAGCCGGCCAGGGCCGCCTTGGACGCCGCACCATCGGCCGCATCCAGCTCAGGCTCCACGTTGAACAGGAGCAGCGCCTTCATGGGCTGGCTGAGCATTTGCCCGGCATTGAGTCCACCGGTCTGCGGTTGTGCGCCCACCAGTTGAGCGCCCACGCTGTTGGCCGCCGTACCCAGGAAGCCCACGCGGGCCCCGGTGTGCTGGCCGATGAAGTTCGCCAGCTGCAGCAAGCCCGTCGCTTGCGGATGCTGCTCGGCCGCCAGGCCCAGCAACACCGCCGCGCGCTGGCCGCTCAACAGCGACTGCGCCACGGCCGTGGCCTCGGGGCCAGCCTCGATGCCGGCCACCGGAGCCGCCACACCCTTGGCTTGTGCCACGGCAATCGCCACAGCCGCCAGGGCATTGACCCAGTAGGCAGGCGCGGTGGTGAGAGTCTGACGGATCGGCATCAGCCAATCGTCGCCGGACGAACCCAAGCGGTTGATGTGAGCGCCACGACGTGCGGCCTGGCGCAGACGCTGCGCGAACAAGGGATGGTCCTTGCGCAGGAAGCTGCCCACCACCAGCACGCGGTCCAGCGTGGACAGGTCGGCAATCGGCATGCCCAACCAGCGCACACCGCCGGCCTGGAGCGTGAAGTCACTCTGGCGCAGGCGGTGGTCGATGTTGTCACTGCCCAGGCCACGAACCAGCTTGGCCAGCAGGTGCAACTCTTCTACGGTGGCATGCGGCGAGCCCAAGGCGCCGATGGAGGAGACACCGAATTCGGCCTTGATGCGCTTCAGTCCATCGGCCACATACTCCAGGGCCTGCTGCCAGCTCACGGTTTGCCACTGGCCGCCCTGCTTGACCATAGGCTCGGTCAGGCGGGCGTCGCTGTTCAGTGCTTCATAGGAAAAACGGTCGCGGTCGGCGATCCAGCACTCGTTGACGGCCTCGTTCTCCAGCGGCACCACACGCATCACCTTGTCGGCCTTGACCTGCACCACCAGGTTGGCGCCGGTGCTGTCATGCGGGCTCACGCTCTTGCGGCGCGAGAGTTCCCACGTGCGGGCGCTGTAGCGAAAAGGCTTGCTGGTCAAGGCGCCCACTGGGCAGATGTCGATCATGTTGCCCGAAAGTTCGGAATCGACCGTGTTGCCCACGAAGGTGGTGATCTCAGAATGCTCACCGCGGTGCAGCATGCCCAGCTCCATGACGCCGGCGATCTCCTGGCCAAAGCGCACACAGCGGGTGCAGTGGATGCAGCGGCTCATCTCCTCCATGGAGATCAGTGGCCCTACGTTCTTGTGGAACACCACGCGCTTTTCTTCGGTGTAGCGCGAGGCACTACCGCCATAGCCCACGGCCAGATCCTGCAGCTGGCATTCACCACCCTGGTCGCAGATGGGGCAGTCCAGCGGGTGGTTGATGAGCAGGAACTCCATCACCGCCTGCTGGGCCTTCTTGGCCTTTTCGCTCTGGGTGCGCACCACCATGCCCGGTGTCACGGGCGTGGCGCAGGCGGGCATGGGCTTGGGGGCCTTTTCCACCTCCACCAGACACATGCGGCAGTTGGCCGCGATGCTGAGCTTCTTGTGGTAGCAGAAGTGCGGCACGTAAACGCCTGCCGCATCGGCCGCATGCATGACCATGCTGCCAGGCTCGACCTGGACCTTGTGGCCGTCGAGCTCGATATCCATCAGGTTCTTGACGGGGTCAGACATAGGCCGGTACCACGCAGGTCTTGTGTTCGATGTGATGAACGAACTCATCACGGAAGTGCTTGATCATGCCGCGCACCGGCATGGCCGCGGCATCACCCAAGGCGCAGATGGTGCGGCCCTGAATGTTGTCGGCCACCGAGTTCAGCAGGTCCAGGTCTTCCATTCGACCCTGGCCCCTTTCGATGCGGTCCACCATGCGCCAAAGCCAGCCCGTACCTTCCCGGCACGGCGTGCACTGGCCGCAGCTTTCGTGCTGATAGAAGTACGACAAGCGCAGCAGGCTCTTGACCATGCAGCGGGTGTCGTTCATCACGATCACCGCACCCGAGCCCAGCATGGAGCCCGCCTTGGCGATCGCGTCGTAATCCATCGTGATGTCCATCATGATGGAGGCCGGCAGCACCGGGGCCGACGAGCCGCCGGGGATGACCGCCTTGAGCGCCCCACCCTTTACACCACCGGCGAGTTCGAGCAGCTTGGAAAACGGCGTCCCCATCGGAATCTCGAAGTTGCCCGGCGCGTTGACATCACCGACAACCGAAAAGATCTTGGTGCCCCCGTTGTTGGGCTTGCCCACATCCAGATAGGCCTGTCCGCCGTGGCGGATGATCCAGGGCACTGCGGCAAAGGTTTCCGTGTTGTTGATGGTGGTGGGCTTGCCGTACAGGCCGTAGCTGGCCGGGAATGGCGGCTTGAAGCGCGGTTGGCCCTTCTTGCCTTCGAGCGACTCCAACAGCGCCGTTTCCTCACCGCAGATGTAGGCACCGAAACCGTGGTGGGCGTGCAACTGGAAGCTGTAGCTGGAGCCCATGATGTTCCTGCCCAGGTAGCCGGCAGCGCGAGCCTCTTCCAAAGCGGCTTCGAAGCGCTCATACGCCTCAAAGATCTCGCCGTGGATGTAGTTGTAACCCACGCTGATACCCATGGCATAGGCCGCAATCGCCATACCCTCGATCACCGCATGTGGGTTGTGCAGCAGGATGTCGCGGTCCTTGCAGGTGCCCGGCTCGCCCTCGTCCGAATTGCAGACCAGGTACTTTTGCCCCGGGAACTGACGCGGCATGAAGCTCCACTTCAGGCCTGTGGGAAAGCCCGCGCCACCACGGCCACGCAGGGCCGACAGCTTCACATCGGCGATCACGGCGTCAGGCGTCATGCCCTCCCCGCCGTCCTGGCCCAGGATCTTGCGCAAAGCGGCGTAGCCGCCACGGGCTTCATAGTCCTTCAGGCTCCAGTTCGAGCCATTCAGCCCCGCATAGATCTGCGGCTGGATGTGCTTGCCGTGGAAGCAGCTTTCCTGGCCCTGCGCCTGGAAACGGGAGAGGTCGAGTCTCTGGCCCATCGCGATCAAGCCTCGTTCTTCAGTTGGTCGAGCAGGGCGTCAAGCCGGTCCTTGCTCATGAAGCTCACCATCTGCCGGTCGTTGACCAGCATCACCGGCGCATCGGCACAGGCCCCCAGGCACTCGGTCTTCTGCACGGTGAACAGGCCATCGGCCGAGGTACCGCCCTCTTGCACGCCCAGCCGCTGACACAGGTGCTCCAGTGCCTGCTGTCCGTCACGCAACTGGCACGGCAGGTTGGTGCACAAGCTGAGCTTGTATTTCCCAACCGGCTCCTGGTTGTACATGTTGTAGAAGGTGGTCACCTCCGCCACCGCAATCGGCGGCATGCCCAGGTAGGCGGCCACCGCCATCTCGGCCGAGGAACTGACCCATCCTTCTTCCTGCTGGATGATCGAAAGGCAACCCATCACAGCGGACTGGCGCTGATCGGCTGGGTACTTGGCCACCTCGCGGTCGAAACGTGCGCGCGTGGCGTCGCTCAGGGTGTAGCTCACGTGGTCGGCCTTCATCGGTCAACCTCACCAAACACGATGTCCATGGTGCCGATCACCGCCACCGCATCGGCGATCATGTGGCCACGGGTCATTTCATCGAGCGCAGCCAGATGTGCAAAGCCCGGAGCACGAATCTTCAGGCGCCAGGGCTTGTTGGCTCCATCGCTCACGATGTAGATGCCGAACTCGCCCTTGGGATGCTCCACGGCCGCATAGGCTTGACCCTCGGGCACATGGAAGCCTTCCGTGAAGAGCTTGAAGTGATGGATCAGCTCTTCCATGTTGGACTTCATGCCCACGCGGTCAGGCGGCGCCACCTTGTGGTTGTCGGTGATGACCGGGCCAGGGTTGGCGCGCAACCACTTCACGCACTGCTGGATGATGCGGTTGGCTTGGCGCATCTCTTCCACTCGCACCAGATACCGGTCATAGGTGTCGCCGTTGACGCCCACCGGAATGTCGAAATCCATGCGGTCGTACACGTCATAGGGCTGCTTTTTGCGCAAGTCCCAGGCAATGCCCGAGCCGCGCAGCATGGGGCCGGAGAAACCCAGGTTCAGCGCCCGCTCGGGCGACACCACCGCGATGCCCACGGTGCGCTGCTTCCAGATGCGGTTGTCGGTCAGCAGCGTTTCGTACTCGTCCACCAGCGCGGGAAAGCGCTGAGTGAAGTCCTCGATGAAGTCCAGCAACGAGCCCTGACGGTTTTCGTTGAGCTGCGCGATGGCTCGGGCGTTGCGGATCTTGCTGGCCTGGTACTGCGGCATCCGGTCGGGAAGGTCACGGTACACGCCTCCAGGGCGGAAGTAGGCGGCGTGCATGCGCGCCCCCGAGACCGCTTCGTACATGTCGAAAAGATCTTCACGTTCGCGGAAGCAGTAGATGAGCATGTTCATCGCGCCGCAGTCCATGCCGTGGCAGCCCAGCCACAGCAGATGGTTGAGCAGACGAGTGATTTCCGAATACATCACGCGGATGTACTGGGCACGCTCGGGCACCTCAATGCCCAGGAGCTTTTCGATGGACAAGCAGTAGGCATGCTCGTTGCACATCATCGACACGTAATCCAATCGGTCCATATACGGCAGGGACTGGATGTAGGTCTTGGACTCGGCGAGCTTCTCGGTCGCACGGTGCAGCAGGCCGATATGAGGGTCCGCACGCTGGATGACCTCGCCGTCGAGCTCCAACACCAGGCGCAGCACGCCGTGCGCAGCCGGATGCTGGGGGCCGAAGTTCAGGGTGTAGTTCTTGATGTCCGCCATGTTCGTCTCGTGGCCCGGCCGCTCAGTGCAGCCCGCCGTAGGGTTCCTCGCGGATGATGCGCGGCGTGATCTCTCGGGTTTCGATGGTCACAGGCTGATAGATGACGCGCTTTTGCTCTGCGTCGTAACGCATCTCCACATGACCGGTGACCGGAAAGTCCTTGCGGAAAGGGTGCCCGATGAAGCCGTAGTCGGTGAGCAAGCGGCGCAGGTCGTGGTGACCCTCGAAGAGGATGCCGTACAGGTCGAAGGCCTCCCGCTCAAACCAGCTGGCCGCATTCCAGACCTCGGTCACGCTGGCCACCAGGGGCTGGTGGTCGTCGGGACAGAAGGTGCGCAGTCGCAGGCGCCAGTTGTGCGCCACCGACAGCAGGTGCAGCACCACGGCAAAGCGCGGGCCTTCGTGGGCGCCTTCGCGATAGCCGCTGTAGTCCACACCACAAAGGTCCATCATCTGCTCAAAGCCCAGCGCGGGTTCGTCCCGTAGGCTCTGGCACACGGCCAGGTAGTCGTCCGCACGCACGGTCAGGGTCACCTCGCCCAAGCGGCACTCCAGCCCCTGGATGCGCTCGCCCAGCACGGCTTGGAGAGCGGCTTGCAGGCGTTGAAGTTTTTCAGACATGGGGATCCTCGGGGCTGATACGGCTGCCGGTCGGGGTACTGCGGTTCGGTGCGGTGGGGTGGCGTGTGGGGTGTTGCGCAACAGGCCTGAAGCCTCAACGGGCGATCGTGTTCTCACGCCGAATCTTGGACTGCAGTTGCAGAATGCCGTAGAGCAGGGCCTCTGCCGTGGGCGGGCAGCCCGGCACATACACATCCACCGGCACGATGCGGTCGCAGCCGCGCACCACCGAGTAGCTGTAGTGGTAGTAGCCACCGCCGTTGGCGCACGAGCCCATGGACAACACCCAGCGGGGCTCGGCCATCTGGTCGTAGACCTTGCGAAGCGCAGGGGCCATCTTGTTGCACAACGTGCCGGCCACGATCATCAGATCGGACTGCCGCGGCGAGGGCCGGAACAGCATGCCGAAGCGGTCGATGTCGTAGCGGGAGGCTCCGGCATGCATCATCTCCACCGCACAGCAGGCCAAACCGAAGGTCATGGGCCACAACGATCCGGTCTTGGACCAATTCACCAGCTTGTCCACCGAGGTGGTGACGAAGCCTTCCTTGAGAACGCCTTCAATGCCCATGCTTCACTCCCAATCCAGCGCGCCCTTCTTCCATTCGTACACCAGGCCAACAACCAGGATGCCGAGGAAGACCATCACGGCCCAGAAGCCTGTGGGGCCGATATCGCGCAGCGACACCGCCCAAGGAAACAGAAAGGCGATCTCGAGATCGAAGAGGATGAAGAGAATGGCCACGAGGTAGTAGCGCACGTCGAACTGCATGCGGGCGTCCTCGAAGGCTTCAAAGCCACATTCGTAGGGGGAGTTCTTGGCGGCGTCGGGGCGATTGGGGCCCATGATGAAGCCGATGACCTGGGGCGCGATGCCGATGGCCGTGCCCACCAGGATGAACAGGATGATGGGCAGGTACTCTTGCAGGTTCATGTTCACAACCGACTTCAGTCCGCCCGGCACCGGCCGGACGCGATAAAGGCGCGCCAGAAGTCCCCCGACCTCTGCAGCGCGCCCGCCTGTCCCGATTGGCAGCTACGCTGCGCTGGGCGCTCGGTGCCGCCCTCCGGGGCCACACCGAATTTGACTCGACTCGACTTTCGTCTTCTTGTTCTTGGTGCCGTCGGCGAGACTCGAACTCGCACAGCTTTCGCCACTACCCCCTCAAGATAGCGTGTCTACCAATTTCACCACGACGGCACGGGCACGACTGCCTCGGAAAGCATGAGGTTTGCTCCGGAACAGCCTTCGATTCTAGACCGAAAACATCCGTGAACCTGACGGCCAAACGGCTCAACGCTTAGGGATTTCGCCCGGCTTGTCCGCCGCGGCCGGTAGGGCTGCCGTGGGCGCTGGGGCCGGGGTGGCCGAGCTCTGGGCGGCAGGTGCGACTCCCGTTGCAGCACCCGGTATCGCCCCCGGAATCACGCCTGGCGCCGCACCCGAAGCGGCACCGGCGGGCGCAGTGGCCTTTTCCAACACACTGGAGCCACCCGCCGGGGCCTCGCGCGGTGTGCCGAAGTAGGCCAGGCCCAGCGTGCACAGGAAGAACACCGTGGCGCACGCGGAGGTCGAGCGCGAGAGAAAGTTCGCGCTGCCAGTGGCGCCGAAGAGACTACCTGAGGAGCCACTGCCAAATGAAGCGCCCATATCGGCGCCTTTGCCGTGCTGGATCAGCACCAGGCCGATCATCACCAGGGCGGACAGGATCTGAACGATGAGCAGCAGGTTGGCGAGGAATTGCATGGTGGTTCGTTGAGGTCAGTGGGTTTCGTTTGGAAAGCAGCGCGTCAGCTTGCTGGCCTTGGAGCCGTTGCGCACGGCCGACTCAGCCCGCCGCGCGGCAAATGGTCACGAAGTCGGACGCCTTGAGCGCCGCGCCGCCGATGAGGCCGCCGTCAATATCGGCTTGCGCAAACAAACGGGCCGCATTGTCGGGCTTGACGCTGCCGCCATAAAGGATCTTCATGGTGTCGGCTTGTGAAGTGGCCGCCCGCAGCTGCGCTCGCAGCACGGCGTGCACCGCTTGCGCCTGCTCGGGCGTGGCCGTGCGGCCGGTACCGATGGCCCACACGGGCTCGTAGGCCACCACCATTTCGCCCGCACAGTGGCCCAGTGCGTGGATCACCGCAGACAGCTGTCGCTTGACCACCACCTCGGTCTGGCCCGCCTCGCGCTGCTCCAGGGTTTCGCCCACGCACACGATGGGTGTGAGGCCGTGCCCCAAGGCCGCCTTGGCCTTGTCGGCCACGAGTTGGTCGCCTTCGGCGTGGTGGGCACGACGCTCTGAGTGCCCCACGATGGCGTAGCGGCAGCCCAACTCACGCAACATGGCCGCCGATACCTCACCCGTGAAGGCGCCCTGCTCCTGGGCAGATACATCTTGCGCGCCCCACCGGATTTCAGAGGTCGCCAGCGACACTGCCGTGTCGGCAACGTAGACGAAGGGCACGCACACCCCCACGTCACAAGCAAACGGGCGCGCGCCCAGGATACCGGCGAGCAACTCCGCGTTGGAGGCTCGGTTGCCGTGCATCTTCCAGTTGCCCACCACCAGTTTCCTGCGCATGCTGCTCAACCCCTACCAGGCCAACATGATCTTGCCCACATGCGTGCTGCTTTCCATCAGCTGGTGGGCCTGCATGGCGCCGTCTGGCGCAGCCGCCTGAAAGACGCTGTGGATGACCGGGCGAATACGCCCCGCCTCGATCAGGGGCCAAACCTTTTCGATCAGGCCACGGGCCAACTGGGCCTTGTAGGCCAGCGGGCGCGGGCGCAAGGTTGAACCGGTGATCGCCAGCCGCTTGCGCAGCACAGCACCACCATCGAAGGAACTGTCGTGGCCGCCTTGGGTGGCGATCAGGGCCAGGCGCCCATCGTTGGCCAGGCACTGCACTTCGCGTGCGATGTACGCGCCGCCCACCATGTCCAGAACCACATTCACACCGGCTCCATGGGTCAGCTTGAGCGCCTCCTCAGCGAAGTCCTGCGTCTTGTAGTTGATGAAGTGGTCGGCGCCCAGCTTCAGGCATTCACGGCCCTTGTCGTCGGACCCCACTGTCACGATCACGGTACACCCGAAGGCCTTGCCCAGCTGGATGGCGGTGACGCCGATACCGCTGGACCCCCCCTGCACCAGGACCGTCTCACCCGCCTGCAGCCGCGCAATCTCGAACAGGTTCTGCCAGACGGTGAAGAAGGTCTCCGGCAGGCTCGCGGCTTCGAGGTCGCTCAGGCCCCGGGGAATGGGCAGCACCTGACCCACGGGCGCCACGCAGTACTGGGCATAGCCGCCGCCGGCCACCAGGGCACACACCCGCTGGCCCAGGGACACGCCGGCTGCGGCCAGATCGGCCGTCGAGCCCGCTTCCACCACGCCGGCGATCTCCAAGCCCGGAAGGTCCGACACGCCCGCAGGCATGGGATACAGACCCTTGCGCTGCAGCACATCCGGGCGGTTGACGCCCGAAGCGCTGACGCGAATCAACAGTTCACCGGCCACAGGCGCGGGCACTGGGCGCTGCGTCAGGCGCAACACCTCGGGCCCGCCGTAGCCGGCGATTTCGACGGCGTTCATCGAGGACGACGACATGGTTCAGGTGTCCACTGCGAGGGCCGACTGGTGGCCGCGCATCGCCGAGTATGGGATGCGCGGACCCGCCAGGCTCCGGTCATGACTGCTATTGTTGCTGTTGCTGTTGGGGATCGTGGGCCGCCGGCCCCGCCTCGACAGACGAGGCCGAGCCCTCACCACCGTGCTCACCCTGATGGGCCGGAGCGCGGCGCTCACCACGGTCGCTGCGCTCGCGGCGGGGGCGGTCGCCACGGTCTCCGCGATCGCCGCGGTCACGGTATTCGCGACGGGGACGGTCTTCCTCTTCTGGCATGCCCTCCGGGCGCTCCAGCAGGGCCTTCATCGACAACTTGATGCGGCCCTTCTCATCGGTCTCCAACACCTTGACCTTGACCACCTGACCCTCTTGGAGGAAGTCCTCGACCTTCTCCACGCGTTGGTGGGCGATCTGGCTGATGTGCAGCAGACCGTCCTTGCCGGGCAGGATGTTGATGAGGGCGCCGAAGTCCAGAATCTTGGTGACCGGGCCTTCATAGACTTTGCCCACTTCGGCCTCTGCCGTGATCTCTTCGATGCGCTTGCGGGCCAGGGCGGCGCGCTCGCCATCGGTCGAGGCAATGGTGATGGTGCCGTCTTCTCCGATGTCGATGGTGGTGCCGGTTTCTTCGGTCAGCGCGCGGATGGTGGCACCACCCTTGCCGATCACGTCACGGATCTTCTCGGGGTTGATCTTCATGGAGTACA